>DASWJZ010000103.1:0-8884 GCA_036396875.1 Propylenella sp.
CCGGGCCGAAGGGTTTCATCTCTCACACGCCATCAATCCGCGGTGAGCCGGCTCGGCCCCGCGCTCCTTCGAGCGTGACCCCGGCACAGCGAAGGACGCTCTGATGGCGAAGCCTCGGGCCCGCACATCCCGCATTTCCTCTCAGGCCGCCATCAGCACTTCCTTTCCACGGCCGACCCGCTGGATCATGTCCGCCAGATCGGGCCGGCGGCGGATCTGCTCGCCGTAATGGCGGCGGAGCCCGTCGACAAGCATACCGCCGCGTCCGAGGAGATCGTCGGCGAGCCCGATCATGCGCGAATTCGGCCAGGCCTGCGGCCTGATCTCACGGATGCGCGCATAAAGCGCGTCGGCCCCGGCCTCCGGCAAGGCCTCGGCGAGCAGGATAGTCATCGAGGCGGTCGAGCGCGAAATGCCGGCATGGCAATGCACCAGCAGGTGGCCGAGCGGGTCGCCTTCGGGAACCGCAAGACCGTCGCCGAAAGCGAGCAGCGCCTCGATGTGGCGGCGCTCAGGCAATTGCATGCCGGGCCCCGCCTCGATGATGTCGTCGAAGCGGAGCGTCAGCCGCTTGTGCGGACGATAGGAGGCGAAGTCGGCCGGATCCGGATAGCTCGGGTCGAGGATGGACAGGATGTGCGTGACGTCGGCGTTGCGAAACGCGCCGAGTTCGGTCAGGCCGCAGATGGTCAGGCGCCGCCGCCCCGGCGCTTCGGATGATTCGGCTGATTCGGCTGATTCGGACATAAAACCTCTTTGCTCCCCCTTAGCCCGACAGGTGTGGCGGCGGGAAGGCGCCTGCAAGCGCCATCGGCCCTCATCGCCGGATCTGGCTACGCTCGATCGAGAGCCGTAAAGCCGCAAAGCGCGCATTGACCCGCGAGCCGGACGCACGGCCCAAAGCCTCGCCGGGGGCGATCGCCCCGTTTGAACGTGAGGTTCTCATGCGCGCCGGCGGATGCAAGAATGGTACACGCGTGTCCCGGCAAGAACCGGTCGCAGGCGGGTGGCGATGGCGCTGCGCGGGACGACGCATCTGGCAGCCGTTCCGGAGGCTCAAGCCGTGCAAACTTCCCTCTTCCTCGCGCGGCTGATCGGGCCGCTCTTTGCGGTCATCGGCATCGGCATGCTCGCTGCCCCTGAACAATATCGGCTGATGGCGCAGGAATTCCTGGCGAGCCGCGCGCTCATCTACGTCGCCGGGCTCCTCGCCTTTGTGCCAGGGCTCGCGATCGTGCTGACCCACAATGTCTGGGCGCCCGACTGGCGCTTGATCATCACGGTTCTCGGCTGGCTTGCGGTGATCGGCGGCGCCTTCCGCCTGCTCCTGCCGCAGCAGGTGCGGCGGATCGGCGAGGCGGTGCTGACCCGGACGGAATGGATGCGCGGCGCCGGCCTCGCCGTGATCACACTCGGGGCCGTGCTCGGGTTCTTCGGCTATTCCGCCTGACGCAAGGCCGCCAGCGCCAAAGGAAGCGCCGGTCGCGGTGATGGAGGTCGGGCGCCACATGGAGACGGCCGCCGCCCCGCCCGGCCCGTCGGAATTCGGCGGCAGCCCCTGTTTCCTGCGGCGGCAGGCCATAAGTGCGGCAGGCCGGACGAGGCGGCGGCCCGGCAAAATCGCTTCAATGTATCGATGCGGGCTGAGTTGCCAAGCGGCCGGCGAGCACGTATTTTCAGCGGATCGATCTTGGCCGGACGACTGGGCCGTTTCGCCTTTCGGGCGCACGTTCAGACTACCCTACCCCAATTTCGACGAACCGGGCTGGAGCTGATGTGAGCTTCCGCCCTGATGTGCATCCGAACGAAAAGGACTCTGCATGAGCACCGGCACCGTGAAATGGTATAGCGAGCAGAAGGGCTACGGCTTCATCCAGCCGGACGACGGCGGCAAGGACGTTTTCGTCCATGCGACGGCGCTCGAGAAGGCCGGCATGCGTGGCCTCGTCGAGGGCCAGAAAATCTCGTATGAGGTCCAGACCGACCGCCGCACCGGCAGGACGTCGGCCGACAACCTTCAGCAGGCATAGCGGCTGACGCGCGCAGCCCACCTGTGCAATCTGATCTCGGCCGCCGTCGCGTACGGCGGCCTTTGCGTTTCTGAATGAGCATAGGAGAGCCAATGCCGAAGGAAGAACTGCTGCAATTCGAGGGTCTCGTCACCGAGATCCTTCCGGACGCTCGCTTCCGCGTGGAGCTGGAGAACGGGCATTCCGTCGTCGCCTACACGTCGGGCCGGATGCGCAAGCACCGCATCAAGACGCTGACCGGCGATCGCGTCACCGTCGAGATGTCGCCCTACGACCTCGACAAGGCACGTCTCGTATTCCGCCACAAGGATGAGCGGGCCGCCGCCGCGCCGCGGCCGACGCCGCGCGGCCAGTTCCGTCGGCGCTAAGGCACACTTCCCGCTGCGTCCCGTGAACGGCGGATGATGGTGAGCTTCGGATTGAAGTTCGGGGAGAAGGGCGCGGACATGGCGTTTGCCGGCAAGCGCATCCTCGTCACCGGCGCCGGCAAGGGGATCGGTCGGGCGGTGGTGGAGCGCCTTGCCGCCGAGGGCGCCGAGGTGGTGGCGCTCTCCCGTACCAAGAGCGATCTGGACAGCCTCGCAGCCGAGTTCGGCTGCCGCACCATTCACTGCGATCTCGCGGATGCCGGCGCGGCCCGCGCCGCGGCCAGGGCCGCGCAGCCGGTCGACTTCCTCATCAACAATGCCGGCACGACCAAACTCGAGCCATTTCTCGATGCCAGCGTCGAGACGTTCGACTGGCTGATGGCGGTCAATACGCGGGCGCCGATGATCGTGGCGCAGGAATGCGCCCGCGACTGGATCAGGCGGGGCCACAAGGGCGCCATCGTCAACGTCTCCAGCATGGCGTCCTTTCAGGGCGTTCCGGAACATACCGCCTATTGCGCCACCAAAGGCGCGCTCGACGCGATGACCCGCGTGATGGCCGTCGAGCTCGGGCCGCACGGCATCCGGGTCAATACCGTCAATCCCGTCGTCACGCTCACGCCGATGGCAGTCAAGGCGTGGAGCGATCCGGAGAAAGCGCAGTCGATGCTGAGCCGCATCCCTCTCGGACGCTTCGTCGAGCCGAGCGAGGTCGCCGATGTGATTCTGTATCTGCTCGGCCCGCAATCCTCGATGATCAACGGGGCGTCGCTTCCCGTCGACGGCGGTTTTCGCGCTCGGTAGCGCGACCCGGCACAATCGAGATCGGGCTTGGGCCGTGCGGCGGCTTTCGCTATACGGCGCGGATGCGCTTCGCTTGCGCCGCGGCACTGCTCGTCGTCGCCTGCCCGGTCGGTGCGCAGGACACGCCGGCGGTCGGGATCGGCTTTTCGGTGTCGGAGCAGGGCGCCTGGTTGTGCCGGCACGAAGACCCGGTCGAGGCGCTGGCCTGCGCGCGCGAACTCTGCGCGGAGCAGTCGCCCGGCCTCGACTGCGCGCCGACCGCCTGGTGCCGCCCGGCGGACTGGTCCGGCGTCATGAGCATCTTTTCCCCGGAAGCCCGGCGCACGCGGGTCCTCTGTGGAACACCGAGCGAAAAGACGCTCGGCGACGCGCTGGCGGCTTTCTGCGCCGCCGATCCCACCGCGACGACATGCGATCTCGTTCTGGTAATCGATCCGGACGGAAACGAGCGACAGGTGACAGGCGTCATCTTTGCCGGAGGGGCGGCCCCAGGGCCGGCGCCGGAGCCGCCCGGCGAGCCTGGGAACGCGCAATGACGCAAGGCGTCGCGCGCCCCGGCTTGAACGGGTCGGCACGGTTCCCCATAGAGGCCTCAAGAAAAGCAGCTTCCTCGAGACCATGACACAGATTTCTCCGTCTCCTTCCGCTTCAGAGAGCGGAAGCAACCCCCTCCTCGCGCGCTGGACGGCGCCATTCGAGGCGCCGCCGTTTGCCGACATCCGGCCGGAACATTTCCGCCCCGCGTTCGATGCAGCGCTCGCCGAACACCGGCGCGAGATCGATACGATCGCCGACGCGTCGGCTATCCCGACCTTCGCCAACACGATCGACGCGATGGAGCTGAGCGGCGCCTCCCTTCGCCGTGTGGCGCCGGTCTTCTTCAATCTCGTCGGGGCGCACGCGACCGACGCGCTGGAAGCCATCGAGCGGGACATTGCGCCCGTGCTCGCGCGCCACCGCAACGCCATTTATCTGAACGATGCGCTCTTCCGCCGCGTCGCGGACCTCAAGAAGCGGGAGCTCACGCTCGGCCTTACCGAAGAGCAGGCGCGCGTGCTCGACCGCTACCATACGGCCTTTATCCGCCAGGGCGCGGCGCTCGCGCCCGGCAAGAAGACCCGGCTCGCCGAGATCAGCGAGCGGATGGCGGTGCTCGGGACGCAGTTCGCTCAGAACGTGCTGGCCGACGAGAAATCGTTCTTGCTCGTGCTGGAGGGCGAGAGCGATCTCGCCGGGCTCCCGGAATCGCTCGTCGAGGCCGCGGCGCGCGCGGCGGCCGATCGCGGTTTGCCCGGCAAGCACGCCATCACGCTGGCGCGCTCGTCCGTCGAGCCGTTCCTTCAGTTCTCCAGCCGCCGCGACCTTCGCGAGGCCGCCCTCAAGGCGTGGATCTCCCGCGGCGAGCGAGGAGGCACAACCGACAATCGCGCGATCATCGCCGAGATGGTGAGGCTGCGGGCGGAGCGCGCAAGATTGCTCGGTTACCGCAACTTTGCCGAGTTCCGGCTTGACGACACCATGGCGAAGACGCCGGAGGCGGCGCTCGACCTTCTCAATGCGGTCTGGGCGCCGGCGCGGGAGAAGGCGCTGCGCGAGGCCGTCGCGCTTCAATCCATGCTCCAGGCGGACGGCACGAACGAGGCGCTCGCCCCCTGGGACTGGCGCTACTATGCCGAGAAGCGCCGCCGGGCGGAGTTCGACTTCGACGAAGGCGCGATCAAGCCGTATCTGCAGCTCGACAAGGTGATGGAGGCGGCCTTCTTTACCGCGTCCCGCCTCTTCGGCCTCTCCTTCAGGGAGCGGCTCGACGTTCCAGTCTATCATCCCGATGTCCGGGCCTTCGAGGTCAGCGACGCCGAAGGCGCGCATGTCGGGCTTTTCCTTGCGGACTACTTCGCCCGGCCCTCGAAACGGAGCGGCGCATGGATGAGCTCCTTCCGCAGCCAGGAGAAGCTCGGCGGCGATATCCGCCCGATCATCGTCAACGTCGCAAATTTCTCCAGGGCCGGCGGTGGCGAGCCCGCGCTTTTGAGCTTCGACGATGCGCGGACGCTGTTCCACGAGTTCGGCCACGCTCTGCACGGGCTCATCTCCGACGTCACCTATCCGATGATCGCGGGCACGAACGTGTCGCGTGATTTCGTCGAGTTCCCCTCACAGCTTTTCGAGCACTGGCTCGAGCAGCCGGATGTGCTCGGGCGGTTTGCCGTCCACTACCGGACGGGCGAGCCGATGCCGGCCGACCTGCTTGAGCGCGTCCTGGCGGCGCGAACCTTCAACCAGGGCTTCGCCACGGTGGAATACGCATCCTCGGCGCTCGTCGATCTCGACTTTCACCAGCTTTCCGAGGCTGACGACTTCGACGTCAACGCGTTCGAGCGAGAGGCGCTGCAACGGATCGGCATGCCGGATGCGATCGTCATGCGGCACCGGCCTCCGCATTTCGGGCATATCTTTTCGGGCGACGGCTATTCGTCCGCCTATTACAGCTATCTCTGGTCGGAAGTGCTCGACGCCGACGGCTTCGCTGCCTTCGAGGAGGCCGGCGACATTTTCGATCCCGCGACGGCGAGGCGGCTGCGCGACAATGTCTATGCGGCCGGCTACCTGCGCGAGCCGGCGGAGGCCTATCGCCGCTTTCGCGGCCGCATGCCGGAGCCGGCGGCGCTCCTCAGGAAGCGGGGCCTGATCGAGGTTCCCGCCACCGGCGAGCTTTAAGCGGCTCCTATGCGAATCCGGCGCGGCTCGGCAGCCCCATGCGCTTGACGGCCATGACGACCGGACAGATGCCGGTGAACGAGGCCTGAATCAGGTGCGCGCCGAGGATGCCGGTCACCCACAGCCAATACGGGCTTTGATAGACGGCGAGGAGCACGGTGACGACGATCAGGCTCCCGACGACCAACAGAATAGCGCGTTCGACGGTCATTCATCCCTCCCCCGAGTCGATTCGCCGATCTTGCTCCCGACCCTCGCTTCAGGCAATCCATTGCTTTCCCGCAGCGCCAGCGGGATCGCTCCGGTGCCCTGACTAAGCACAACCCGCCGGACGAAAGGTAGCCATCCATGCCCATCTCCATGTACCAAGCCTCTGTTCCTGTCTTCCAGCGGACGCTGAACGCCCTCTCCGCCATCCTCGACAAGGCCGTCGCCCACGCACTGCAAGAGCGAATCGATGCCGCAACGCTCCTCACCGCCCGGCTTGCGCCGGACATGCTGCCGTTCACGTCGCAGGTGCAGATCGCGACCGATCATGCCAAGGGGGCGGCGGCCAGGCTCGCCGGCCGGGAAGTGCCCAAATACCCCGACACCGAGCAGACCTTCGACGAGCTGAAGGCGCGCATCGCAAAGACGCTCGACTTCATCGGCAGCGTGCCGGCAGCGGAGATCGACGGGTCTGAGGAACGGGAGATCGCGCTTACGATCGGCGGCAACCCGCGCACGTTCAAGGGCCAGCCCTATCTCCTCCATTTCGCGCTGCCGAACTTCTACTTCCACGTCACGACCGCCTACGACCTGCTCCGCCACAACGGCGTGCGGATCGGCAAGCGCGACTTCATCGGCGGCGTCTGACAGCCACGGCCGTCGTCGTCGCCTCGATCTCCGACGGGCTCTACGCGATCCTGGTCGGCGGCGCCGGCCGCCGCTTCTCGCGGGCGCACGTCAAGTGGCTTTCGCGCGTGAGCGGCGGGTTCCTGATCGGCGGCGGGCTGTGGCTGGCGCTGACGCGGAGCCGCTTGAGAGTAGGGCGGAGGGAGAGGCGCTGACAACAAACCGTTCTCGCACTACCGCGCTTTTCTTCGCCGGCATCCGATGCATCGGCGCGCCGCTACGGGACCGCCCGGATTACTACGACATCGTCTGTCACGGTTCCGGCTCCGATATGCTGCCCTCGCATCGGGGTATTGACGCACGTCTCTCCCAGACCAAAGGTGCCGCGGCGCCTATTGAACGGAGGGCGATCACATGGCCGAAGAGGATCACGTCCTTGGCCGTCGCGTACCGCTTCCGACCTCACCCGAAGCTGCCGTGCTGGGTCGCGTTCAGAACCCGCACGCAGACAGCGACTATGTTGTCCGGTTCACCTGTCCGGAGTTCACTTCGCTCTGCCCGATCACAGGTCAGCCAGATTTCGCGCACTTGGTAATCGACTACGTGCCCGGCGAATGGCTGGTCGAGTCGAAATCGCTGAAGCTCTTTCTGTTCTCGTTTCGCAATCACGGGGCGTTTCACGAAGACTGCACCGTCTTGATAGGAAAGAAGCTCGTCCACACGCTGGCGCCAAGATGGCTCCGGATCGGAGGCTATTGGTATCCCCGGGGCGGCATTCCGATCGACGTTTTCTGGCAAACTGGTGCCGCGCCCGCGGACGTTTGGTTAGTGGAGCAAGGTGTGGCTCCCTATCGCGGGCGGGGCTAAGCTCGGTAGTTGTTTCGGAGACGAGAGCTCATTCGGGGCCGATCCGGCCCGCTTTTCCGCTTGCAGATCGTGATCGATGACGTGGCTCCTGATTGCCGCCTTCGCAGCAACCATTCCTGTAGCGAACTGGATGATCGGCAACGTCGGCTGGATATGCCCGCCGGGGCAGCCATGCCTCATTCCAGTGTGGCCCGGCATTCTGGCGCCAAGCGGTGTCCTCGCGATCGGCGTGGCTCTGGTCCTGCGGGATCTCGTGCAATCACGGTCAGGTGCTGCGGGAGCCCTTTTCGCAGTTCTGCTCGGCACGCTGCTTTCCTTGTGGGTGACCCAACCTGAGCTGGCGCTCGCTTCGGCGGCTGCCTTCCTTTTTTCGGAACTCGCAGATTTCGCGGTGTACACGCCGCTCTACCGTAGGCGGCTGGCACTCGCCGTCATCGCCTCCGGACTGGTTGGAGCGGCCGTCGATAGCGCTTTGTTCCTGTGGCTTGCATTCGGAGATCTGACGCACTTCAAAGGGCAGATCATCGGCAAGCTCTATGCCAGCGGAGTTTTTGCCGGCTGGCTCGCGCTGCAGCGTGGAGGGATGCGCTTTGAAGGCTGAGGGTCTTCCGTGATAAACGGCAGCTGCACAACTCAGGTGGCTAGGTCGGATCCCCGTGCAAATCTCCCCAATTGAACGATAGGCCTCAGAGACAGCGGATCGCGGTGCGGGATGGAGGTCAAGCGCTTGCGCCCGGAGGAGATGCTCAGACACGTACCAGCCCGCCGCCAGCGCCCGCTCGAACGCACCTGAAATCTGTTTCGCGCGTGAGATTGGCGGATCGGGCACCGCCGGTCCTCAGAGTCGTGGGGCAGGCAGAACCCAGCCTTCCGGTATGGGAAGACCAAGCGCCCGATCCGGAACCCAAAGCGGAGCAGAATTCCGTGCGGGCTGCCTGAGCGCTATTTCGCACCGCGCAGTTTCTCCAACAGCTCCCGCGTGGGATAGCCGTCGGGCGGCAGATCGAAGGCGAACTGCGCCTGCTTGACGCCGGCGCGGGTCAACTCGCCGAGCCGCCCGTCGGGGTCGCCGGCCGCATGGCCCATGGCGTTGAGCCGCTCCTGCACTTCCCGCATCTCCGCCGCGCTCAGGATGGCGGGGGCTTTGCCGCGGTTCATCTGCGGGGCGCCGGCGAGGCGCGTCGCGAAATAGGCGGCCGCGAGCGAATAGTTGGAGCTCTGGTTCCACTCCCAGTAGATGCCGAAATTCTCGTAGGCGAGGAA
>DASWJZ010000104.1:0-10206 GCA_036396875.1 Propylenella sp.
CTGCGGAATGCCGATCACCGGCGGCGGCAGGGTGAAGATGATGCTCGGCTGCCGGTCGTAGCGGTTGTCGATCAGCACGATCTCGCGCCCGTCCGGCGTCCTGCGGATGCGGCGGATGATGTTGCCGTAGCGATCGCGCACGGTGATGATCTGCGACCCGTTCTCGCGGTAGACGGTCGTCCTCGTCCGGCCGCCCCGAAGGTGCTCGACCTCGACGTCCCTCGCCCCGAAGAGCAGGCGGTCCACATCGTCCGGAACCGTGGGCCGCACGATAATGTGGCCGCCGCCCAGATCGATGATGATGCGATTGCCGCGGCGTTCGACGACGTTGCCTTCCTGCCGCTCCCACCAATCGTTGCGATCACGGTCGCGGCGGCGGTCGCGGCGCTCCTGTCTCGCCTGATCGGTCTCGGCCTCGCCGGCGTCTTCGTCCACAACCTCCTCGTCCTCCTGGCGTGAACGAAACTCCTCGCGCGCCTGCCGGCGCAAGCGGCGGACCTGGTCGGCCTCCGCCTCGTCGCCCTGCGCCTCGAGCTGTTCTTCGACGGTGGTGTCGCCGGCTTCCTCGCCGCCTTCGGCGGTCTCTTCCTCGGCGTCGCGCTCAGGCTCTTCCTCCGCCTGCTGCTGCCGTTCCTGCTGCCGGCGCAGCCGCTCCTGGCGCCGCTGCGCCCGGTCGATTGCCCGCTGCTCCTGGTCGCCCTCCGCCGCTTCGGGCTCATCCTCGTCGGCCGCCTCAGCCTCCTCGGCCGGCTCGGTCTCCTCGGCCGGCTGCTCGGCCTGCTGCCGCCGCTCCTCCCGGCGCTGCCGGCGCTCCTCGCGCCGCTGCGCCCTGTCCTGGGCGCGCTGCTCTTCGTCGTCCTCCGCCGCGGGCTGCTCCTCGACCGGCTCTTCCGCGCGCTGCTCCTCGACCGGCTCTTCCGCCGGCTGCTCGGCCTGCTCCTGCTGCTGCTCCTGCTGCTGCTGCTGCTGTCGCCGCTCCTGACGAGCCTTGCGGCGCTCCTGCCGCCTTTCCCGGTCGGTCTGCTCGGCGGCCGGGGGGCATTCCTGTCCCTCCGGGCATTCCTCTTCAGCCTGCGCGAGAATCAGCCCGGCCGGGGCACGACCGGCGTCGAGCGCGGCGGCCGGGTAGCTCAGGGCGAACGGCAAGACGGCGCCGGCAAAAAGAACTGTGCGAATTTTCATTGCTTGCTTCCTTCGACCAAGCCCCCTCGGTCGCGACGGGAACGAGGCTCCCCCGCAATTGTTCCGTATTCACGGTGGCATGCGGGCAGCAATATGGCCGGGCACCGGGAAATCGGGCGGAACAGCGAGCTTTCTCTGCTCCCGGCGGACCGGGCGGAACCCGAGGCGCTGGTAAAGCGGCAGCGCGGCAGGGTGGTCGAAGGTGCAGGTGTTCACGGTCAGTTCCGAGGCGCCGCGCGAGAATCCCTCGGCGATGGCCGAGCCGAGGAACCAGGGGCCGATGCCTGCGCCGGTCCATTCCGGCATCAGGCCGAAATAGGCGAGGTTGGTCCGCGCCGGATCGCCGAAATCGAGCTCGTAGTACCCCGCTGGCGCGCCACTTGCGTAAAGGACGGAAATCTCCACGCCCGCCTTGTGGATTCGCTCGGAGAGCGCCGGGTCGTCCAGCGCAAGCCGCTCGACCCACAGCCAGTTTGCCCCCACGGTGGCGTAGAGGTATCGGTAGAAGTGCAGGGGGATCGCCTCCGCCTTCATCAGGGCGAGGCGCTGGTCGAGTGGCGCCGGCGGCAGAATGCCGGGCGGTTTCGTCATCGCCAGATACGTGACCGTGGTGTCCAGGATTCTAACGGTCATGAGACGTTCTTGACGATCGGCGCCCCCGGCTGCGCCGCCCACTCCGCCCATGAGCCGTCATAGAGCGCGACATCCTCTTTGCCGATGCGGGCGAGGGCGAGGACGAGGACGGCGGCGGTCACGCCGGAGCCGCAGGTGGCGACAACGGGTCGCGCAAGATCGACGCCGGCATCCTGAAAAGCTTTGCGAATGGCCTCGGGCGCGATGAGGCGGCCCTCGGCGTCCACCAAACGATCGAATGGAAGATTGCAGGCCCCCGGCATGTGGCCGGATGAAAGCCCCGGCCTCGGCTCGGGGGCTTCGCCACGAAACCGTGCGGCGGCTCGCGCATCGACGACTTCCGCCGCCTTCCCTTCGAGCGCTGTGCGGACCGCATCGAAGTCGGCTACCGCCTGACGATCGAGGCGCGGCGCGAAGATCGCGGGCTCCACGCGGGGATCGCCGGCAGCAAGCGGATAGCCCGCCCGCTCCCAGGCCGGCAGGCCGCCGTCGAGAATGCGCACATCGCTTGCCCCGAACACTTTCAGGGTCCACCAGACGCGCGGCGCAGAGAAGAGGCCGGACCCGTCATAGACGACGATGATGTCGCGCTCCGAGAGCCCCATCGAACCGGCGGCCGCGGCGAAGGCATGGGAATCGGGAAGCATGTGCGGCAGCCCCGAAAACTGGTCGGAGACCGCGTCGATGTCGAAGAATACAGCGCCCGGGATGTGGCCGGCGAGAAACTCGCTCCGCGCATCGCGGTTCTGGGCGGGCAGATACCATGAGCCGTCCACAACCTTGAGGCCGGGACGGCCGAGGCGATCCTTCAGCCAGTCGGGCGAGACGAGTGGGCCGGTCATCCGGCGAACGCCACACGAATGCGGCGGTTCAGGCGGCCCTTCTTCTCGATCTTGGAAACGATGAGCCGCCCAATCTCGGCGGTCGAACGCACATGCGTGCCGCCGCATGGCTGCAAGTCAACTTCGGCATCGCTGCCGATCGCGACGAGCCGCACGCGGCCCGCGCCGGCTGGCGGCTTCACGCTCATCGTGCGCACCAGCCCCGGATTGGCGGCCAGTTCCTCGTCCGTGATCCAGCGTGTCGTGACCGGATGATCGGCGGCCACGAGAACGTTCAGCCTTTCCGTCAGGTCGTCCCGGTCGACGGCGCCGGCATCGCTGATGTCGAAGTCAAGGCGGCTCTCCGCCGATCCGATCGCGCCGCCGGTCACCGGGAAAGGGATCAGCGAGCAGAGGAGGTGCAGCGCAGTATGCATCCGCATGTGACGGTGCCGGCGCTCCCAATCGATCTCCACCTGCACCAGCCCGCCCGGACGCAGCGGCTGAGAGGGAGCCGCGAGCGGGACATGCACGACTTCCGCTTTGCTGTCGGCGGCATAGACGGCGCCGCCGACGCGGATCGCATATCCCTCCGCTGTGAGCTGGCCGGTATCGCCGGGCTGGCCGCCGCTCGTCGCATAGAAGACGGTCCGATCGAGGACTATGCCGCCGCTCTCGTTGACCGCGAGGACTTCGGCGGTGCACTCGCGGAGATACGCGTCGTCGCGGAAAAGCGGCGTCGTGTCGAACGGCATCACACTGTTTCCTCAAAGGGCACCGCGATCCGCGGTCGCTGATCGAGCCATCGCGGGACCGGCAGGTCTTTCGACCGAAGAAAGTCCGGGTTGAAGAGTTTCGAGGCGTATCGGTTGCCGTAGTCGCAAAGCACGGTGACGATCGTGTGGCCAGGCCCAAGTTCGCCGGCCATGCGGATGGCACCTGCGAGGTTGACGCCCGTCGACCCGCCCATCACCAGTCCTTCCTCCACCAGGTCGAACACCCGTGCCACCGATTCCGCGTCCGGAATGTGCCAGGCGAAATCGACCGGCGCGCCTTCGAGATTTGCGGTGATGCGCCCCTGTCCGATTCCCTCGGTGATCGAGGAGCCCTCGGCCTTCAGCTCCCCGTGCGCATAGTAGTTATAGAGAGCTGCGCCCGGCACGTCCGCAAGGCCGATCTTGATCGCCGGGTTCCGCTCCTTCAGGAACATGCCGACGCCGGCGAGCGTACCGCCGGTGCCGACGGCGCTGACAAACGCGTCGACCTTTCCCCCGGTATCGCTCCAGATCTCCGGTCCGGTCGATTCAAAGTGCGCCTGGCGGTTGGCGACGTTGTCGAACTGGTTCGCCCAGATCGCGCCGCCGGGTTCCGACTTCGCAAGCTCCGCGGCGAGGCGTCCGGATATCTTCACGTAGTTGTTCGGGTTCCTGTAGGGGACGGCCGGCACCTCAATCAGCTGCGCGCCGCCGAGCCGCAGGGCAAGCTTCTTCTCTTCCGACTGCGTGTCGGGAATCACGATCACCGACCGGTAACCCAGCGCCTCGGCGACGAGCGTCAAACCGATGCCGGTGTTGCCCGCCGTGCCTTCGACTATGGTGCCGCCGGGTTTGAGCGAACCTTCCCGCTCGGCCGCGCGCACGATCCACAGCGCGGCGCGGTCCTTCACCGACTGGCCGGGATTGAGGAATTCGGCCTTGCCGAGAATCTCGCAGCCGGTCGTCTCCGAGGCGCGCCGAAGGCGGATGAGCGGCGTGCGCCCGATGAGGTCGATGACCGATTTGACGACCGGCATTCGCCTGCTCCCTGAGTGCGGCGGCAAGCTATGCCGCCCTCGCGGGGCGGGCAAGGGAGCGTGTCCTATCGCCGCCGCGCCTGCCGGAACGCATTGCTTCGCGCGCCGCGGGCGCGGCGTTCGTGCCGGGCGGTGGTCGACGATCGGGCGCGGGTCGGCAGCGAGAAGGCGAAGTCCGCTCGCCTCGATCACCCGATTGGAAACTCGATCCGCATCCGCAGTCCGTCCGGGCCGACGGTTCGCGTCACCTGGCCTCCAAGCTGCCGTTCCACCACCTGCTTGATGAGCCTGGACCCGAACCCTTCCGATGCCCTCTTTGGGGGCGGCGAACCGCCGTTCTCGTGCCAGTCGAGGACCAGCTTCCGGCCAAGCGAGTCCGGCACGGCCCGCGTCTCAACGTGCAGCCGGCCGCGGTCGGCGGCGAGTGAGCCGTACTTGTTGGCGTTCGTCGCCAGTTCGTGCAGGGCCATGGAGAACGAAAATGCCGCCTCGGCGGGGACCTGGACGTCGACTCCCTCGAAGTCGACGCGCTCGAGATAGGGCGCAAGCGTCACCTGGAGCAGCGAACGAAGCGATGTCTGCTGCCATCCGCCCTCCAGGATCAGCGTGTGAGCGGTCGCCAGCGCGGACAGCCTGGCGCCAAACTTCTGCTCGAGATCTGCTGCGTCGACCGCGCTGAGGCCGGTCTGGCGATGCAAGGCCTGGACGATGGAAAAAAAGTTGCCCACACGGTGGCGCAGTTCCCCGATGAGAAGCTCCCTGCGCTCATCGTCGCGCGCGGCGTGTATCGCGGAGCTCAGAATGTTGGAGATGCTTTGCAGGAACCGAAGATCGGTCGTGGAGATGCAGCGGGGCCGGACGCAGTAGACCGCGAGAACGCCGAACGGCGTCCCGTTGCCGCCCCCGATCGTGACTGCGGCACCGCTCGTGACGCCGTGCGCGACCGCCTTCTCAGGCAAGACGAAGCGACCCTCGCGACGGATGTCGGAAAAGACGACCGGCGCCGTCGAGCGCAAGGCAAAGCCGGCGAGCGCGCCTTCCCCCGAGGTGGCGATCATCTCGGCGGCCACGCCGTCGGTCCAGCCGAACTCGGCGCGCGGCACAAGCGCGTCCCGCCCCTGCGTCAGCTCCAGAAGCTCCGCGAAATCGGCCGAGATCAGCTCCACGACCAGCTCGACGGCTTGCCGGAAAACCTCCTGCAGCCCCGAGCTGCCGAGCGCGAGTTCGCCCAGGTGAACGACCGCTTCGTGCTGCCGGGCCCGCAGGGCAAGCTCGCCTTCCGCCTCCTTCTGCGCCGTGATGTCCTCGCAGATGCCGGTCATCACGCTGGGCCTGCCCTCGGCGTCCCGCAGCACTCGCCCGCGAGCTTCGAGCCAGCGAACGGAGCCGTCGTCGCCCGGAGGAAGGCGATACTGCACACGGTAGTCCTCGCGTGCTTCCAGAGCGTGGCGAATCTCCTGCATGACCCGGTCGCGATCCTCGGCATGAATGTCGCGCGCAAAGGCGTCGAACGTTCCGTCAAACGTGCCGGGCGGAAGGCCGTGGATTGCTTCCAGATTGTGCGACCACGTCAGTTCGCCGGTGGCGACCTCCCATCGCCAGACCCCGACGGCGCCGCAGTCGAGCCCCTCCGCCAGACTTCCGACCAATCCGAAATGGGGACCGCCGATCCGGTCCGCTTTCCCTGACATCCCGACAGACACCGCCATTCCTCAGAGGCCTATAGGTCACCCAAACCCTGCCAATGCAATAGCGTGAGACAAGCGGACAGAGCGACACTTCGGCCCGGATTCGACCCGGCACTCGCGTAGCCGGCTATGGACCCGCCTCAACGGCCTCCGAAGATTCCCGCGAAGGCCTTGCGCGCCTGGCTGACGAAGGCCTCGCGCGACGCGGCGGTCCGCGAAGCCGAGAGAGCATTGAGCTCGGCCTGACGGAGGGCGAGCATCTCTCCGAAGCGGTCGATCAGGTCGGGCGCCTGCATGAAGATGCGCTCAAGCGACCATTTGGTGATCTCGAGCGCGTCGACATTGGTGACGGCGCTCACCGTCGCGGTGCGGCGGTCGCCGGTGAAAAGCGACATCTCGCCCACGATCTCCTTCGGCCCGAGCGTTGCGACGCGGCGCTCCCGCGCATCCTGGTCGGCGAAATTCACGGCAACTTCGCCCCGGACGATGATGAACATGGAACCGCCGAAATCCCCCTGACTCATCAGCCGGGTGCCGGCGCGGAAGAAGGCAGGACGGCTCTGGCCGGCGAGGAAGCCGAGTTGGCCGTCGTCAAGCGCCGCCGCAAAGAGCGGAACGTCAGAGAGAACCTCGCGTGCGTCCATTCTCCTCGCCCTCCCGGCGCCGCAGCCGCGGCGCGGCGGCAGTGTACCGCCTCCGGCCGCTCAATGCCGCTGTGCGCCGGTGGTCGTCACGAAAACCGAATAAAATTCGTGCGTGCAGGTGACGAAGAGGCGGTTCCGTTTCGGTCCCCCGAACGTAAGGTTCGAGACGAACTGGGGAAAGTTGACGCGCCCGAGCACATCGCCCGACGGCGCAAAACAGTCGATGCCGGCGCCGGCGCTGGTCCAGACGTTGCCTTCGACGTCGACGCGCATGCCGTCGGGAAAACCCTGCTTCAGGATGAAATGCGGCTTGCCGCCCTTGAGGGAACCGTCCTTGCCGACCTTGAAGGCGCGGATATGGCGCGGCTTCTCGGGCTCGTGCGCGCAGGCGGAATCGGCGACGTAAAGCATCGACTCGTCGGGCGAGAAGGCAAGGCCGTTCGGTTTGTCGAAGTCGTCGGCGACGACGGTCAGCTTGCCGCTCTTCGGATCGAAGCGGAAGACGTAGCAGCCGTCCTGCTCCATGTCGGCCTTGTGGCCCTCATAGTCGCTCATGATTCCGTAGTTCGGGTCGGTGAACCAGATCGTGCCGTCCGATTTGACAACCGCGTCGTTCGGCGAGTTGAGCCGCTTCCCCTTGTAACTGTCGGCGACGATCGTGATCGAGCCGTCCGGCTCGGTCCGGGTGACGCGGCGCGCGCCGTGCTCGCAGGTGACGAGCCGGCCCTCGCGGTCGCGCGTGTTGCCGTTGGAATAGTTCGCGTTGGTGCGGAAGACGCTGACGCCGCCGCCGAGGCCGTCCGGCACCCAGCGGAGCATGCGGTTGTTTGGGATGTCGCTCCAGACGGCCATGTTGGCGTCGGAGAACCACACCGGTCCCTCCGCCCAGCGGCATCCGTCGAACAAGAGCTCCTTCTGGCAGGTGCCGTTGATCAGCCAGGTGAAGCGTTTGTCGTAATGTTCGGCGTCCGGTCCAACGAGAGCCATCCTTCCCCCCTTCCTTTGCCGTGCATCAGCGCAGCGTCTTCTGTCCGCCCGCCGCGGTGATGACGGCGATGATGATCAAGCCGGTCGCAAGGTAGCGAAGCCCGGCGGAAAGTTGATAGGTGTTGAGCATCGATTGCACGAGAAACAGAAACAGCGCGGCGCCCCAGAGCCCCGGCACATTGCCGTTGCCGCCGGCCACCGACGTTCCCCCGATGACCACGACCGCGATGGAGGCGAGCAGGTATTGCTCCCCCATCGACAGCGACGAACCGCCCGAGAAGCCGGAGAAAAGATAGCCGCAAAGCGATGCAAGCAGCGCGCTCAGCACATAGGTTGCGAAGCGGATGCGCTCGACCCGGATGCCCGCAAAACCCGCCGCCCGCTGGCTCTGCCCAATGGCGAGCACCGAGCGGCCGTAGGCGGTGCGGTGAAGCACGATCGCCATCAGCGCCGCAAGGAGGGTGACGAAAATGGCGAGCACGGGCACCCCGGCGATCTGCGCGGTGGTGAAGTCGGCGAGCAGCGGCGACGGTTTGATGCGGAGCCCGCGTCCGTAGGCGATTGCGGCCGAGAGGATGACGAAGCTCGACGACAGCGTGGCGATGATCGGCGGAATGCGGAGAAGCAGGATCAGGCCGTAGTTGAACAGGCCGACCGCCAGACCGCAGGCGAGCGCGACCAGCAGCCCGACGGCGATCATTCCGTCCTGCGTGTCCATGACCTTCATGGCGACCGACCCGGCAAGCGTCATGGTCGCCGGGATCGACAGGTCGACATTGCCGGGCCCGAGCGTGATCACGAACATCTGGCCGATGCCGACGATCACAAAGAAGGTCGCGAAGGTGAGGGCGGCGGTGATCAGCTCCCCGCCCCCCTGGCCGCGGGTGAAGAGGATGGTCGCCAGCCAGACGAGAAAGGCGGCGACGAACGAGCCGAGCCAGGGTTTTTCGAACAGCCGCCTCGCCGCGCTCATCGCCGCTTCTCCACCCGATCGATGACGGCGCGCAGCGCGAGCACGATGATCAGGATCGCGCCCTGCGCGCCGATCTGCCAGTCCGGCGGAAGGTGGATGAAGGTGAGGAACGGCGCCGAGAGGGTGAGCGTGATGGCGCCGAGAACGGCACCGACCGGCGAGACGCGGCCGCCGACGAAGTCGCCGCCGCCGAGGATCACCCCGGCGATCGAATACAGCGTGTAGCGATCCGCTACATTGGCCTGCGCCGAGGTGGTGAGCCCGATCAGCGAGAGGCCGGCGAGCATGCCGAAGAAGCCGGCCAGCGCGAACATCGTCACCTTCGTCTTGAGCAGCGACCAGCCGGCGCGCTCGATCGATCGCGGATTGCCGCCCGAGCCGCGGAGGATCGAGCCGTAGGAGGTCCGCATCAGGGCGAACCAGGCGACGGCCGCGATCACCGCGGCGGCGATGATCGGGAAGGGCACGTAGGGCGGCTTCAGCTTCATCAGCCAGGCGATCCATTCCGGCGCCTGCCCGCCGGGCCGCGG
Source organism: Propylenella sp. (assembly GCA_036396875.1). GTDB lineage: Bacteria > Pseudomonadota > Alphaproteobacteria > Rhizobiales > Afifellaceae > DASWJZ01. The sequence goes on from DASWJZ010000104.1 coordinate 9,251, forward strand.
CAGAATCGACACGGCGAGGCCAAGCCATACGAACGACATGCCGAGCGTGACGACGATGGAGGGCAGGTTGCGGAGATGGATCAGCGCGCCGACCAGCGCATAGATGACGATTCCGCCGGCAAGCGCGGCGATTCCCAGCACCGGGTCCTGGTGCAGCCAGGTGCCGGCGACGCAGACGACGAATCCGACATAGGCCCCGATCGACAGATCGAGGTCGTTGACGGTCATGACGCAGAGCTGGGCGATGGTGGCGAGCGCGATGGGGATCGCCAGATTGAGCATCAGGTTCAGCCCGACATAGCTCATGGTGCGGGGGTTGAGATAGAAGATCAGCCCGAGCAGGATGGCGAGCGACAGCGCCGGGAGGATCGCGCGAAGGAAGCGCGGCGACATGAGCGCGGTCGTCATTGCGCCGCTCGAGTGACTGGCGCTGCGCGGTGCTTGTGTATATATACACAATCGGACCTGGGGGCGAGTTGAAACAACGACTCATGACGCCGCGCGACTTGGTACGGCGTCTCCGCGGAGATGGCTGGATCGTGAAGCGCAAGGGACCCGGCGATCATGTTCAATTCACCCACCCGCAGAGGCCGGGGAAAGTGACTGTCGACATGGGCGTCAGGGAGATACCGCTCGGGACGTTGCGGTCCATCTTTCGGCAGGCGGGGTGGACTTGGTGATCGGCACATCGTCAATGGCATTGAGGATTTGAGATGAGCAAGTTCATCTATGCTCTGGTCCATGAGGAGGACGGGACGTACGGTGTCTCCTTTCCGGATTTTCCAGGTTGCGTGTCCGGTGGTCGCACGCTGGACGAAGCCTTGGCGCGCGGACAGGAAGCTCTCGCGTTCCACATCGCCGGGATGATCGAGGACGGCGATCCGCTTCCGCTTCTGCGGTCCCTGGGCGAGTTGAAAGCCGATCCTGTCTTCGTGGAGGATTCGGAGGGTGCCGCC
>DASWJZ010000105.1:0-5166 GCA_036396875.1 Propylenella sp.
GGGGCAGCGGCTTCGGGGCGCGGCTTCGCGAGTTCCACAGCCATGATCTGGCCTCAAGCGGACCCGCCACCGGGCGGGCGCCGCATCCTATCGCAAAAAGACCGCGAGGTCCGAGCGGTCCCGCCGGCAGCCGCTGGCCCGCCGGCCGCGGCGCGGGCCGGCTAGCGGCGGCCGGCCGCAAGGCGGGCGCGGAGCGCGGCGAGGATCGGCGCCTGGCCCTTGACGATCTTCGGCTTGGCTTCGTCAAGGCCGAACCAGGCGGCGCGGTCGGCCTCCGGAAACTCCTCTATCCGCCCCGATTTCGGCGGCCATTCCATCGCAAAGGTGTTGCACCGAAATTTTGTGAGGTCGAAGTCGCCCTCGACCGCCCAGGCCGAGACGATCTTGCCGCCCGCATAGCGAAAATCGCCAAGCGGGAGAAAATCGCCGGCCGGCCGGCAGCCCGTCTCCTCGAAAAACTCGCGCTTCGCGGCCTGAAGCGGGTCCTCCTCCGGCCCGTAGAGGCCCTTCGGAATCGACCAGGCCCCAAAATCCTTCTTCGCCCAGAACGGCCCGCCGGGATGGACGAGCAGCACCTCCGGCGCGCCGTCTGTCAGGCGGTAGAGGAGAATGCCGGCGCTTTTCTGGGGCATGGCGGATGAACGGGCTCCGGCCCCGACTTCTTGTCATGCCGGGTCCTCCGGTCAAGCCGGAGGATGACCATGGCATCCATTCCGGAACGGTCGAGATCGGCTCGGCGATGACGGAAGGATTGCCGGATCTGATCCCCCGATCGAGTCGGGGGACGGCAATGACGAAGGGGAGACGTACGCGCCTCATCGTTCTCGCGGCCTCCTTGGCCCGAGGTTTGTTTCGTCGCGCCTCCCCGCGCACGAGGAGGGAGCGGGGCGCCTGACGAGTGCCTCGCATTGTAGTGACTGGCGCCCTTCAGGCGCCCCGCGCGGCGATTACGAACCCGATTCGTCCACTCTTGTTGTCCGCGCTTCTTGCGAATCGCGGAGGTTCAGCCGAGCGACATCCGGCAGAGGGCTTGCGCCCCCGGGTGGACCCTTCCGGGCACGCCGTGCCGGAAGCCTCCGGTGCTTCCGTCGCGGCGCCGCCCGCTGCCCCCAGATTGGTTCCGGTGGCCATCCGGTCCCTCGACGAGCAGCGGCAGGCGGAGTGTAACGCGGGATTCTGGGGCGGGGATAGATTGTGGCGTATGCACGGGCCGTGCGGGCCTGGAGTCGTCATCGAGTTGCCGCCTGCTCATATCCCGCGCCTCACGACAAAAGTTGGTCTACCCAACGATGGAATTCTGTATCGCGCGCCGCCGCCTTCAGGGCTTGAGAAGAACCGCTCCACTTGCGACCTTGGCGACGATAAACCGAAGCCAGCGGTTCACGGAGCAGAAAATCAATCGGCGCCGGCAGACGTGGCACTGGATTGATGTAAACCTCCTTGGTGGCGAGAATTCCACCTTCTCTCCCGTGGCCAGCCGGATCGAGATGTATCTCGCTGAGGAAAACGACCGCATTTACCCTTTGACTGGTGGAAAATAGCCGCATTGCGGCTCGCCTCAGCTCGACGCTTAAATCGGCTTCAGACTTGAACCAGTCTTCTGGATGAACGCAGCAAATTACTCCGGGCGCATCGGTCGGCAGCTGCTTTCGTTTTTGTTTCAACGCATTTTTCAGCGTGCCCGGAGAGAACTTCAACGGCTTAAGCCCGGTCACCTCAACGTTGATCGTGGTCCCGCCTTTCACTGCGGAGAAATCGAAATCCTTTCCTAGCGCCCCACCTTCCGGGCGGGCCTTAATGTCAAACCCCCCTCGGAGAAACAACCGCGCGGCCAATAACTCGAAGAAGGTGGATCGAAAGTCTCTTCCTTTGAGCCTTCTGCAAAGCTCGGAAAAGCCTGAGGATGATCTAAGAACGAATATCGTACTGCCAACGAGAATGAGGCGAGCGGAATGCCCGTACCACGCCGACCCATCTGCCAGCGTTCGATAGTCGAGAAACTGCGGCCCGCCGGGACCCAATAAAATCTTGCCAAGATACTCGTGCGCGACAAACCCTGCCGCCAGTACATACCTTACGTTCTCGCCCCTGAATTCTTTCGGCATACCCCGAACAGCCTTAGCCAGCCGTTTGGGAACATTCTTGAACATAGGCCACCCAACGGCCGCTCTAGCGGTCCGTAGCGTAGACTAAATCAATTGCTCAGATTGCGGATGACGTTTTCGGCTTCCGCCCGCGTCGGATACGTCTGGCCCTCGCTGGCCTCGAACACCTGGCACGCAACGCCGCTTGGCGCGCGGCTCCACCAATCCGCCGATAGGTAAGGCGCTTGCCTTCGATGCCCTTCAGCGCAGCGGCAGCACGTTCGGCGTCGGTTACGCCTAACGCCGTGCGATGATTGTAGCGGTAGGCGAATGGCGCGAAGTGCGAAGGCCTTGCGCCGGGGCCCCTCTCCCGGCCTTCGGCCAAGGCCGAAGGCCACCCTCTCCCGCCAGGGGAGAGGGTTCGCGCGCGTCTCTTGCCAACTTTTCTCCCCCGCAGCATCATCCGATCCGACGAAAGGCGGCGTGAGGGGGTGCAGTTCCCCCTCTCCCGGCCTTCGGCCAAAGCCGAAGGCCACCCCCGGATCAAGTCCGGGGCAGGCTCTCTCCCGCTCCTTCGAGGCGTCGCTTTGCGACGCACCTCAGGATGAGGGGGAGAGGGTGGGGCGCGGCGGACAGGGAGGGGAGAGAAAGATGGCATCGGGCTTGCAGCTGTCGCGCGACGAGCTTTTGGCCGCCTACCGGCGCATGCGGACGATCCGCGACTTCGAGGACGCCGTGCACGAGGAATTTTCGGCCGGCAACATCCCGGGCTTCGTGCATCTCTATGCCGGCGAGGAGGCTTCCGCCGTCGGCTTCTGCATGCACCTCGACGACCGCGACGCGATCGCCTCCACCCATCGCGGCCACGGCCATTCGATCGCCAAGGGCTGCGACCCCTCCGCCATGATGCACGAGATTTTCGGGCGGAAGGACGGGTTGTGCGGCGGCAAGGGCGGCTCCATGCACATCGCCGACCTGTCGAAGGGGATGCTCGGCGCGAACGGAATCGTCGGCGCCGGCGCGCCCCTGATCTGCGGCGCGGCGCTCTCGGCCAAGACGCTCGGCACCGGCGGGGTGGCGATCTGCTTCGTCGGCGACGGCGGCTCCAACCAAGGGACGACGCTCGAAAGCTACAACCTCGCGAAGGTGTGGGACCTGCCGGCGATTTTTGTGGTGGAGGACAACGGCTACGCCGAATCGACGTCGTCGGGCTGGTCGGTCGGCGGCAGCCAGATCGGCCGCGGCCAGGGTTTCGGGCTCGCGACGCAGGAGGCCGACGGCTTCGATTTCTTCGCCGTCTACGACGCCGCGGGCGAGGCGATCGAGCGGGCGCGCGGCGGCGGCGGGCCGACGCTGATCCACATGAAGCTCGCGCGCCATTACGGGCACTTCGAGGGCGACGCCATGACCTACCGCGCGCCGGACGAGATCGCGCTTTTGCGGGCGAACTCCGATCCGCTCAAAATTTTCCGCCAGCGGGTGACGGAGACTGCGCTGCTTTCCGGCGCCGAGCTCGACGACATCGACGCGGCGGTGCAGCGCGACATCGCCGAATGCGTGGCGGCGGCGAAGGCGGCCGGGATGCCGACCGAGGCCGACCTCTTGACCGACGTTTATCTGAGCTATTGAGGCGCGAGAAAACCTTCTCCCCTTGTGGGAGAAGGTGCCCTTCAGCTCTGCCGAAGGGCGGATGAGGGGTCCAGCGCCGTCTTCAAAAAAACCCCTCACCCGTCGTTTCGCAAAGCGAAACGACACCCTCTCCCACAAGGGGAGAGGGTTCCGCGCGTTGAGGGGGGAAGGATGAGCAAGAAGAGCTACCGCCAGGCGATCTTCGAGGCGCTGCGCGACGAGATGCGGCGCGACAGCCGCGTCGTCATCATGGGCGAGGACATCGCCGGCGGCATGGGCGCGCCGGGCGAGGACGACGCCTGGGGCGGGCCGCTCGGCGTCACCAAGGGCCTGATGAAGGAGTTCGGCCGCGCCCGCGTGCTCGACACGCCGATCTCCGAATCCGCCTTCATCGGCGCGGCGGCGGGCGCCGCGGCGACCGGGCTCCGGCCGGTGGCGGAGCTGATGTTCGTCGACTTCATGGGCGTCTGCTTCGACCAGATCTTCAACCAGGCGGCAAAGTTCCGCTACATGTTCGGCGGCAAAGCGGTGACCCCGCTCGTCATCCGCACCATGTACGGCGCCGGCTTCCGCGCCGCTTCGCAGCACTCGCAATGCCTCTACCCGCTCTTCACCCACATCCCCGGGCTGAAGGTGGCGCTGCCTTCCAACCCCTATGAGGCGAAGGGGCTCCTGACGCAGGCGATCCGCGACGACGACCCGGTGATCGTCTTCGAGCACAAGGCGATGTACGACATGGAGGGCGAGGTGCCGGACGAGCCCTACGCCATCCCGTTCGGCGAGGCGAACATTTCGCGCGAGGGCGACGACGCGACGATCGTCGCCTTCGGCCGCATGGTGAATTTTGCCAACGAGGCGGCCGACAACCTGAAGAAGCGCGGCGTCTCCTGCACGGTGGTCGATCCGCGCACCACCTCGCCGCTCGACCGCGACACGATTCTCGAAACGGTGGCGGAGACCGGCCGGCTCGTGGTGGTGGACGAGGCGCATCCGCGCTGCGGCATGGCGGCCGACATCGCCGGCCTCGTCGCGGAGCACGCATTCGGCGCGCTGAAGGCGCCGATCAAGCTCGTCACCGCGCCGCACGCGCCCGTGCCCTTCTCGCCGGCGCTCGAGGACCTCTACATCCCGAGCGTCGCGAAGATCGAGGCGGCGGTCGCGGAGGTGCTGGATTACGGGGCGAGAGAGGCGGCGGAGTAGCCGGGAGATGTCCGAAATCAAGCCCATCACCATGCCGAAATGGGGTCTCGCCATGGAGGAGGGCATGCTCGCGCGCTGGGCGGTGGAGGAAGGCGAGGCAATCGCCGCCGGCCAGGAGATCATGGACATCGAGACGACCAAGATCGCCAACGTCTTCGAGAGCCCCGTCGCCGGCGTTTTGCGCAGAAAAGTGGTGAGGGACGGCGAGACGGTGCCGGTCGGCGCGCTCCTCGGCGTCGTCGCCGAGCCCGAC
>DASWJZ010000106.1:0-2448 GCA_036396875.1 Propylenella sp.
TCGATCGCGGTGCCGATGGTCGGACCGGTGCGGGAACTCCTTCAGAGCCTGCCGCACGTCCCCGATCAACTGACGAGGGGTTTCCTGCTGTGACGGTAGGACGGGCCAACGCCGTCCGTGCGGCATTCATGGCCGGTGTCAAACCGTCCACGATCGCGCGTCAGTTCGGGATCTCGCAGTCGGCGGTAAGGCAGGTGCTGGCCACAGGCGCACGCACGAAAGCCTTGATGCTGCCATCATGGCGTAAGGACGGGAGTGTCTGCCCGTCGGGTTCCTCCAGCGGCAGCTTTCCTCCCTGAAAAGCGGGCGAAGGGATCGGGCGGCCTCAGTCAAGAAGGATTGGCTGCTTTGATGGCCGTCGTGACGATCTCGCCAAGCTGCGGGGGCTTGCCGCAGAGAAGGTATGAAGAGCGCCGGTTCTGGTCCGCGGGCGGTCCGAGCGCCTCATACCGGACGCTGGCTTAGCTGTTACGACTCCGGCATACCCGCCATCCGAAAGCCTTCAATCCACAGCTGAAGGCGTTCCGGAAAGCGCACCGTGGCGTCCTTCCAGAGGGCGATCGTCTCCCGGCGTATGCTGAGGGCACGGCGCATCGAGGCGCGAGCATCATCCAGCTTTCCAAGGTGGGCGTAGGCGGCTGCGAGGAAGAGGTGGCTGATGACGAAATTGCCTTCAAGCTCGATCGATCGTTTCGCCCATGTCACAGCGTCATAGAATCGACCGGCGGAGAATTGCGCCAGCGCAACGTGGCTGACCGAGTGGTACGCGTCGGAGGCGCCCGGGCTCAGTTCGAGCGCCCGGGTGCCACACGCGATGGTCGTCTCAAGATCGCCGGCGAAGACGTTGGCGATGGCCGCCAGGTCGAGGACAATCCGGTGGTTTGGATTCAGTTCGACGGCGCGCGTGCAGAGCTCCAGCCCGGCGTAGTCCCGGCGGAACAGAATCCTCTCCCAACCCAGCAGCGCCATTGCCAGCGCATCGTCGGGATCGATATCGAGCGCGCGCTGCGCGAACGCAAGCGCCAGTTCGGTATCGTCGATCCCCGGCGGAGCGGTTCCGCCGAACGTCCTCCTCTTCTCATGGGCCCAGGAAGCCAGCGACATGGCTGCCCCGTAGCGAGGTTCGAGAGCCAGTGCCCGGTGGATGAGGTCGATCGCTTCGGAGTAGGCTGAAACGTCGGCGCCGTACACGAGCGGCATTGCTTGTACGTACAGGTCCCAGGCGTCGAGACTTTCCGGCCGCTTGCGCAGGGCGCGCTCGATCTCCGCTTTCCGTATCCGCGGCTCGATCAGTCCGATGACCGACTTCGTGATCTCGTCCTGAAAGTCGAAGATGTCGGACAGCGCGCCCTCGAACTTCTCCGCCCAGAGATGCGCTCCGCTTGCGCCGTCGATCAGCTGCGCCGCCACGCGCACCCGGTCGCCCGACCGACGCACGCTCCCCTCCAGCACATAGCGGACGCCGAGGTCTCGCGCGACCTCGCGAACGTCGACCGCCCGGCCCTTGTAGGCAAAGGTGGAGTTCCGTGCGACGACCGCAAACGTCCGGAAGCGCGACAGCGCCGTGATGATCTCCTCGACCAGGCCGTCGGCGAGGAAACTCTGCTCCGGATCGCTCGTGAGGTTCTCGAACGGCAGCACGGCGATCGCGGGCGGCCCGTGAAGGCCGGGTGTTGCCGAATCTTCCGACACTTTCTTGGCGTCGCCAACGAAGCGGTACCCCACCCGCGGCAGCGTCTCGATCCATTCGCCGCCGTGGGGCGCAGCGCCGAGCAGCTTCCGCAGCGCGGCGATCTGGACGGTGAGGTTGCTTTCCTCGATCGCCAGGCCCGGCCAGGCCGCGTCGATGAGCGCGTTCTTGCCAACCACCTCGCCCGGCCTTTCCAGAAGGTTTTTCAGAATCAAGAAGCCGCGGTGCCCGATCGGCACCAGATCGCCACCGCGGACCAGGGTTCTTGCCTCCGGATCGAGGACAAATGGGCCGAAGGCGATGCGCTGGTCACTCATCCGCCGGACTCTACCCGTTTCGGCGAATTTCGGAATGGTTTCGGGACGGTCTCAGGACTTGGCGGCTGGCCCGGGAGCAGGCTGACCCCATCGGCTCACAGCTGCCCGGAGGCTGCCATGGATATCGTTTCCCTGCTTTTCTACCCGTCATGGCTCAATGCAGTTCGCGATGAAGCGCGCAACAGGGCCGGCGATCCTGAGCGCATTGACGACTGGAGCTTCTCGATCGATGGCGGACCTGATTTGCGGCACGCTTTGGCGCCGCTCGCGATCATCGGGATTCTGGTGCTGGCGGGGGCGCTCTACTCGACCGGCACCTAACCTAGCCTCGCGCCCCCGAACAGCCCGCCCGCACGAGGCACCCGTAGAGCGCGCAATTCGGCCGCAACTGCTTTCGGCTTGTCGACGGCAAGGGCGAGACAGTCCTGACCCCGCGCATAG
>DASWJZ010000107.1:0-6197 GCA_036396875.1 Propylenella sp.
CGAGCCGCGGCAGCCGTAAACGCCGCCTTAACTGTCAACGGCAATTTGTCGCGACTTTACGAAGTCTTACGCTTCTCCCGCGTAGTCTCCCTGCGCCGAATGCGGAGGACCAACGGTGCGGCGCCCTGATCTCTATCTCGCCGACCGGAGCGGCAACGCGGCGATCATCTTCAGCCTCGCGATTATTCCGCTTCTGGCGCTTGGCGGGGGCGCCGTCGACCTCGCCCACCGGCACGACGTGCACGGCGAGCTGCAGGCGGCCGTCGACACCGCGGCGATCGCCGCGGCGCGCGTGATACAGCTCGGACAGCAGGCGCGCGATCCGGACTGGGAACAGATGAGCGCCGATGCCGAGGCGGCGGCGGACCGCCTTCTGGTGGCAAGCCTGAGCACGCTCGGGGAGCCCGACGAGCCGGAGATCGCGATCGAGGTGCAAGGCGAGAGCGTCCGCATCTCCGCCGGGCTGGATGTGAAGACCTCGTTCCTGGGGCTGATCGGCGTCGATTCTTTGCGGGCCGGTGCGCTGGCCCAGGTGAACCTGCCTGATCCGTTCATGGTCGAGGTCGCCCTCGTCCTCGACTATTCGGGCTCCATGGGCGACGACGACAAGTATGTGCGCATGACGGAGGCCGCGCGGACATTCACCCAACGGATCGAGAATGAAGGCGCCGAGGGTTCACTCGTCGGCATCGTGCCGTTCTCCGAGTACGTCTACGCGACCGTTGCCGGCTCCGACGTCAGGGACGGCCCCGCCAGCGGTTCGGTGACGACCTGCCTCTCGAACCGCGACTATCCCTATTCCGTCACCGATGCTCCCCCCTCGACGGGCATGCCGGCAAGTCAGTGGCCGGAAGGCGACAGCGCCAAGTGCGAGGATTATTCCGACGACAACGTGATCTTGCACGATCTGACCGACGATTTCGCGGCTCTCGATGCTGCGCTTGCCGGCATGGAGCCGCTCGGATTGACCAACATTGCCCTCGCGGCGGAGATGGGCTGGCATCTCCTTTCCCCCGGCCCGCCGTTCGAGACGGCGCGCGACTTCTCCGAGGAGGACATTCAGAAGGTCCTTATTCTGCTGACCGACGGGATGCAGACGGTCGAGGCAATGGGTCCGGGTGGAGAGGTGTCGACCGTTGCGGCGGACGAGGCGACGGCTGAGGTCTGCCAGGCGGCCAAGGGTCAGGGCATCCGCATCTTCTCCATCGCCTACGATGTCGACGACGAGCGCGTCCACGATCTGCTTTCGAATTGCGCCAGTAGCGCCGAGGCCTATTTCGAGCCGGCTGCCGGCGATATTTCCGCCGTTTTCGAGGACATCTACGCGCAGATGGTGGAGTCCGTCTGGCTCAGCCGCTGAGACGGGCGGAGCCCGGAGAAGCGCTCCATCCGCCGCCGTGGGACGGTCAGAAATCGACGATTTCGGTATCGGCGATCTCGATGCCGAAGCCCGCAAGGCCGACATATTGCCGATGCTGGGTGGCGATCAGCCGGATCGACGAGACCCCCAGATCGCGCAGAATCTGCGCGCCGAGCCCGATTTCCCGCCAGCGCTCCCGCCGCATGCGCGAACTCCTGTGGCGGTCGATGCCCTCCGGCTGCGTGCCGGGCTCCAGCGTGGTGATTCTCGGGTCCCGCACATAGATCAGGACCCCGCGGCCCCGGGCCTTGAATCGGGCCAGCGCGACGTCGAGCCAGCGCTGCGAGCGCTGGCCGTGGAAAAGATCGCGCAGCGGCTGCTCGTGATGGATGCGGCATGGCACGCCCGTCTGTCCGCCGACTTCTCCAAACGCGAGGGCGAGGTGCTGGGTGTCGTCGAACGGCGTCGTGTAGACGTGCACCAATGCCTCGCCGATCGGCGTGCCGATGGCGACGCTGTCGATCCGCTTCACGAAGGACTCCGTCCTGATCCGGTGCTCGATGAGATCGGCGATCGAGACGATGACAAGGCCGTGCTCGCGGGCAAAGGCGATTAGCTCGGGCAGCCGCTTCACCGTGCCGTCGTCGTTGACGATCTCCGCCAGCACCCCGACTTCAGGCAGACCGGCCATGCGTGCGAGGTCGGTCGCGGCCTCGGTGTGACCGGAGCGGATCAGCACGCCGCCGGTCTTGCTGATCAGCGGGAAGACGTGCCCCGGGCGCAGAAAATCCGCAGCGCCGCAATTGTCGTTGGCAAGCGCGCGGAGCGTGTTGGTACGCTCCTCGGCGGAGATGCCGGTGGTCAAGCCGATGCGGTAATCGACCGAAACCGTAAACGCCGTCCGCATCGGATCCCGGTTGGTCGCCACCATGGGCGAGAGCTGTAGCCGTTCCGCGATGTCGGGGCTCATCGGCGCGCACACGATGCCGCTGGTGTGGCGGATCATGAAGGCGACCTTCTCGGGCATCGCCTTTGCCGCAGCCAGGATGAGATCGCCCTCGTTCTCCCGGTCGTCGTCGTCCACCACGACAACCGGCTCGCCGCGAGCGAGGGCGGCGACCGCCTCGGGGACGCTGTTGAGGCTCATCGGTTTTTCCATGGCGAGACCACTACTCACCTGACCCGCGCCGTGCAATGCGGCGGGGCGCGTCTGCCGGAGACATGCGTTCGGCGTCAAGCCGCCGTAGGCTCCGGTCGATTAGATGCGCCAGCTCCGCTGCATCGTTCGGGTTTCCCGTCCCTGGTGCGTCAACAGTCCACGAGCTTTGAAGACGGATGACGTCGTCGTAGGCCGGCCTATCCGCGCGGCCGGCGCCAGTGCCACCGTCCGGATCGAGCAGGATGCTGATCTGCTGCGCGGCCGGATTGCCCGGCGCGAGAAAAACAGTCGCGTCCGCCCGCTCCGAGATTGGCTCGTCGCCGGCTTGCAGGCGAACGACGTGTCCGAGCGATTCCAGTTCGCCGCGCAGCTTTCCGGCCCATTTGTCCGGCGCGTCGTCGCGGCGCGGATGGCCGCGCTTCAGCGCTACCCGCAGCCCGGCGGCCGACTTTGCCCCGAGCGCGTGAAGGAATGCGTCCGCAGTTTGCTCCGCACCGCCGGGGGAATGCACTTCGAAATCGAGCGGCGTCACCGCTCGGCCGATCTCGGCGGAGAGGCGTGACGCCTCGCCTGGTGCGGCGAACCAGAGGTCGTACTCTTCGAGCCAGGATTTGCCCGGCCAGGCTTCTACCCGGTCGTAAGCCACGGCAACGAGCAGCGTCGTCCCGCTCACATGCAGAAGGGACCGCGGGTCGAAAGCCGGGTCGAGCACGGCAATTCCATCGAGCTGCGCGGCGTCGACGGGCGTATCCAATTCGTGCAGAAAGACCTTCGCCGGCACGCGCCGCTGAAACGCGCGCCCCAGCATCTCCGCCAGTTGGCGAGCCTCGCCATGTTCCGGGCCCGCCGCTATAACGAAGCCGAAATGCACCTTGCGACCCGTCCAATAGCCTGGTCTTTCGAACTGGTCGCGATAGAGCGATCGCCGCAGGAAGTACTTCCAGCGCTCGCTCAGCAGCGAGAGGTTCCTTCGGTTGCGCCGGGTGGCGGTGCGTGAGTCGCGGCGCCGGGTCGCCGATCCGATATGAATCGCCGAAATGTCGTTGACGCAGACGTTTCGGAAGCCGGCCGCGAGACTGCGAAGGCCGAGGTCGACATCCTCCATGCCGAACCTGTAGCGCTCGTCGAAACCCCCGAGTTCCAGGAAGCGGTCGCGGCGGATCGCAATCATCGCGGCCGTCGCGGCAGGCGTCTCGATCGCCTCTCCATTGGCGTCCGGGGCATCCGTCATCCACCGGCTTTCGAAGGGAATGACATTTCCCCGGGAAACGCAGCAGAAGTGAATGCCGACATGCTGGGTCGCCTGCAGGCGGGTTCCCGCAACGGGCGGATCCATCAGCCTCAGGCCCGCAAGCCCCACGTCCGGTGCGAGATGTGCGACGAGCTGGGCGACGCACGGCTCGGTAAGCACGATATCGTTGTTGAGAAAGACGAGAACATCCTCGCCGCACTCCTCCGCTGCAAGATTGTTCGATTGGGAGAACGTGCGGTCACCCGGCGTTTTCAGAAGCGCAAGGGGCAGTTTTGCTCCGAAATCCCGGATCACGACATCGGTTTCGTCCGCCGAGCCGTGGTCGACCACCAGGATGTGGCGGAAGGTGTCCTTCTCGTGACGAAGGATGCTCTCGAAAAGCCCCCGGAGGAGCGCGGCGCCGTCCTTGGTCAGGACGATGGCCGCGACACTCGCCGCGCTCCTCCGAGACTTATGCGGCGTCAGGGGAAGATTGAGCGCGGTCCCGGCGATCTGTGTGCCGAAGGGCGGATTTCTCACGTCCCTCCGATCGAATTCGACGAGACGGCCGCCTGTCTGCGCCGCTGCGGTCAGCCGAACCGCTTCGCCGGCAGCGAAGTTCGGAGGAATATCCGCGCGGAATCCGAAGAGCGCGTTCGGCAGCCGCAATCCGCTCGCGAGCCAGCCTGCGCCCCCGGCGGTCAAAAGCCGGCTGCCGTCGGCCAGCAGGCTGACGGCCGGTCGCCGGAAGGTGGCCCAGTCGAGCGCCCAGCCGAACACCGCCTGCCCGCCTTTATGGCTTGGCCGGCACGTCGTCAGCGCGCCCGCAACCCTGGATGCCGAATCGCCGGCCAACACGAAGCGTCTCTTCCGGAACAGGCTCACCGAGCGGTGCTCATGCGGGACCAGTGCGCCGCGGAGCGCCGAAGGTCTACGCGAGATTCCGCATCGGCTTCCGCGCGACCCTCTCGGTCACAAGCGCTAGAAGCACCGAGCCGACAGCCCAGCCGAAGAGGTACTGCACATCCAGGACATAACTGTCGTAGCTCGGAAAGTAGCCCTCGCGGAACAACGTGATCCCGTGAAGGATCGGGTTCCAGGCAAGGATGTCGCGCGCCGCCGGGGGCAGTGCCTCGGGCAGGAAGAACAGACCCGAAGTGAAATAGAGAAGACGTTGCGGGACGCGCATGAAGCTGCCGATCGCCGGAACGAATTCCGAAGCGATGCCGATGAAGGTGCCGACGCCGAAGCCGATCAGGAAGAGCGCGAGCACCGCGATGAGCATGGTGATCACGTCGCGCGGCAGCGGTCCGTAGCCGAGGGCGATCAGTCCGCCGAGGAGGATGAAGGTCACCGCGATCCAGGTCCCCAGCTCCAACAGGGCGCGCCCGACGAACACGTCCATCACCTTCACGATCGGAAACGAGAGCAGCGCTTCGTTCGAGCCGTAACCGCCGCCGGTCCGGTTCATCACGTTCCGGAACCCGATATAGGTCAGAAACCCGGTCGCCAGAAAAATCGGAATGTTGTCGCCGATCGCGACCATTCTGAGCCTGTACTTGAACAGGAAGTACAGCATGGAGATGTGAATGATGGGTTCGAGCAGGGCCCAGAGATACCCGGCCTTCGTCCGCCCGTAGCGGGTGCGCGCCTCGCGCAGCATCAGGGCGAGGAGCACACGCCCCTGAATTCTCACCGCTTCGGCCATGTCCCGTGTGATCATTGGGCTGTACAAACGTCCTGCCCTCGCTTCCGCGGCGATTATACCCCAGATTTTCGGCAGCCGGAAAACCGATCCGACGGCCGGATTTCAGTATCCCACCGAGTTTGCGACCCGCGCCGATGTCGCCGCCGTTCCGAGGCCTCCGGTGAGGATGCCGAGGAATTTTTGCAGGTCGGTGGCTGGGGCGTTGGAGACATAGATGATGTCGTTGTCGCGCATCAGGAAGCGCTGCGCGGCGAAGTAGCTGGTCGGCTCCTTCAGATCAAGGCTGTAGACGACCGGCGTCCCGGCCGTGCCGGCCGTGCCGGCTGTCCCGGGCGGCGCCGCGGCGGCGAGGGACATCGGCTGCGGTTCGTGGCGGAACACGAACACGCCGCGCGGATTGGCGCGGTTGTCGAGGAGCCCGCCGGCCCGCCCGACCGCCTCGGCAAGCGTCAGCCGGTCGGTTTCGAACCGAAAACTTTCGTTGCGCGCCGTCGCCCCGAAGGCGGTGTAGACCTGCGGGTCGGTGGTCACGAAAATCTGGTCGTCCGGCCGCAGATAGATGTTCTGCCCGAGGTCCTTGACGATGCGCGCCAGGTTCACCGTCGCGCTCTCGCCGCCGCGCGTCAGCGTGACGAAGCTGTCATAGGCGGGCCCCCGCGCGCCCCCCGCCGTGGCGATCGCGTCGAGCACCCGGTCGCCGTCCAGGTTGAGCGGGATGCGCCCCGGGCTGCCGACATCC
>DASWJZ010000108.1:0-2955 GCA_036396875.1 Propylenella sp.
GCGAGATAGAGATCAGGGCGCCGCACCGTTGGTCCTCCGCATTCGGCGCAGGGAGACTACGCGGGAGAAGCGTAAGACTTCGTAAAGTCGCGACAAATTGCCGTTGACAGTTAAGGCGGCGTTTACGGCTGCCGCGGCTCGCCGATCAGACATTTCGGCACCGAGCCGATCGCTCCGGAAACGGATCGGCCGGACCGCAGGACGGCTCCCGTGCCCTTCGTTTGTTTCAACTCCGGGGGAGGGGATAGGTCCTGCGGCCCGCCGCTTGCCTCGTCGACGACAGGATCCGGTGCCGTCAATAATGCGAAAGGCTAACGATCGTTCATGACGTCCGCCAATACAGACGCCCTATGGTTTTCATGCGCCGTCGAAGCTCCGAACCGGCAAAACGCGGCCCTAATATTCCGGCTATAGCGCGGCTGCATGGAGTCTGGAGCAATTCGGCATTTCTGTCGGCTCGCCGATCGCTCCATCGTCCGGACCGGCCTCATGCATTGGGCATGAGCGCGAATCGAAGGGAGCGATCCATGCCTACAAGCACGATGAAACTTTCGTTGGCCGTCTTGGCGATATGCGCCATCGCGCTTTTCTCCGTAAGACTTGCCGGCGCCGATGGCGGTAGCGGCGTCGTCCGCGTGGAGAGCGCCTATCCAATCGAGGAGACCGTCGCGCGGATCAGGCAGGACATTGCCGCCAAGGGCATCATGTTCTTCCTTGAGGTGGATCAGTCGAAGCTGGCGGCGGACGCGGGTATCGACCTCCGCCCTTCAAGGTTGCTGATTTTCGGCAATCCGCCGCTCGGCACGCAGTTCATGACCTCGAACCCGGTCTCCGGGCTTGATTGGCCGGTCCGGCTGCTTGTTTTCGAGGATGCCGACGGCGTCGTGTGGACCGCCTATACCGACTTTGCCTGGATTGCCCGCCGTCACGGCATCGATGATCGGGCCGAACAGTTCAACATGGCTTCGATGGTGATCGCTTCAATCACGTCGAGCATCGCGGCAGACTAAGGCGTCAGGCCAGCCAGGTCGTACGGTGACCTCCGCATTTGATGGATTTGCGCCCGCACCGCCGCGGCTCCCGGCCACAGGCCTGATGCGGGGCTCGCGGGGGGCGACCCGGGGCTTTCACGCGCTCGCCGCTTGTCGGCGAAAACCCGCCTCGGCCAGCCTCATTCCGTCTTGTCCCGCCCGACGCGGACGGGACCGGACTCGCCATAGCAAAAACGAAGCGACGACATTCTTGCCGCGAGAAGTCGGAGCAACGCCGACACGAACAGCGTGACGCCGACGATCTCCAAGCTTTCTTCGCACATCGCCGAAAGCCGATAGGGGAGCGATCGGTCGCCCTCCGTGCTGACCAGGTAGCCGCCCACCAATTCCATCCCGAATGCGCCCACGACAAACACGCTTCCGGCGATGACGAACCGCAGCATCGTCGCCCGGGGCAGCCGCAGCAGGAACGGAATGAAGACGACGGCGAAGGCAATCAGTAACGGAGCCGCGATCACGACCCAGGAGAAATGGAGAACGCCCGTCAACCTGAATTCCGCACGAAGCGTATCCATGGTCGATTCGTGGAACGACACCGACTCGTCGATCGAAAAGAGCAGGAAGACGATCGCGAGCCCGGCCCAGTGAAATCTGTTCGCCGGGTCATGACGCCGCGAGAGTGCCGCGACAATTGTCAGCAATGCGGCGGCGAGGGCCATCAGGATCGATTCGAGCCAAGCCTGCATGTTCTGCTCCGAATCGAGGGCGAAATGGCGCAGGTCCTCGAGCGGCGTGTCGAAACCGATGATCGGCTGCACGATTTCCCGCAGTATCCCGAGACCCAACACCAGGCCGGCGGCGCACCAGAGCGCCCGCGAGAGAGTCTGGATCCGGATTTCGACGGGCGCCGCCTTCACGCGCTCCGCCGGCTCGCCCACGACGGCCGTTCCGAAAGGCGCTTCGACCGCCGCGTTCACCACGTATTGCTCCTTTCCTGCGCCAGGAGATCGGTGACGCTGAAGCGGCATTGCGATCCGCCCGGCAGCACGTCCTGCAGGGTCAGCCCGCCGCTTTCGCCTGGCTCCCACCCGCCGTCGAGCAACCCGGGCTCGACCTGCCACCGCCCGACCCTGCCGGGTGAAAAGCCGAACGTCTCGGTCGCGGACGAAAATTCGGTGCGCGTGATCGGCTGCATGCCGCAATCGGCGAGATAGCGGGTGACGTGCTTCCCGTCGTTCAGCGCGAAGCCCCAAGCCTGGAGGTGCCGGTTCAGAACGGCAAAAGCGAGCTTCGAGCCGTCGCGGACGGCGTGAAACTGCGACTCGGTGAAGAAGACCTTTCCGACGGCGAGCCCATAGGCGCCGGCAACAAGGCGCTCGCCATCCCAGACCTCGACCGAGTGGGCGTGGCCTTCCTGGTGGGCGCGCCGGAAAAGCGATTTTATGCGCGGCGTGATCCAGGTCAGCGGATTTGAGTCGCGCGGCGCGGCGCAGGCGCTGACGACCGCGTCGAACGCGGCGTCCATCGTGACGCGGTACTTGCCGTTCCGCAGCAGACGCCGGGTGCCCTTCTCGATCCGGGCCTGGTCGAAGAACAGCACCATCCGATGCCGCGGCGCCCACCATTTCAACGGCCCGATATGGCTCATCACGAAGGCGCCGCGGCGATAGCCCTCGAGCAGCTCGGCCACGCCGATCGGTCCGGCGAAGCCGCACAATCCGTCGGGGCGGTCGAGGATGCGGGCGAGATCGGGCAAAGACGGCCGACGGAGCGTCGGAAGGCCTCGCAACGTCAAGAACGCGAGCGGGACGAGATTCGGAAGCCGGCGCGGAACGAGCAGATAGGCCGTGCCGAGCAGCGCCTGCCGTACCGGATAGGGCGTCCCGCGGAGGAGCTGCGCGAGACGCGGCTCGCTTCCAAGTGTCATCGCCATCGCCGACCGCCGTCGAAAAGATTGCTGAAC
>DASWJZ010000109.1:0-5054 GCA_036396875.1 Propylenella sp.
ATGTGGAAGGCGAGCGAGGTGCGGCCGACGCGGATGAGATCGGCGTAGCAGCACACCGCATCGCCCGTCCTGACCGGCTGCAGGAAGGTCATGTCGGTGACAGCCACGGTTGCCACGCGGCACTCCGCATGTTTCAGCGCCGCCATGGCGCCGGCAGAGTCCATGAGGGCCATGATCCAGCCGCCGAAAATGTCGCCGGCCGGATTGGTATCGGCCGGCATGGCGAGAACGCGGGATGCGAGCTCGCCGCGCGGCGCGGGGAAAAGTTGCGCTTCGTCGCTTGTCTCCGGCCACATGCTCGCCTCCCTGGTTCATTGACGCGGAATCGGTCACCACCACCGCCGACCTCCAGGAATCAGCGGGCCCTAGAAAGGGTAGAGCTTAGTGTGCACCGCACAATGGCGTAATGCTGCAACGCAGCAATGCGGTCAACGCATGCGCGCGCCGAACTCTCGACACACTCTTTGAGGGCCAGTCGGGAACCGGCGTGTGATTAACAAAGCGTAAATACCTTTGGTTGAGAGTCCCCAGCACGACTCCTTAGTTGGAGGAAAGGCTGATGGGCGCATCCAGCCAGATGTCCGCAACGGAAAAGCGCAGATCCTTTATCGGGATCACGCCTTGGGAAGCGCGCGGCGCAGCTTCTCTATGGCTCAGCGACTTCACCGAGCACGGCCCGCTCGATCTGCAAAGCATCAGGGTGCATGAAGAGGGGGACTGCTTCGTCGCCTGGGTCGTCTATTCGGAGATGGCGGTGGAGACCTCGCCGCGCTACTTCGAAGACCGGCCGCTCAGAAAATCCGCCTGACGGTAGCTAGCCGATCGCTTCCCGCGACAGAGGCGGGAGGGCTGGCCCGATCTTCAGGGCGGCGCCGATCCTGTCCGACTCGAAGGCGAGGTCGAGCACGTGCTGCAGCTCGGCGGCGTGGCGGAACGTAGGGCCAAGGCCCTTGCCGCCGCGCACGGCATCGATGAAGGTTCGGTATGTCGTCGGTACCGGCGGACACTCCACCTTGCGCCAGGTCTGCGTGTTGACGTCGTCGCCGGCGCAGAGGCGCAAGCCCATCTCTTCGCTCTCGAACCAGATTTCGAGCGCGCCCCGCGTTCCGTAGACGCCGAGCTTCTGGGCGTTGGCGTAACCCGGCGCCCAGCGCGTGGCATGGACGATTCCCAGCGCGCCGCGGTCGAACTCGATCGACATGACAAAGCTGTCGTTGGCGTCGAGCCCGTAGACGCCGATGCGGTCGCCTTCCGCCTTCGCGAAGGCCTTGAGGCGGCAATGCACCGAAAGGGGAAACTGATCGGCCACGTAGACGGCGAGGTCGAGGATGTGGATGCCGAGATCGCCGAGCACGCCGCGGCTGCCGTGTGCGCTGGACAGGCGCCAGAGCCAGCGTTCCTCGGTGCGCCAGTCTCCCCAGTGCGTGCCGACGAGCCAGCTGTGCAGAAAGGCGGCGTCGATATGGCGGACCTCGCCGATTGCGCCATCCAGCACGAGCGCGCGCGCCTTCTGCATGACAGGCAGGCCGCGATAGCGGAGGTTCACCATGTTGACGATGCCGCGGCGCTCCACTGCCTCGGTCATTTCGAGCGCCAGCGGATAATTCGGCGCGAGCGGTTTCTCGCAAAAGATCGGCTTTCCCGTCTCGACGAGTCTCATCGTGGTCGGATAATGCGCCGCGTCCGGCGTCACGTTGGCGACGGCGTCGAAGCCGCCCCATTCGATTGCGTCATCCAGACTCGTGAAGCAGCGCGGAATGCCGTGCTCCGCGCAGAAGGCCTTCAACCGTTCCTCCGCAATGTCGACCCCCGCGGCGATCGCGCAGTCGGAAATCTCGCCGAAAAAATGCACATGGCGCTCGGCCATCGCGCCCGTCCCGAGCAGCAGGATGCGGATTGGCTCGGCTGTCACCGGTATCCCGCCTCGCCGTCGAGGTGGAGGCGCGGGCCGCGGCTCTCGATTGTCTCCGGCGCCCGTTCGGTGGGCACGTTGGGTGCTTCGCCGATGTCGCGCCAGCGGGGCGCGGGATTGTGCGCCCAGCGCACCGCGTTCCGGAGAAGCTGGCGGATCTCCGGCTGGTGATAGATCGGATAAGTCTCGTGGCCCGGCGACAGGTAGAAGATCTTTCCGGCGCCGCGCCGCCAGGTGAGGCCGGAGCGAAAAACTTCTCCCCCCTCGTACCAAGAGATGAGCACGGTCTCCGACGGTTCTGGGACGATAAAGGGCTCGCCGTACATCTCCGTCATCGGCACGTCGACGCGATCGCCGAGACCGGCGGCGATCGGGTGACTCGGGTCGACCACCCACAGCCTTTCTCGCTCGCCGGCCTCGCGCCATTTCAGGCTGCAGGGCGTGCCCATCAGCCGACGGAAGATCTTCGAGAAATGCCCAGAATGGAGAACGATCAGCCCCATTCCCTGCCAGACGCGGCGCTGCACGCGTTCCACAACATTGTCGGCCACCTCGCCGTGCGCCTTGTGGCCCCACCACAGGAGAACGTCCGTCAGATCGAGCCGCCCATCGGCGAGGCCGTGCTCCGGCTCCTGAAGGGTCGCGGTGTCGGCTTCGATCATCGCATCTTCGCGGAGCGCGGCGGCGATCGTCGCGTGCATGCCGTCCGGGTAGATCCTGCCGACGTCGGCGTTCTCCCGCTCGTGGATATTCTCCCCCCAGACAAGGGCGCGGATCGTCATCGGCGCCTCCTCATGCCGCCGTCCGCCCGGCCGATCTCATCCAGGCGCGCATGCGCGCGACCGCCTCGTCAAGCACCTCGTCACGCTTGCAGAAGCAGAGGCGCAAGAAGGATGTTGGCGCATCCGAAACATAGAAGGCGGAGACCGGTACGGCCGTGACGCCCGCCTCGATCGTTATCCGGCGGGCGAGCGCGGAATCGTCGCCCTCAATGCTCAGCGGACTCATGTCGAGGGTGAGAAAATAGGTCCCCGCGCAGGGAATCACGCCGAGCCCGAGGTTGCCGCAATCTTTCGCCAGGCGATCACGCTTTGCCTGAAGGTCGGCCGCCAAGCCGTTGAAATAGGATTCTTCCTTGGCAAGCCCGAATGCGACCGCTTTCTGCAGATCCGGCGGCGTCGTAAACGTGGTGAACTGGTGCGCCTTGACGATCGGGTCAAGGAGCGCGGGCGCGGCGGTAACGTAGCCGACCTTCCACCCGGTCAGCGAAAAGCTCTTGCCGGCGGAGCCGATGGCGACCGTGCGGTCGCGCATGCCATCGAGCGACAGCATGGACTTATGGCGGGCGCCGTCGAAGACAATGTGCTCGTAGACCTCATCGGCGATGACATAAGCGTCATGGCGGATGGCGAGATCGGCGATCAGCCGCAGCTCGTCGGGCGAAAAGACCTTGGCGGCGGGATTGTGCGGATTGTTGAGGAGCACCGCCTTGGTGCGCGGCGAGAGCGCGGCGGCAAGCGCGCGCTCGTCGAGCGCCCAGTCCGGCGGCGTCACGCGCACGAGGCGCGGCACGCCTCCCGCCCGCCTTACCAGCGGCAGGTAGCAATCGTAGAGCGGCTCGATCAGCACGACCTCGTCGCCCGGTTCCACCAGCGCGGCGATGGCGTCCGACAGCGCCTCCGTGGCGCCCGAGGTGACGAGGACTTCCCGCGCCGGATCGATCCCGAGCGCGTGAAAGCGGCGCCAGTTGGTGGCGACGGCTTCGCGGAGCGCGGGTACTCCCATCATCGGCGGGTACTGGTTCGGCCCCTCGATCAGCGCCTCGGCCGCCTTGCGGCGGATATCCTCAGGACCGTCCACATCCGGAAATCCCTGGCCGAGATTGACCGCCTTATGCGCGATCGCAAGCCGGCTCATCTCCTCGAAGATGGTGGTCGGCAGGCCGGTATAGATGGAATTGGTGGGCTTCATGGCGCGGCGCCGGACAAGCTAGGCCGCCTTCCGGGCGGCCTGCAAGCAGTTGATGGAAGCGTGCTTCCACTATCGATTGAGAGGGCCGACCAAGGCGATGCGTTGGGCGGATGTTAACGAAGCCCCGGCAGGCTTGGCATTCCATCAGAGCCGCCAATGGAATGCCGATGACGCGTCCCGCATTGCACCGCAGTCAGGTCGAGGAAGACGTGCGGGAGACTGCGCGGAGCGCGGACGCGGCGATGTTCGAGCGCGCGCCGGTCTCGCTGTGGCTGGAGGATTTCAGCGGGGTCAAGATGCTCTTCGACGAGTGGCGCCGCGGCGGAGTGACGGATCTGCGCGCATTTCTCCTCGCCGACGCATCGCGGGTGAAGGCCTGTTCGGACCGCATCAAGGTGGTCAAGGTCAACCGCAGGACGCTGACCCTCTTCGAAGCGGACGACCTGCCCCATCTGGTCGGCAACCTGGTCTCGATCTTTCGCGACGACATGCTGCAGACGCATGTCGAGGAGCTGACGCAGCTGTGGGAGGGAAGAACCGAGTTCCTGACCAATGCGGTGAACTACACGCTCTCCGGGCGGCGCCTCGACATCCGGTTGAGGGGCTGCATCCTGCCGGGCTACGAGCGCGACTGGGCGAAGGTGCTGTTCGCCGTCGAGGATGTGACGGAGCGTGAGACGGCCCGCCGGCAGCTTGCCGCCAGCGAAGAATATGCGCGCGGTCTCTTCGAGCACTCGCCGGTGTCGCTCTGGGTGGAGGATTTCAGCTCCGTCAAGGGGCTGCTCGAGGAGGTGCGGCGGCAGGGCATCAGCGACTTTCGCGTGTTCACCGACGTGCACCCGGAATTCGTCACGCGCTGCATGAGCGAGATCCGCGTGCTCGACGTCAACCGGCACACGCTCGAGCTCTTTGCCGCACCCGACAAGGCGACGCTTCTCCACCGCCTCGGCGATGTGTTCCGCAGCGACATGGAGCGGCACTTCAAGGAGCAGCTGATCGAGCTGTGGCAGGGCAAGCTGTTCCAGCAGCGCGAAGTGGTGAACTATTCGCTCGACGGCACGGAGCTGCATCTTCACCTGCAGTTCTCCGTGCTCCCCGGCTACGAGGCCGATTGGTCGCACGTGCAGGTCGCGCTGACCGACATCACCGCCCGCAAGAAGGCGGAAGCCTA
>DASWJZ010000110.1:0-16912 GCA_036396875.1 Propylenella sp.
GGTTCCCCGGGGGCGGCGGCAGATGCGGCGGCAGGCAGACGGCGGGCTGCGCGCGCGCCACCGCCGCCTCGAACATCGTCCGTAGCAGCTCGCGCGGGTTCACGCCGGCCGCCTCGGCCGCGCAATGTAGATGCCGGCGAAGATGCCGGCGGCGCCGAGCGCCTGGACGGCCGCGATCGGCTCGTCGAGAAACAGCCAGCCGAAGGCGGCGGCGGCGACCGCTTCCAGAAAGATCACCAGCGAGGAGAAAGCGGCCGGCAAATGGCCGAGCGCGAATGCGAGGAGGCCCTGGCCGCCGGCCTGGCTGACCAGCGCCAGCGCCGCTAGAGCCGCGACCCCGGCCAGGGTGAGCGGCCACATCCGCTCCTCGATGATCAGGGCCTCCGCCAGAAGGACGAGCGCCGTCACGGCGGTCGACAGGAAGATGGTGCGGCCGGTGCCGTAGGCGCGGCGGGCGCGGCGGACCGCGAGAAAATAGGCGCCGAAGAAGATCGAGGTGACGAGGCCGTAGATATCCCCGTCGAGCTGGGCCGGGTTCGCCGACCAGGTGCCGCCGATCAGCGCCGCGGCGCCGGTCAGACAGAGCGCCAGGCCGATAACGACGGTCCTTGCAACGCCTTCTCCGAGGAAGAGCCGCGAGCCGAGCACCACCCAGACCGGCGCAAGCGTGGCGAGAAAGGTGGCGTTGGCCACCGAGGTGTTCATGATCGCGAGGTGCCAGAAGGTGAGGTCGCCGGCAAAGAGGATGCCTGCCAGCACGACGGCGATGCGGGCGCCCGTGTCCGGCTCGGGCCTTGCCGTGGCGCGGCCTTCCCATTCCGACCAAAGCCACAGCGCCGGGAGCGCGAGAGCGGCCCGCCAGGATGCGCTCGCAAATGGACCGACCTCCGCGAAGCGGACGAAAATCGGCGAAATCCCCATCGCCAGGGCCCCGCCGACCAGCGCGAGGAAGGCGAGCGGGGCGGCATCGACACGGGCGGCGGCAAGCCGGGGCGATGGGGAGACCATGGACGCGCTTCTGAAGCACTGGCAGGCGGGAGCCGTACCTCCTATCATGCCGGTGCGGCTCTCGGCGAGCCGCTCCCCTGAGGCATGGATGTCGAAACTCGCACCGGCCGAGGCCGGCACATTCGCGCGGTCGGATTCCTTCGAAATGCTGGAAGGCGATCGGGACGGCGGTTTCGTCGTACCCGTCGATCACGCGAGCAACGCCATCCCGGCGGAATATTTCAACCTTGGCCTGCCCCGGTCGGACTTTGAGCGGCATATCGCATACGACATCGGCGCCGGGCCTCTCGGCCGGGCAATCGCCGAGCGCCTCCGTGCGCCGGCGATCCTGACACGATTCTCGCGCCTCCTCATCGATCCGAACCGGGGCGAGGACGACCCGACGCTGATCATGCGCCTTTCCGACGGCGCGCTGGTGGCGGGCAATCGGCGGATCGACGCGGCGGAACGCCAGCGGCGGCTCGACCGCTTCTACCGTCCCTACCATCGGGCGATCGCGCGCCTGCTCGACTCGATGCTGGCCGAAGGCCCGGCGCCGGCGATCCTCTCCATCCATTCCTACACGCCGCACTGGAAGGGCGACAACCGGCCGTGGCATGCCGGCATCCTGTGGGACCGCGACCCGCGCTTCGCGAAGCCGCTTCTCGACGGCCTGCGTCAAGAACACGGGCTTCGCGTCGGCGACAACGAGCCGTATCTCGGATCGCTGAAGAACGACACCATGTACAGGCACGGGACGGCGCGGGGCCTCGCGCACGGCCTGCTCGAAGTGCGCAACGATCTTATCGCCGCGCCGGCCGGCGTGCTTGAGTGGGCCGACAGGCTGGAGCCGATCCTGCGGGACATTCTCGCGCATCCGGCGCTGCACGAAATCCGCTATTACGGCTCGGCCGCCGACACGGAAAGGACAGGAGAGGACGATGCCGCAGCTGGACGATTCGACGCGCACCGAGCTTGAGGCCGCCGCCTTCCGGCGCCTGGTAGAGCATCTGCGCGCCCGCACCGATGTGCAGAACATCGATCTGATGAACATGGCGGGCTTCTGCCGGAACTGCCTGTCGAACTGGTACCGGGAGGCGGCGGAGGCGACGGGCGTGCCGATCTCGAAGGAGGAGAGCCGCGAGATCGTCTACGGGATGCCGTTCGACGAGTGGCGGCGGAAGCACCAGACGGAGGCGCCGGGGGAGGCACGGGCCGCGTTCGAACGCAGTCGCCCCTCGCACCGCTGACGGGGAAAACGAGGATTGATGCGCTCCGGGTGTTGACCTTTGGCGGCCCGCCATGCACGCCGCACCGGTTGAACGGGGAGTTTTGACATGGCGGAAGCGGGCGGCGTCGCAGCCGGTCAGCTGAAATCCTTCGTCGAGCGGATCGAACGTCTCGAGGAAGAGAAGAAGGGCATCGCCGACGATATCCGCGATGTCTATGCCGAGGCCAAGGGGCAGGGTTTTGACAGCAAGATCATGCGCCAGGTGGTGCGGCTCAGGAAGAAGGATGCGGCGGAGCGGCAGGAGGAGGAGGCGCTGCTCGACCTTTATCTGCATGCGCTCGGCATGACGCCGGCCATGGCCGAGGCCGCCGAGTAGCCGCCCGGCCTAACGCAGGCGTCCCGACGCGCCCCGCCGGCGGACAAGCGAGCCGGCGGCGTCGAAGCCGAAGACCAGCCGCCGCCGCGCGAATGCGCGGGCAATCAGCCAGGCGGCCACGCCGCCGAGCAGGCAGCCGGCGAGCACGTCCGACGGATAGTGCGCCCGCACGAAGAGGCGGCTCACCGCCACCCAGAAGCCGAGGCACAGGAAGAGCCACCGCAACCGCGGGAACAGAAGCGCCAGCGCGACGCCGAGCGCCATGGCTGTGGTCGCATGACCGGAGGGAAAGCTCGCCCAGCCGGCGTCGCCGGACCACAAGTCGAACGAGAAGCTGCCGTTCTCGGCGAAATGCTTCGGCCGCGCGCGGCCAAGCAGATACTTGCTGAAATTGGCGATGATGCCCGGAACGGCCACGGCCAGGAAGACGTAGAAGGCTGCAAG
Source organism: Propylenella sp. (assembly GCA_036396875.1). GTDB lineage: Bacteria > Pseudomonadota > Alphaproteobacteria > Rhizobiales > Afifellaceae > DASWJZ01. The sequence goes on from DASWJZ010000110.1 coordinate 3,039, forward strand.
CGTCCGCACCGCCTTGCGCATCCTCAGCCGCGGCCCGAGCCGGCTCGCGTCGGTCAACAGCGAGACGATCACGATGGCTCCGGCGCCGATCAGCATCCAGCCGGACTTGCCGAGATCGGTCAGGACCTTGAAGACGCGAATAAGGCTTTCAGGAAGGGTTGCCTGCCAGACCGTCAGGTATGGGTCGAGAAGGACGACGAGGAGAACCAGGGCGGTCAGCGCGACCGCCGCCAGATTGACGATCTCGAAGCCGTCATAAGGGAGCACGCGGAACCGGAGGTCGCGCCGCCGCCTTGCGGCGAAGTCGCGCGACGAGACAAGGTTGCGGCGGACGACCGCGACAGACCTGAGAGCGCGCGGCGAAATCCCGCCGAAACGGCCCGCTTCATCGCGCGCCTGCGCGCGGTCCAGGTCGGTGGCCATGGCGCCGACGAATAGCAGGCGAAGGCGGGTCCGGTCGACCCGCAACGTTCGCCGACAGTGCCGCTACTGCTTCGGCCCGCCGAACGAAAAGCTCAGGCCCAGGGCGAAGTGGTGGACCAGGATATCGGTCTCCAGCGACCCGCCGCCGTCGAGGTCGGCCTCGTTCCACGAATAGCTCGCTTTGTACTCGCCGAAGAGCGACAGCCCGTGGAAGAGGCGGACGCTTGAGCCAACCATCGCCTGCACGACAGGCCCCGTCACCTGATATTCGAACGTGTCGGTGACGGCGGGGATCGTCGTGACCTCGACATGCGGGATCGATGCGCCGGCTCCCGCCCCGGCGTAAACCGTGAGGAGCTCGTTGAGCGGCGCGCGGTAAAGGCCATTCAGAGTCAGCGAGTTAAGGCCGTTGGTGAACTCGAGCCGGTCGAAGGTGCCGCCGACCGCCGGATCGTCGAGGTCGGCCTTGACCTTGGCGTGGGTGAAGTCGATCGCGACGCCCCAGCTCGGGGCGCCGGGGTCGCCCAGCCAATAGGCGCCGCGAAGGCCGTAATAGGGCGGCCGGCGAAACGAGTCGCCGAACCAGTCGACGTCGAAACTGCCGGACAGCGCGCCGAGGTCCAGGTCGACGTCGCTGTCGTTTGCGGTATTGGCGCCGCCATAGACGGAAATCTGGAACTCGGCCATCGCCGGCGTCGAAGCGAAAACAAACAGGAAGCCGGCAATTGCGGAAAGCGCGCGCATCACCGCACTCGTTGGAAGCGGAGCATTCTCCGTAACACTCGCGGGCTTAATTCGGAATTGCCGGACGCATGCGCGGCCGGTCTTGTGGCGCAGGCGCAACAGAAGTTGCGCCGGCGGAGAGGACCTTCGGAGCGCTACTCGACCAGGCTGGCGAAGAGCCGGGCGAAGAAGCTTTTTTCGTCGGCGGGCGGGGTGAAGGCCGCGGTCTGGAAGCCATCCGCGGGCGTTGACGCGCCGGGCACCTCGTAAGCCATCGTCGGCGCGGCGTAGAGGTCGCGCACGGCCTCGGGCTCAGGCATGTCGAAGCGCGCGAAGCGCGGATCCTGTGCTGCCGGCGTTGTCAGCAGCCGATCGGCGCCGCCGGCGCCGTCCTGCTCGCTCCGCGGCGAGGGCACGACCACGATCTGCCCGCCGGAGGCCGCGGCCGAGACAATCCTTACGGCATCCCGGGCCAGTGCGAGCCTCAGCGCATCTTCGTCCTCCGCCGCCGTGCGCGTGCCGTCGGGCGCCGGCGCTTCAGCCGGCGGCACGGGCGCCGCATCGTTCGCGGGGGGGTATTCGGCCTCGCCGATCGCGGCAAAGCCGGCAAGGATGGCGCGGTCGGCATGGGAGAGGCGCGTTCCATCGCCGGCGGGCGCCGCATAGGCGACCTGGACTTTCGGTTCGGTGTTTCGCTCGGGCTGCGGCGACACCGGGCCACCAGCGAGCACGGCGAGTGCGGCAAGGGCGTCCTCCGATGCGACCGCGAGTGGAGCGCCGGCGCCGGCGCCAAGACTGCCGGCCAACAGGCCGGGGTCGGGCCGGGTGCGCGGCAGGGGCGCGAAGGCGAGGGTCGGCATGACCTCGGCAGGCGGCTCATCCGCGGCAGCCGGCGGCAACCCGGCGAGCGTGATCCCCGTCGCCGAGCCGGGCCGCACCCGCGGCGTGCGGGGTTCCGCCAACTCGGCAGGCGCGACGGCAACAAGCTGCGGCTCGATCACGTCCGGCGCCACGGGCGTCTCGGCCAGGGTCGGCGTGCCGCTCGCGGCGTCGTCCTCGGCCTGGTCGGCGCCGCCGCCGAAGACCCGCTTCAGCCAGCCGGTGGCGGTGCCCCCGGTACCGGTGCGGTCGGTGGCCTCGGATTCCGTTTCAAGGTAGGCGAGGGTGGTGGCGCCGCCGGCCTTGCGGCTGGCGACCGCCTGCTCATAGCCCGGCAGCGGCTTGCCGTCCGCCGGCAGATGAAGCGTCTCGCCGTTCGGGAAGAGCGCGAGAAGCTGCTGGCGCGACATGCGCGGCCAGGCGCGAACGCTTCCGGTATCGGCGTGCACGAAGGGCGACCCGGAGCGCGGATAGTAGCCGACGCCGCCGCCCTGCAACTTCATGGCGATGGCGCGGAGCTTATCGAGCGGCACGCCGGGGATATAGAAGTCCATCGCCTTCCCCTGCGTGTGCTGGCTGTTCTTTGCGACGCCCCTGCTCCGCCGCCGGAGCATGTCGTTGGTGGTGGGCGAGCGGTAGGCGGAGACGACGTGGATATATTCCTTCGAGCCGGTCTTCGCGTGAATCGACCAAACGAGATCGAGCAGATGCGGATCGATCCGGGTCGGCTCATTCTTCCGCCAGTCGCGCAGGAAGCGGTTGACGCGGTCGAGCTGCTTGCGGTCGTAGCGCCCGTTCCGCTTGTAGGTGAATTCGCCGCGCTCGCCGGTGTGGCCGAAATAAAGCTTCAGCGTCCTGTCCTGTCCGCGCGCGCTTGCCGGACCGGACGGTACCGCGATGAACGCGCAAACTAGAAACGAAACCGCAAGCCCGACGCTCAGGCCGATCGACAAAGGAGCGGTCGGATGTCTCAAACGCTGTCGCCCTTGTATGGGGGTCGCCCCCGCCCCGTTCGAGAGGCGATCGTGTCTTACCTTGCTTAACCGCGAATTAAAAAGTGAGGTGTGGCGGAAATGCGGCAGGTTCGCAGACATTGCGGCGGATTCCGGGCGAACCCGCAAAGCGTCAGAAGCCGAGCATCTCGGACATCTTGCGGTCGTAACCGTAGAGGTCCTCGACATGCCGGATGTCGCCGTCGGGCGTCACCGACACGGTGAAATAGGCGAGGTGAACCGGGACGGGCGTGTCAAGATTCACCCGCCGCTCCGGCCCGCCGTAGAGCCGCTGCAGGCGGTCCGAGTTCCACTCGGGGGCGGCGATGGGCAGGATCGCGTCGGCGAAGCCGAGCGGATTCTCGACTCGCACGCAGCCGTGGCTGAAGGCGCGGCGGTCGCGCTTGAACAGCGACTTGGTCGGCGTGTCGTGCAAATAAACCGAATGCTGGTTGGGGAACATGAACTTGATCCGCCCGAGCGCGTTGTGGTCGCCCGGCACCTGGCGAATGCGCACCGAGCGCGGGTTGACCATGTACCAATCGATGCTCGCCGGATTGACGACGCGCATCCTGCCGCCGGCGCGCGCCAGCACCTGATAGCCGCGTTGGGCGAAGTAGCCGTAGGGATTGCGGCGGATCTCCGGAAGCATCTCGTTCGAGACGATCGAGGTCGGGACGTTCCAGAACGGGTTGACGACGATGTGGTCGATGCCGTGCGAGAACGTCGGCGTCGGATTGCGCGGCGTGCCGACGATAATGCGCGTCTCGTGCGCAACCGCACCGTCTTTCACGACCCGAAGCATGAATTCCGGTACATTGACGAAAACGTGAACCTTGCCGAGATCGCGCGGCATCCAGCGCCAGCGCTCCATGTTGGCGATGATCGCTGCAATCTGATCCTCGCGGCTCACGCCGTTCAGAGCGATCAGGGTCCGCGGCCCGACAATTCCGTCGACGGTCAGCCCGCTCTCCGCCTGGAACGCCTCAACTGCCGCCCGCAGTACGTCGTCGTAATGCTCAGGATCCGCATCGGGAGCGAGGGCGGCGCCGAGTCGCTCGCGCAGAAGCGGAACGCGGGGATCGCTCTTGCCCGGCCTGAGCAGAGATCCATCCGGCACGAAGATACGCGCGTCGTCCGCATCGCCGGCGCGCAGCTCGGCCAGTTTCTCCTTCAGCGCATGGTATTGCGCATGAACGGGCTCATAGCCCGACAGTAGGGTGTCCGGCGCTCCAGCCTGCGCCAGGCGCAAGAGCGCATCGGCGATATCCGGGAGCTCCGGCTCCAGGGTGATCAGGCGACTGACGTCGGAGGGGCGGCCCGCGCCGGCCGCGATGTGGGCAACGAAGCGTGCGAGCGCTACGCTGAAGCCGACATCCGCCTCGGCAAGCAGGTGCGGATCGTCAAGATACATGCGCGCGAAGTAGGGCGTGCCGTAGCGCCCGGCATCGAGGCCGTATTCCGCCGCCATGTCCATCTGCCGCCGCAGCGCGACCATCTGCGGCGAGGCTTGCCGCTGCGGCAGCCACGCGAGCTCGTAGCGGTGCGACTGGTAGAACGCGCGCATGCCGTCGAGGATCGCTCGCTCGATCGAGACGCCGCCGATCTCGCCCTGCTCCAGCAGGGTTCGCACCGCCTGCTCCCGCGGCGAGAGCACCGGCGAAGCACCTGGCACGGCCGGACCCGGAGGCGCAACCAGCGCCGTCGCGGGCGCCGGCGCCGCGGCGGCTGCGAGCGCCAAGAACAGGAACGCATCACGCAAACGAACCATGCCCCAGCCTTTCCTTCCGCCGCGACCGCGCCCGTCCGTCAGGACGTCAGCACCTCGTGCGACGCGATCCCGTAATCCTTGATTTTTCGATACAAGGTCGACCGTCCGATCCCTAGGCGCCGCGCCACTTCGCTCATATGGCCCCTGTAGTGATCGATGGCGAACCGGATGACCTCCCTTTCCAGCGCGTCGAACGGCCGTAGCTCACCGCGCTCGTCGAGGAGCCGGGCGACACCATACCGGGCCGCCTCCATCCTGTCAGGCAGGAAGGCCGTTTTCAGGGGCTGTTCGACCGCGGCCTGTTTCTGATCTGCAACACCGTCCGGGCCGACCCGGATTTCAGCGTCGACGGTCTTGCGATGCGCGTCCACGGACGTGGCGGCGAACTGGGGAAAGTCCCGACCGGACAGCTCCCCGCCCTGCGACAGCGTGACGGCTCGGAACATCGCATTCTCAAGCTCGCGGACGTTTCCCGGCCAGTCATGCGCAAGCAGCAGCTCCATGGCGTCAGCGGAAATTCCGCTGACTTCGGGGCGCCGCTCCTCCGCCGCGAAGCGGATCGCAAGCGAACGGGCGAGTTCGCGGATATCCTCCTTCCGCTCGCGGAGCGGGGGCATCCAGATCGGAAGGACATTCAGCCGGTAGAAGAGGTCGGCGCGGAAGCCTTCCCCCGAGACGAGATCGACGAGGCGACGCGCCGTAGCCGCGAGCAGCCGGATGTCGAAGGTCCGATCATTCGTCAGTCCTTCGGCCGGCCCGCTCTGAGGAAAGACTTCTGCCAGCCTTTCCTGGGCGCGCGGCGGCAGTGCGCCGATATCATCGAGGAAGAGCGTCCCGCCATTGGCTTCCTGAAGCTTTCCGCCGCCGGCGGCCGGATCGCCGCCGAAGAGCAGGCGCTCGACCTCCAATGCCGCGCCGTCGGCGCATCCCACAGCCACGAAGGGGCGGTTGCGGCGCGGGCTCGCCGCATGGATCGCCCGGGCGAGCGATTCCTTGCCGACGCCACGCTCCCCCTCGATGAGCACCGGCAAGGTGCAGCGCGCGGCGCGCTCGCCGAGCTGGCGGACGCGCTGCATCGACGGCATATGCGACAAGAGCTCGGAGAGCCCAAGACCGGCGGAGCCGCGCATCCGGATGCGCGACAACTCACCTTCGAGCGCGCCCATTCGCAAAGCATTGGCGAGCGACACCTGCACGCGTTCCGCAGCAGCGGGTTTGACCAGAAAGTCGGAGGCGCCCGCGCGCATGGCGGAGGCCGAGGTCTCGATGGCGGCGGCCTCGACCTGCACGATCACGGGCATTGCGAGCACCCGTCGCGAAAGCCGCTCCAGCACGGCCATGCCGTCGAGATCCGGCATGACGAGGTCGAGGATCAGCGCCGAAATGCGCGGCGCCTCCGCCCGCATGAGGCGGGCGAGCGCTTCCTCGCCGGTCGCGGCGGTCTCCGCTTCGTGCCCCAGGCCGCTGACGATCTGCTCCAGCCGGCGACGCTGAACGGGATCGTCGTCGACGATCAGGACCCGACTTGCCATACCACCTTCCGTGCGAATCCGCCTGCCGACGCCGGGCCGTGCGTCGTGTGACTCTCCGGAGCCACGGTTAAGATCGTCTTAGCGCGCGCGGGCTCGCAATCGATGCGCCGTCGCGCTAAGGCGCGTCGCCCGCCGATAATCGGCAATGAAGGAGACTGCCAGTGGCCGAGGAGGCAAGCCGCGTCAACGAGACGGCAGACGAGCTTGGAGCGCTGCCGGTCTGGGACCTTTCGGATCTCTACCCGGGTATGGACGCGCCGCAGGTCAAGGCCGATCTCGACGAGGCCGAGGCGCTCAGCCGCGCCTTCGAAGAACGCTACGAGGGCAAGCTGGAGCCGCTGGCGCGCGCGCCGGACGGCGGCGCTGCGCTGGCGGCGGCGATCGTCGAGTATGAAGGCATCGAGGAATGCCTCGGCAAGCTCGGAAGCTTCGCCGGCCTCGTCTATTCAGGGGACACGTCGGACCCGGCGCGGGCGAAATTCTTCGGCGATCTGCAGGACCGGCTGACCGCCATCTCGACGCATCTTCTCTTCTTCACCCTTGAGCTGAACCGTCTCGACGACGCGATCATCGAAGCAGCGCTCGCGACTCCGGCGCTCGCTCGCTACCGGCCGTGGATCGAGGACCTTCGCCTGGAGCGGCCCTATCAACTCGAGGACAGGATTGAAAAGCTCTTTCACGAGAAGTCGGTGACGGGGCGCGGCGCGTGGAACCGCCTCTTCGACGAGACGTTTGCCGCGCTCCGCTTCGAAGTAGAAGGCGAAGAGCTGCCGCTCGAGCCCACGCTCAACCGCCTGCTCAGCCCCGACGAAGCGACCCGACGGGGGGCCGCGGAAGCGCTGGCCGCCACCTTCAAGGCCAATCTGCGGCTCTTCACGCTGATCACGAACGTCCTTGCCAAAGACAAGTCCATCTCCGACGAGTGGCGCGGCTTCCAGGATGTGGCGGCGGCCCGCCATCTTGCCAATCGGGTCGAGCCGGAGGTGGTCGACGCGCTCGTGAAAGCGGTCCGGCAGGCCTATCCGCGCCTTTCACACCGCTATTACGCGCTGAAAGCCCGGTGGCTGGGCAAGGAGCGCCTCGACCACTGGGATCGCAACGCGCCGCTGCCGGAAACGATCGACCGCCGCGTCCCGTGGAACGAGGCGCGGGACACGGTGCTGACCGCCTACGGAAGCTTCGACCCGCGGATGGGGTCCATCGCGGAACGCTTCTTCCAGCGGCCCTGGATCGACGCGCCGACGCGGCCCGGCAAGGCGCCCGGCGCGTTCGCGCATCCAACCGTGCCTTCGGTGCATCCCTACGTCCTCCTGAACTACCAGGGGAAGACGCGCGATGTGATGACGCTCGCGCATGAGCTCGGCCACGGCGTCCATCAGGTGCTCGCAGCCGACCAGGGCCTATTGCTGTCGCAGACGCCGCTCACCCTCGCCGAGACGGCAAGCGTGTTCGGCGAGATGCTGACGTTCCGCGTGCTGCTCGACCGCGCCCGCGACCGGCGCGAGCGGAAGATCATGCTGGCCGCCAAGGCGGAGGACATGATCAACACGGTCGTCCGCCAGATCGCTTTCTACAGCTTCGAGCGAAGGGTTCATCTGGAGCGGCGGGAGGGCGAGCTCACCGCCGAGCAGCTCGGCGCGATCTGGCTCGACGTGCAACAGGAAAGCCTCGGCCCGGCGATCCGGCTGGGGCCGGGCTACGAGACCTTCTGGACCTACATTCCGCATTTCGTCCATTCGCCCTTCTATGTCTACGCCTACGCCTTCGGCGACTGTCTGGTGAATTCGCTTTTCGCCGTCTACGAGAAGGCGGAGGGCGGTTTCCAGGAGAAGTATTTCGAGATGCTCAAGGCGGGGGGAAGCAAGCGGCACAAGGAGCTGCTCGCCCCCTTCGGCCTCGACGCGAGCGACCCCGGCTTCTGGCTGATGGGGCTCTCGGTGATCGAGGGGATCATCTCGGAACTGGAGGCGCTGGAGGGGGCTTAACGGCGGGCGCGCTACGCGGCGCTCTCCGATAGCGCCTTCGTCGTTTCCGACGCCGGGAGTTCGGCGGGATATTCGAGGGCTTCCGCGACGTCACACACGGCGTCGGCGAGCGACAGCGGCACGCGGTCGGCGCCCGTCGCGGTGAGCGGGTCGCGGCGGCTCACCTCGTCGGGGGCCATGGTCCAGAGGCCAGTGAGAATGATGGCCCCGGGAAAGCGGCGCCGCAGCCGGCGAACGAGAAAGCGACCATGCGCCAGCGAATCGGCATTCATGTACGACAGGACCACGACTTTCACGCCGGTCAGGCGGAGCTCCCGCAGCCCGGCAGTCTGCAGCGAGCGATAGGGAAGCAGCGCGATGCGCGCACCGCGCCGCTCCAGAAGCTGTCCGAGCATTGCCGCGGCGGCGTCGTCGAGAACGCCGCGCGCCCCGGCGGAGACGACGAGCGGCCCGCCTGCGGCGGCCGCTGCGCCAGCGTCGATGCGATCCGCCTCGGGAAGCACCGCGACATCGGGCTCGCCGGCATCGTCCGACCGGTCCGCTGCAGGCGGCTCCTCCCACTCGGCCAGATTGTCGACGAGGAGCATCGCACTTTCGGCGAGGCGCGCCAGCTGCTCGCCATCAAGCGCCCCGCGTGCGCGATCAAATTCGGCAAGCGTCAAAGCGGGGATGGCGACATCGCCATAGAAGCCAGTCAGCGAATGCTCGCGAAGATATTCCTCGGCGCGCTCCGTCGCCTCGTGGGGGTCGCCCACCAGCAGCCGTTGGTAGAGCTGCTCGGGGGCCGACAGCGCCGGCTCGCTGCCGAAGAGAACGTCGAGAAAGGCGAATTGCGGCACGTGGCGGCCGAGCACGACGAGGCAGACGGTCAGCGGTGTGGACAGCAGCAGACCCACCGGGCCCCATAGCCAGGTCCAGAATATCGCCGCGGCGATGATGGCCACCGGCGAGATGCCGGTGCTGGCGCCGTAGAGCACGGGCTCCATGATGTTGTTGCTGATGAGCTCGAGAACAACAAAGAGGGCGCCCGCCCACAGAAACGTCGTCCAGCCCGGATCGACCGCAATCGCCAGAGCGAGTGGAAAGAAGGCGCCGAGAACAGGACCGATATAGGGAACGAAGCGGAGCACTGTGCAGAGCATTCCCCAAAGAATCGGATTGGGCACGCCGATCAGCCAGAGTCCGACGGCTACCGGGACGCCGTAGGTCACGTTCACGACGAGCTGCATCAGGAGATATTGGCCGACGCGCCCGGCGGCGTCGTTCATCGCCTGGGCGGCGCGCGGAAGGTCGCGCGGACCGACGAGACGGATCACGCGGTCGCGCAGATCCTCCCGCTTGAGGAGAAGGAAGATCACAAGGACAACGACGATGCCGGCGGTGGCGAGCGGCTCGATGAGCGAGCCGGCGAGTCGGCGAAGAAGCTGAACCTGGGTCGGCGGCGGCTCCACTACCTCGACCGGAAGCGGCTCCTCCTCGGACTCCGCGGTCGCCCCGGGCACGAGGCTCGCATCCGCTTCGGCTTCTTCCGCCTCCTCGATCTTGCGGCCAAGATCCCGGAACATCGCGTTCACGCGTTCGAACAGATGCCCGCCGGGAGGCGACTCGCGAACGGCCTCGATCTTTGCCTCGATGTTGCGCTGATAGCGCGGGAGCTGCGAGGCGAGGTCCGCCACCTGCCAGGCAAGCACGTAGACGAAGGCGAGGATGCCGATGAAGGCGAGCCCGACGACCGTCAGCACGGCCGGGAGGTTCGGCACGTAGAGGCGGCGCAGCCAGCGCAGCGGCGGGGCGAGCGCGAAGCTGAGCAGCACGGCAAGCGCCAGCGGGACAAAGATGTCGCGGCCGAAATAGAGCGCCGCCACAACGACCACGATGACAAGGATCATGACCACGGCCGGCGGGGCGGCCGGCCCCGCGAGCGGCGCCCGTGGACTCTGAGTATATTGCAAGGGCATCCTACCGGTTCCGAGCCTTCCCCCGCACATTGCGGCCGTCATGTGCCGCCGGGGCGCGCGCCGGCGCCTCCTGGATCATTCGGCGGCAAAGCTCAGAACGGCGTGAGTGCGATCCTGGTTGCTTTCCCTCCGGGGACATACCAAGGAATTCCGAATGGCATCCACGCGCGACGAGGAAAGGAACCGGCTCTCCGGGCGGCTGGCGCGGTATGCCCGCGTCGGCTCCGGCGTCGGTGGGCTGGCCGCCCGGATGATCGGCGAGCGCGCGCTCGGGCGGCCGGGCGACCGTGGCGCGCAGGCGGCCGAACTCGCCCGCATGCTGGGCGGGCTCAAGGGCCCCATCATGAAGGTGGCGCAGCTGATCGCGACCATACCGGACGCGGTGCCGCCGGAATATGCGATGGAGCTTGCGCAGCTGCAGGCGGATGCGCCGCCGATGGGCTGGGCCTTCGTCAAGCGGCGGATGACGGCGGAACTCGGCCCGGACTGGCAGACGCGGTTCGCATCTTTCGAGCACGCTCCCGCCGCGGCGGCCTCGCTCGGCCAGGTGCATCGCGCCGGAGCGCTCGACGGCGCACCGCTTGCCTGCAAGCTGCAATATCCCGACATGGCGAGCGCGGTGGAGGCGGATCTCGGGCAGCTGCGCGTCATCTTCTCCGTCCACCGCCGGATGGACCCGGCGATCGACACGAGCGAGATCATCGAGGAGATCGCGGCGCGGGTGCGCGAGGAACTCGACTACGAACGCGAGGCGCGGCACATCGCGCTCTATCGCCGCATCTTCAGAAAAGAGCGGCTGATCCGCGTGCCGGCGGTGACGGCTGAACTGTCGACGCGGCGGCTGCTCACCATGGGCTGGCTCGAGGGCGGCAAACTTCTCTCCTACAAGGACCGCCCGCTCAAGGAGCGCAACCGCGTGGCGGAGGCGATGTTCAAGGCGTGGTGGCACCCGTTCAGCCACTATGCGGTGATCCACGGCGACCCGCATCTCGGCAATTACACGGTCTTCGAGAATGACGGCCGATGCGCCGGCATCAACTTGCTCGACTATGGATGCATCCGCATCTTTCCGCCGTCCTTCGTGCAAGGGGTGCTCGACCTCTACAAGGGTCTGCAGAGCGGCGACCGGGACCGCATCGTCGCGGCTTACGAGACCTGGGGGTTCCGCGGCCTCTCGAACGAGCTGATCGACATTTTGAACATCTGGGCGCGCTTCATTTACGGTCCGCTGCTCGAGGATCGCGTGCGTTCGGTGGCGGACGGCGTGTCGCCGGCGGAATACGGGCGCCGGCAGGCTTTTGCGGTGCACCGGGCGCTGAAGGAGAAGGGCCCGGTCAAGGTGCCGCGCGAATTCGTCTTCATGGACCGCGCCGCGATCGGGCTCGGCGGCGTCTTCCTGCATCTCAGGGCGGAACTCAATTTCCATCGCCTGTTCGAGGCGGAGATCGAAAGTTTCGACGCCAAGCGGCTGGCGCGCCGCCAGGCCGACGCCCTAAAGGCCGCCGGGCTCGAGCGGGCTCCGGACGCCTGAGCGCGGCGAGCGAACGCGTTGCCCCGGTTTCAGGGGCTGTGATAAAGCCGATGTCGCTTCACTTGCGTCATTTTCGGGGAAATGATGGCTGAACATACACATTCCGGGCCGGCCGAACTCGGCGCGCCGATGGATTACCGCGAGCACGAGCGGACCTTTGCCGGCTTCGTCGCGCTGGCCAAGATCACGATCCTCGCCTCCGCGATAACGCTGATCGCGCTTGCGCTCTACGGCTTCGGGAGCGGCGGTTTCTGGCTCGGCACGCTGCTTATCGTTCTCATGCTGATCGCGTCGGCGATGAGCCTCATGGGCAAGGGAACGGTCAAGCCCCTCCTCGTCGTCGTTGCGATCGGGGTGATTTTCGCGATCCTGTCCCTCAGCTGACGGGCGCCGGACATGCGCGTCGCGGTCCTGAAGGAAGACCACGCGATCGAGCCGCGCGTCGCCGCGACACCGGACACCGTCAGGAAATACAAGGGCCTTGGCGCCGACGTAGTCGTCGAAACGGGCGCCGGGGCGGGCGCCGGCGTCTCGGACGAGCACTATCGCGCCGCCGGTGCCGAGATCGCGGGCAGTGCTGCGGACGCGCTTCGTGATGCGGACCTCGTGCTGAAGGTGCGCCGCCCGGACGAGCTTTCCGGCTACAAGCGCGGCGTCGCGGTGGTGGCGCTGATGGATCCTTACGGCAACGAAGCGGCCCTCAAGCGGATGGCCGACGCCGGCGTCGAGGCGTTCGCGCTGGAGCTTATCCCGCGCATCACCCGCGCGCAGTCCATGGACGTGCTGTCGAGCCAGGCCAATCTCGCCGGCTACCAGGCGGTCATCGAGGCCGCGGCGCATTTCGGGCGCGCCATGCCGATGATGATGACGGCGGCCGGCACCATCCCCGCCGCGCGCGTCTTCGTGATGGGTGCGGGCGTCGCCGGCCTTCAAGCGGTCGCGACCGCCCGCCGGCTTGGCGCCGTGGTCTCCGCCACCGACGTAAGGCCCGCCGCCAAGGAACAGGTCGCCTCGCTCGGCGCAAAATTCATTGCGGTCGAGGACGAGGAGTTCAAGGCGGCGGAGACGGCGGCCGGCTACGCCAAGGAGATGTCGAAGGAGTACCAGGCGAAGCAGGCGGCGCTGGTCAGGGACCATATCGCCAAGCAGGACATGGTCATTACGACGGCGCTCATTCCCGGGCGGCCGGCGCCGCGGCTCGTCACCCGCGAGATGGTCGCCTCGATGGCCGACGGATCGGTGATCGTCGACCTTGCGGTGGAGCGCGGCGGCAATGTCGAAGGCGCGATCCCCGGCGAGGTTGCCAAAGCGAACGGCGTCACCATCATCGGGTATTTGAACATGGCCGGGCGCATCGCGGCCTCCGCCTCGGCGCTTCTCGCCCGCAACATCCACGCCTTCGTCGAGCCGATGATTGACAGGGAGAAGAAGGCGCTTTCGATCAGGCGCGACGACGAGATCGTCGCGGCAACGCTGCTGACGACGGACGGAGCGATCGTGCATCCGTCGTTCGCCCCGAAGCCGGATTGACGCGAAGGCGGGGCGAAGGAGGACAGGCCGATGGAGAACGAAGCGATCGGCGATGCCGTACGGCAGGCCCGTGAGGCGGCCGACACGGCCGCGGCGGCGGCGGAGCAGGCGCGCGTCGCGGCGGAGCAGGCGGCGCAGATTGCGCTGAGCCAGGAAGGCCTCGCCGGAGCGGCCGGGGCCGCGGCCCACGCCGCCTCGGCCGGGGCGGTCGACCCGTTCGTCTTCCAGCTGTCGATCTTCGTGCTCGCGATCTTCGTCGGCTACTACGTCGTGTGGTCGGTGACCCCGGCGCTGCACACCCCGCTGATGAGCGTCACCAATGCCATTTCGTCGGTGATCGTGGTCGGCGCGCTGATCGCGGTCGGCGTTCCGCAGATTGGCGAGGGAACGGGTCTGGCCCGCCTCTTCGGCTTCCTGGCGCTGATGCTCGCGAGCGTGAACATTTTCGGCGGCTTCCTCGTCACCCAGCGCATGCTCGGCATGTACAAGAGGAAGGAACGATGACGGTCGACCGCGACAAGGTGCTGAAGGCGCTTCGCGCGAAACGCGA
>DASWJZ010000111.1:0-2250 GCA_036396875.1 Propylenella sp.
TATCCATGCGGTAGCCGGGGGGCGGGCGTGGAGCAGGGCGATACGACGCAGGCACGGGAGAGGCGGCGGGCATGGCCGCGAGCGCCTCGCCCCTTGTCATGGATCGGGCAGGTCCGCTGGCGCGCTGGCTCGGCCGGCTCCGCCCTGCGGGATTGTCTGGAGCGCGAGCTTGCGGAGCGCGCCGGCTTCCACTGGCTTGCCGTCGTGTTCGGCGCCGGTGCCCTTGTCTATTTCACCCTGCCGCGCGAGCCGCTTCTTTCCATGCTTCTAACCGCCGCCCTCGTGGCGTCCTCGACCGCGGCCGTCTGTTACCATCGCGGCAAGTCATGCCGCGTCGTGACGGTCGTCGCGATGTGCCTGGCAGGCGCCGCGGGGGCAAAGCTGCGGGTGGAGCGCGTCCAGTCGCCGCATCTTCAGCGCGACCTCGTGGCCGAGATGAGCGGGCGCGTCGTCAGCCGCGAAGCGCGTGTGGAGTTCAGGCCGCGCATCGTAATCGACCGGCTGGAATCGCCCGACATCTCGCCGCAGGAGATGCCTCGCCGGTTGCGGGTGACGCTTGGGCGACGGCACGAAATGCCGCCGCTTGGAAGCCGCATCACTGTCCTCGCGCGGCTGATGCCGGTGCCCGGTCCCGTGGTGCCCGGTGGCTACGACCCCAGGCGCGCGGCCTTTTTCGCCGGGATCGGCGGCAGCGGCTTCGTGCTCGGGAGCTGGAGGCTCGGCGTGGACCGGGAGCCGGACTCCGTGGATCTTACGGTGGCGCGCATCCGCGCCGCCGCGGTCGCCCGAATCACGGCGGCCGAACCGGGCGAGGCAGGCGCCGTCGCGGCCGCGTTGCTCGTGGGCGAGCGCAGCGGATTGTCGGAAGCGACCAACGAAAGCCTCCGCATCTCCGGACTCGCCCACATCCTCGCGATATCCGGCCTGCACATGATGCTGGTCGCCGGGACGGCCTTCTTCGCCGTCCGCGCGGGGCTGGCGCTTTCGCCGCGGCTGGCGCTCGCGAGGCCCATCCGGAAATGGGCCGCCCTTGCGGCGATCCTCGTCGCGACAATCTATCTGGCGCTCTCGGGCGGCAGCGTCGCGACCGTGCGCGCCTATGTGATGGCAGTAGTGATGTTCTCGGCGATGCTCGTCGACCGTCCTGCCATCTCCATGCGCAATCTCGCGATTGCCGCCTTCATCGTCGTGGCGCTCAAGCCGGAAGGCGTCATCGAGCCGGGCTTCCAGATGTCGTTTGGAGCCGTGATGGCGCTGATTGCTGCCTGGGAATTTTGGGGCGCACGGCGCATCCGCAGGCTCGGCGACGGCAATATCCTGCCCGGGCCGCCTCTTCTCGGCTATGCCCGCCGCGCGATCCTCGGCGTTGCCATCACCACGCTCGTCGCAGGCTTCGCGACGGCTCCCTTCGCGGCCTACCATTTCGAGCGCGTCGCGACTTATTCGCTGCTCGGCAACCTGCTTGCCGCACCGCTGGTCTCGACGCTCATCATGCCGTTTGGCTTGGCTGCCCTTATCCTCATGCCGTTTGGCCTCGAGGGCCCGCCGCTCTGGGTCATGGCGCGCGGCATCGAGGCGCTCATAGCGGTCTCCGATTGGGTCGCGCGACTTCCTGGATCGGAGTTCGGGGCGCCGCCGATCGCATCGCTCTCCTTGCTTCTGATCGTCGCCGGCATGCTCTGGCTCTGCCTGTGGCGGCTGCGATGGCGGATGCTCGGCCTGCCACTGATCGGCCTCGGGCTTCTGTCAATTCCGATCCTCAAGGATCTGCCGGACGTGCTTGTCGCGCCGGACGGGAAGGCTGTCGCGGTGCGCGATTCTACCGGTGTGCTCCGCGTGTCCGGCAGCCGCACAGGTTCGTACACGATCGACCAGTTCTTCGACGAGGAGCCGGGGCCCCCGCCGGAGGACGGATCGGCGCTGCGAGAGGGTGTCGGCTGCGACCCGCTCGGCTGCATTCTCAAGGGGGCGAACGGCCTCACGGTCGCCCATGTTCTTGATCCGGCCGCCTTCCCCGAGGACTGCCGCCGCGCCGACGTCATCGTCGCGCCGCTGCCGGCGCCGGGAGCGTGCAGCGCCGCGCTTGTGATCGACGCGCCGCGGCTCGCACGCTTCGGGTCGCATGCCGTCCGTGCCGGGTATGCGGCCTCCGAACGGCAGCTTCGGGTCAGGTCCGAACGGTCTCAATTCGCGCGGCCGTGGCAGGCAGTGAGCGCGGCCGGACGCGATGCGGCTGTCAGTACTTCCGAA
>DASWJZ010000112.1:0-2476 GCA_036396875.1 Propylenella sp.
CTACGCCCGCCAGTTCCTGGAGATGATGCAGAAGCCGGACGTCGACCAGATCGACGGGCTCTCCCCGGCCATCTCCATCGAGCAGAAGACGACCTCGCGCAACCCGCGCTCCACCGTCGGCACCGTCACCGAGATCTACGATTACATGCGGCTCCTGTTCGCCCGCGTCGGCGTTCCCTATTCGCCGGCGACGGGGCTGCCGATCGAGAGCCAGACGGTCAGCCAGATGGTCGACCGCATCCTGGCGCTGCCGGAGGGCACCCGCCTCTATCTGCTCGCGCCGGTCGTGCGCGGCCGCAAGGGCGAATACCGCAAGGACCTTGCCGACTTCCTGAAAAAGGGCTTTCAGCGCGCCAAGATCGACGGGAAATTCTACGAGATCGCCGACGCCCCGCCCCTCGACAAGAAGCTGAAGCACGACATCGACATCGTGGTCGACCGCGTCGTCGTGCGGCGTGACATTGCCGCGCGCCTCGCCGATTCGCTTGAGACGGCGCTGAAGATCGCCGACGGCATCGCGATCGGCGAACTCGCCGACAAGCCGCTCGCTCAACCCCGATCGTCATCGCCGGGCTTGACCCGGCGACCCAGGAAGAACGAGAGCGCCCAGCCTTCCCCGGATGCTCGGGTCAAGCCCGAGCATGACAATCTGGAGGAGGACGAAGCGAGCCCCGCCGTCCGCGCCGGCGCCTACAAATCGAAGAACGAGACGCACGAGCGCATCGTCTTCTCGGAAAAATTCGCCTGCCCCGTCTCCGGCTTCACCATTTCCGAGATCGAGCCGCGGCTTTTCTCCTTCAACAACCCGTTCGGCGCCTGCCCGGAATGCGACGGCCTCGGCACCAAGCAGGCGATCGACCCCGACCTCGTCGTGCCGGACACGTCGCTGCCGCTCAGGAACGGCGCCGTCGCCCCGTGGTCGCGCACCTCCTCCCCCTATTACCTGCAGACGCTCGACGGCCTCGCCCGCCATTTCGGCTTCAAGCTGACCGACAGCTGGGCGGACCTTCCCGACGCGGCGCGGCAGGCGATCCTCTACGGCACCGACGAGAAGGTCGCCTTCATCTACGACGACGGGCTCCGCTCCTATGAGACGCGGAAGGTTTTCGAAGGCGTCATCCCCAATCTGGAGCGGCGCTGGAAGGAGACCGATTCCGCCTGGGTGCGCGAGGAGATCGGGCGCTATTTCTCCGGCGTGCCCTGCGAGGCCTGCGGCGGCTTCCGGCTGAAACCGGAGGCGCTGGCGGTGAAGATCGCCGGCCTTCACATCGGCGAGGTGGCGCAGATGTCGATCCGCGCCGCGGGAGAATGGTTTTCGGAACTCCCCGCCTCGCTCTCAAAACAGCAGAACGAGATCGCCGGCCGCATCCTCAAGGAAATCCGCGAGCGGCTCGCCTTCCTGAACGACGTCGGGCTCGACTATCTGACGCTCGCGCGCTCCTCCGGCACGCTGTCGGGCGGCGAGAGCCAAAGAATCCGCCTCGCCTCGCAGATCGGCTCGGGGCTGACCGGCGTGCTCTACGTGCTCGACGAGCCGTCGATCGGCCTGCACCAGCGCGACAATGCGCGGCTCCTCGAGACGCTGAAACACCTCCGCGATCTCGGCAACACGGTGATCGTGGTGGAGCATGACGAGGAGGCGATTCTTTCGGCCGACCACGTCGTCGACGTCGGGCCGAAGGCCGGCGTGCATGGCGGCCGCATCGTGGCGGAGGGTGCGCCCGCCGACATCATGAAGAACCCCGCCTCGATCACCGGGCAATATCTTTCCGGGCGCTTGTGGATCCCCGTGCCGGACGAGCGGCGCGAGATTTCGAAGGCGAAGCGGCTGACCGTGAAGGGCGCGACCGGCAACAATCTGAAGAGCGTCACCGCCTCGATCCCGCTCGGCCTCTTCACCTGCGTGACCGGCGTGTCGGGCGGGGGAAAATCGACGCTCCTGATCGACACGATCTACAAGGCGGTCGCCCGGCGGCTGAACGGCTCGCGCGAGCACCCTGCCCCGCACGAATCGATCACCGGGCTGGAATTCCTCGACAAGGTCATCGACATCGACCAGTCGCCGATCGGGCGAACCCCGCGCTCCAACCCCGCCACCTATACCGGCGCCTTCACGCCGATCCGCGAGTGGTTCGCCGGCCTGCCGGAGGCGAAGGCACGCGGCTACCAGCCGGGACGATTCTCCTTCAACGTCAAGGGCGGGCGCTGCGAGGCCTGCCAGGGCGACGGCGTCATAAAAATCGAGATGCATTTTTTGCCCGACGTCTACGTCACCTGCGACGTCTGCAAGGGCAAGCGCTACAACCGCGAGACGCTGGAGGTCGTCTTCAAGCAAAAATCGATCGCCGACGTGCTCGACATGACGGTCGACGAGGGCGTGGAATTCTTCAAGGCGGTGCCGCGCGTCCGCAACATCCTGGAGACGCTGCAGCAGGTCGGGCTCGGCTACATCCATGTCGGCCAGCAGGCGACGACG
>DASWJZ010000113.1:0-1727 GCA_036396875.1 Propylenella sp.
CCTTCTGCACTTTCGCCATCGCATTCCGCGGCAGTTCATCGACGACGATGACGCGCTTGGGCAGCTTGTATGCCGCCAGCCGCTCGCGCAGCGCTGTTATGATCGCTTCCTCGTCGACGAGCGCGCCCCGCCGCGGAACGATAATCGCGGCGACGCCCTCGCCGAAATCGGCATGCGGCACGCCGATCACGGCGCTTTCCTGAACGCCGGGCAGCGCATCGATCGCGAGTTCGACCTCCTTCGGATAGACGTTGTAGCCGCCGGTGATGATGAGGTCCTTGCCGCGCCCGACGATCCAGACATAGCCGCGCCGGTCGATGCGGCCGAGGTCGCCGGTTACGAAAAACCCGTCGTCGCGGAACTCGGAGCGCGTCTTCTCCGGCATCCGCCAGTAGCCCGCGAAGACGTTCGGGCCGCGCACCTCGATCATGCCGATCTCGCCGCGCGGCAGGCTCTTCCCCGTATCGGGATCGCAGACGCGCAGCTCGACGCCGGGAAGCGGAAGCCCCACGGAGCCGGGCACCCTCTCCCCGTCGTAGGGGTTCGATGTGTTCATGCCCGTCTCGGTCATGCCGTAGCGCTCGAGGATGGCGTGGCCGGTGCGCTCGCGGAAGGCGGCGTGCGTGTCCGGCAGGAGCGGCGCCGAGCCGGAAATGAAGAGCCGCATCCCGGCGGTGGCGCGGCGCGTCAGCCCGTCCTCGTCGAGGAGCCGCGTATAAAATGTCGGCACGCCCATCAGCACGCTCGCCTCCGGCGTCCAGGCGAGCGTCTCCCGCGGATCGAAGCGCGGCAGGAAGATCATCCGCGCCCGCGCCATCAGGGTCAGGTTGGCGGCGACGAAGAGGCCGTGGGTGTGGAAGATCGGCAAGGCGTGAATCAGAACGTCGTCGGAGGAATAGCGCCACGCAGTGATGAGCGCCTCGGCGTTGGAGCGGAGGTTCGCGTGCGTCAGCATAGCGCCCTTGGAGCGCCCGGTCGTGCCCGAGGTGTAGAGGATCGCGGCGAGATCGTCCGGCCCGCAATCGATATCGGCCCATCCGTCGGCGCCGCCTTCGGCGAGCGCGGCGAACGATCCGCCATCCGGCGTCCCGAGCGTCTCGAAGCGCGGCACGCGGTGCGCGCGCGCGATCTTCGCCAGCGCCCCGGCCTGCTCGGGACGCCCGACCAGGACGGCCGGTTCGGAATCCTCGACGAAATAGTCGATTTCGGCCGGCGTATAGGCGGTGTTGAGCGGCAGGAACGCCGCCCCGGCCCTGAGGCATCCGAGATAGAGGAACAGCGCCTCCGGCGTCTTCTCCACCTGCACGGCCACGCGGTCGCCGCGGCCGACGCCGCAGCGGGCGAGCGCCGCGGCGTAGCGCGCCGAGCGGCGGTCGACATCGCCGTAGGAGAACCGCCGGCCGTCCGGGCACGCGAGGCACGCCCGGTCGTGCTCGCGCGCGGGCGCGATCAGGGTCGATGCGAGGTGATTCTTCATGGTGACGCGTCCTTGAGCGGAAGGCTCTCCGCCTCCCTTTCGGACGGGGGGCTTTGCCTTATTCGCAATTCAGGGGCGGCCGCTCAAGCGCGTCGGGCCGGACGTGCGGCGGAGCGGGCGATCGGGATCGAACCGACCACATGCCGAAGGCCTATGCCCGCCATGGTGGCGCTGGCACAGCCACTGGCGAGCCGCGTCACTACTATCGTGATGAGATAGTTAAGCCGTTCAAAACGAGAGGTAGCGCACG
>DASWJZ010000114.1:0-5315 GCA_036396875.1 Propylenella sp.
CGAGGTGCGGATGGCCGACGGACGCGTCTCGGACTTCGCGCATGACGTTAAAGCCTGCGCCCTCGGCCAGGCCGCGTCCTCGATCATGGCGCATAACATCATCGGCTCAACGCCGGAGGAACTCCGCGCGCTGCGTGAGGCGATGTACAGGATGCTGAAGGACAACGGGTCGCCGCCCGGCGGCCGCTGGTCGGATCTGCGATATCTTGAGCCGGTGCGCGACTACCGGGCACGGCACGCGTCGACGCTCCTCACCTTCGACGCGGTGGTGGACGCCGTCGGCCAGATCGAGGCGAGAGGCGCGGTCGCCGGCTGACCGGCGGGATCAGCTGCGCTTCGCCTTGAGCCGCGCAAGCTCTACCCTCATGGTGAGGTTCGAGGCGCGGAAAGCGCCGAGCCTCGAACCATGGGATGGCGGGCGCCGGGGGTGGTGCGTCCTTCGAGGCGCGCCGCGACGCCGGCCCGCACCTCAGGATGAGGGCTGTCGGGGACGGGAAGACAATCCGGGCAACGCCTCATAGTCCCCGCGGATAAGCGCTTCCTTCTTGGCTCGGCTCCAGCCCTTGATCTGCCGTTCGCGGGCGATGGCGTCGGTCAGCCGCTCAAAAATCTCGCAGAAGACGAGCACGACCGGGCGCCGCCGCGCCGTATAGCTGTCGATCGGATCGTTGTTGTGCTTCCAGACCCGCGCCTCGACAGTCTCGCGCGTCAGTCCCGTGTAGCAGCTGCCGTCGGCGCAACGAAGGATGTAGACGGTGACCTGCATCCCGTTCTCCTGGCCGAGCGGCGCGGCTCTTGCCGGCGATCTCCTCCAACTGGCACTGCTTGCGCACCGCTTTCGGCAGGCTCATATCGTCGGTCAATTCAAGCACAAGATCGCGGACCGCGACGCCATGTTCCTGTTCGATCTCACCGGGGCTTGCAAGGCCGTCCTCCACCACGTCGTGAAGCCAGGCCGCGGCGAGAAGGGCAGGATCGTTGCCGTCCTTGCGGGTTTGGCGACCGCGCCGGCGGGCGGCAAAATCGGCGGCACGGATAACCGGGCGGATGACTGACATGCGTGATCTAGCGGACCTTCGCCTCACCGTTACTATCGTAGAATCCCTTGTCCGGTTCCCTGCGCTCATCGCGCGCGGGCTGATCCGTCTCTATCGCTACAGCCTTTCCAGCCTCGTCGGGCGGACATGCCGGCATCTTCCGACCTGCTCGGAATACGCCGAGGAGGCGATTGCGCGCTTTGGGCTATGGCCGGGAGGGTGGATGGCGGCCGCGCGCTTTTGGCGCTGCCGCCCGTTCGGCAGCCGCGGCTTCGACCCGGTCCCCGAGCGCTTGCCCGGAACTGCCCGCTGGTATAGGCCGTGGCGCTACGGCCGCTGGGCGTCCCGCCTCTGAGGCCTGGGCGTTCCGGTCCGATCTTCACACTTTGAATCAGGACGCGGCGACGGCCGCTTCGGCTGCGCAGGGCAGACGCATGGTTACGATCTCACTCCCCGACGGCGCCAAGCGCGACTTTCCGGAAGGCGCGACGGGCGCCGCCGTGGCGGAGGCGATCTCCAAGTCGCTCGCGAAGAAGGCGGTGGCGATGCGGGTGAACGGCGTGCTTTGCGACCTCGGCGACGGCGTGCCCGACGGGGCGGCGGTCGAGATCGTGACGCGATCCGATTCCGCGGCGCTCGAACTCATCCGCCACGATTGCGCGCATGTGCTCGCCGAGGCGGTGCAGGAGCTTTTTCCCGGCACGCAAGTGACGATCGGCCCGGTGATCGAGAACGGCTTCTACTACGACTTCTTCCGCAACGAGCCGTTCTCGACCGAGGACTTTGTGGCGATCGAGGCCCGGATGCGGGAAATCATCGCGCGTAACCGCCCGTTCACGAAGGAGATTTGGGGCCGGAACCGGGCGCGCGACGTCTTCCGGACGAAGGGCGAGATGTTCAAGGTCGAGCTGGTGGACGCGATCCCGGAGGACCAGGACGTCAGGATCTATTTTCAGGGCGACTGGTTCGACCTCTGCCGCGGGCCGCACATGCCGTCGACTGGGTTTATCGGCGACGCCTTCAAGCTGACCAAGCTCGCCGGCGCCTATTGGCGCGGCGACCCCGGCCGTCAGCAGCTGCAGCGCATCTACGGAACCGCTTGGCACGACCGCGCCGGCCTCGACGCCTATCTCCACATGCTGGAGGAGGCGGAGAAGCGGGACCACCGGCGCATCGGGCGCGAGATGGACCTCTTCCACGTCCAGGAGGAGGCGCAGGGGCAGGTCTTCTGGCACGCCAAGGGCTGGGCAATCTGGCGCACGATCGAGGACTACATGCGCCGCCGCCTCGACCGCGCCGGATACGAAGAGGTGAGGACGCCGCAGCTCGTCGACCGGAGGCTCTGGGAGGCCTCCGGCCACTGGGAGAAGTTCGGCGAGAACATGTTCGTCGCCGAGGTGGTCGAGGAGGGGGCCGACCGGCAGGTCGCGGCGTTGAAGCCGATGAACTGCCCCTGCCACGTGCAGATCTTCAACCAGGGCATCAAGTCGTACCGCGATCTGCCCTTGCGCATGGCGGAATTCGGCTCATGCCATCGTTACGAACCGTCGGGCGCGCTGCACGGCATCATGCGGGTGCGCGGCTTTACGCAGGACGACGCGCACATCTTCTGCCGGGAGGACCAGATCACGCCGGAGACGGAGCGATTCTGTGCGCTCCTTTCGTCGGTCTACCGCGATCTCGGCTTCGACCGTTTTCGCATCAAATACTCCGACCGGCCGGAAAAGCGCGCCGGCTCGGACGCCGTCTGGGACCAGGCGGAGGCGGCGCTCATGGAGGCGACGCGCGCTGCCGGCTACGAGGTGGAGCTCAATCCAGGCGAGGGCGCCTTCTACGGTCCGAAGCTCGAATTCGCGCTGACGGATGCGATCGGACGCGAGTGGCAATGCGGAACGCTGCAGGTCGACTTCGTGCTGCCGGAGCGGCTCGGGGCAAGCTATGTCGGCGAGGACGGGGAGCGCCATCGGCCGGTGATGCTGCATCGCGCGATCCTCGGCTCGTTCGAACGGTTCATCGGAATCCTGCTTGAGGATTCCGCCGGCCGGCTGCCGCTCTGGCTGGCGCCGGTGCAGGCCGTCGTCGCAACGATCGTCTCCGACGCCGACGGCTACGCCGGGGAGGTGGCGAAGCGGCTGCGGGAGGCCGGCTTGCGCGCCGAGACCGACCTGCGCAACGAGAAGATCAACTACAAGGTCCGCGAGCATTCGGTGGCGAAGGTGCCGGTGATGCTCGTGGTGGGGCGCCGCGAGGCGGAGGAGCGGACCGTCTCGATCCGGCGCCTCGGCGCGAAGGAGCAGACCGTGGCGCCGCTCGACGATGCGGTCCGGACGCTCGCGGCGGAAGCCCTGCCGCCCGATCGTCGGGGCGCGGCCTAAGGCTCCATCGGGCGTTCGGCGGCGCCGGCGAGGCCGGCGGGCGGCGGCTCGGGCCGCACCAGATCGGCAAGGCGCACCTCGATGTCCCGTTCGATGCCCGCCTCCACCGTGAAATCGCGGGAGTAGATGTTGTCCTGATGCGCGGCGACCGCCGTGTAGTCGCCGGTCGCCAGGATGATCGAGGGAAAGGCGCCGATGCTCTCGTGCACCGTGTTGCCGTCCTGCGTGATGACGGTCCAGCTCGTATTGGCGAGCGCCTCGCCGCCGGCTTCCGCCACGAGCTTCAGGGTGATCTCGGCGCCGGCGTGCCGCATGACTGCCTCCGTCAGCTTGCCTGGCTCCACCTCGATGTCGGCCCGCACCACCGCGTTGACGCCGCCGTAGCGGCTGATGACGTGGTAGGTCCCGGCGCTCAAGCGAAGCACGCGCCCCGGAACGGCGTTCGGGACGATCGTCACGAGATCGCCGTTCTCGTCTTCCTGCATGACTTCGAGGGTGAGATTCTCCGGCGGTATCGGCACATCGGCGCCGACGACCGAATCGAGCTTCATGCCCCCGGCGTCGAGCACCAGCGATTCCATCTGGTCGTCGTCGGCGACGGTGACGCGCTTGGTGGCGCCGGCGCGGCCGAAGGCTGCGTGCACGAGATAGTCGCCGGACGGCAGCTGGACGGTGACCGTCCCTCCTTGCGCTTCGGCGACGACCGGAAGCTCGCCGGCTTCGCCGGACCGCGATGCGAACACCCGCCACATGACGCCGTCTCGCAGCGGGTCGTGCTCCGGCGCGAGGCGGACCTCGAGGACAAGCTCATGCAGCTCGCCGGCGAGCAGCGCGGCCGGCGGATCGCCCTCGGGCGCATAGGGGACCGGCGCGGAAAGGCTTTCGGGCGCGTCGAAATCGTAGTCGAGGATGGGCGCCACGAGGGCGGGAGCGAGGTCGCCGCCGCCCGTGTCGCTCGCCTCCTGCGCGCCCGCCGCGCCGGTGAAAAGGGCGAGGGCGAAAGCGATGCGCGCAGCCCGGAACATCGGCGGATCGGACCCCTTTTTGCATGGATGGCAATGCCGTCGAACCCCGTGGTAAGCCCGGCAGCATGGCGAATTCAAGACCCGGCGATCCCGAAATGCGCGAAGCGCTCGCGGCCTATCTCCGCGCCAGGCGGACGATCCCGGCCGCGCAGATCGGCGACCCGGCGCCCTCCCGCGACATCCTGCGCGAGATGCTGACGATCGCCGCGCGGGTGCCGGATCACGGCAAGCTCGCCCCCTGGCGCTTCGTCCTCTACGACCGGGCCGCCCGCGAGGCGGCGGTGGAGGGGCTCAGACGGATCGCCGGACAGGCCGCCGACGAGAAGGAGAGGCAGGTCCGCGGCGACAAGGCGCAGGGCTTCGCGGAGGCGCCCCTGGTCGTCGGCGTCGTCTCCGCACCCGTCGCCGACCACCCGAAGATCCCGCTCTGGGAGCAGCAGCTTTCGGCGGGCGCCGTCTGCCTCAATCTCCTCCATGCGGCGCGAGCCTACGGCTTCTCCGGGCAATGGCTGACCGGCTGGTACGCCTATGACGAGGCGGCGAGGCGCTGGCTCGGGCTCAAGGCGGGCGAGCGCGTCGCCGGCTTCCTCCATATCGGGACGCCGACGATGCCGCCGGCCGAGCGGGAGCGGCCGGACATCGACGCGATCACGACGGACTGGCGGCCGGGGGGCTAATCCGTCCGGCTTTGCGCCGCCCTCTCCGTTTGTCATCCCGGTTTGCCGCGGAGCGACAAGACCGGCGACCCATGAACACCTGTGGGTGGCGAGTGGGCACAGCGATGGAGAAAGCCGGCTTCTTCTGGCGTTCGTGGGTCCCGGACAGCGCCGCTGAACGCGGCGCTTCCGGGATGACTGCCACGAAGGCACTGTGCGCAT
>DASWJZ010000115.1:0-3580 GCA_036396875.1 Propylenella sp.
GGGTCGTGTCCTCGAGCACCGTCTGCGTCAGCCGGCCCGAAAAGAGCGCCGCCAGCGTCGCCAGCAGCGCGCCGACCGCGGCGCTTTCGACCAGGCTCGTGACGCCGGTCAGGAACATGCTCATCATGGTGCCGAAGATGAAGAGCGGGAGCAGCCCGGCCCGCAGCAGCGACAGCCGTTCGCCCCAGCCGATGCGCGCGCGCTCCTCTTCGGGCAGGGCCGGCCCCAGTTCGGGCTGCAGCCGGCAGCGCACGTAAATGTAGGTGGCGAAGATCGCCGCCATCATCAGGCCGGGCATGATGCCGGCGAGCCAGAGCTGCAGCACCGGCTGGCGCGCGATCATCGCGTAGAGCACCAGCACCACGCTCGGCGGGATCAGAATGCCGAGCGACGACCCGCCCTGGATCACGCCGGTCACCATTATCTTGTCGTAGCGATGGCGCAGCAGCTCCGGCAGCGCCACGGTCGCCCCGATCGCCATGCCCGCGACGCTCAGCCCGTTCATCGCCGAGATCAGCACCATCAGCCCGATCGTCCCCAGTGCCAGGCCACCGCGAACCGGGCCGAACCAGACGTGAAACATGCGGTAGAGATTGCCGGCGATTCCCGACTCCGACAGCATGTAGCCCATGAAGATGAAGAACGGCACCGTGATCAGCGGATACCAGTTCAGTACCTGGAAGCTGGCGTTGAACGGCATTTCGAAGGCGCCCTCGCCCCACAGAATGAGCGCGGCCGCCGCGCCGACAAAGCCGATGACGCCGAAGACGCGTTGCCCGGTGAGGAGCAGCACCATCATCGTCGAAAACATGAAGAAGGTGATGACTTCCGAACTCATGCGATCGGCTTCCCGCGGGCTTCCGCAAAATCCTTGAAGAAGCTCGACACCGCCTGCAGCAGCATCAGCAGGATACCGACCGTCATGACCACCTTGATCGGCCAGAGCAGCGGCGCCCAGGCAGAATAGTTCTGCTGCTTGTAGACGATGGCGTAGTTCGTCGACGAAATCCCGCCCATGAAGAGAACGACGAGATAGAAGATCACGAACAGGATGGTGACGGCGTCGGTCAGCGCCCGACTGCGCGGGGAGAGCCGGCCGTAAAACATATCCATCCGCACATGCGCATCGAGCTGCATCGAATAGGCGCCGCCGAGAAGGTAGTAAGCCGACAGCAGGAACTGCGACATCTCCAGCGCCCAGTTGACGGGCGCTCCGGCGAAAAGCCGCGACGCTGTCGCATAGAGCAGGACCGCGGCGAGCACGAAGATCAGACGCATGGCGATCCGGCCGACGATACGGTTCACGGCATCGACGATGCGGACATACGCCCTTATCGCCTGCGGCATCCGCCCTTCGCTCCGCTCGTCACTTTGCATGTCGCTGCCGCGCATCGGGTGCGGCCTCGATCGCGCGAAGCGTGCGGGCGAGGCGCTCCGTCCATTGCGTCTGCCCCTCCCCGCCGGCGACCAGGTCGTTGCGGATCTCGATCATCACGGTTGGAAGCGCCGGCCGGCCGCGGTGCCGTTCGAGCGTATGGTAGACGCCGTCGGCGGGGCTGTAGGGTTCGTTGTCGCCGACGGCGACGCCCGCCTCGCGCGCCAGCCCCTCGATCAGCGGGCGTGCCATGCGCGTATCCGCATCGTGCAGGATGCCGACATGCCAGGGCCGCGCCGCGCCGCGATAGACCGGCGTGAAAGTGTGGATGGCGACCAGCGCCGTGGCGAGCCCCCTCGCCGCGCGCCGGCGGAGCACGTCGTCGACCGCCGCGTGATAGGGCTCGTAGACGGACGCGATGCGGTGAGTGTGTTCCTCCGGCGCGAGGCCTCGATTGCCCGGCACGTCGGTGTCCTCGCTCCTTACCGGAATGGAATCGCGCGCCTCCGGCGTGCGGTTCACGTCGAGGACGAGCCGCGACACCGTCGCGCGCACCAGCGGCGCATCGAGCGCGGCGGCGAGGCCGCGCGCCACCGGCAGCGCCCCCGGATCCCAGGCGATGTGGCGCTGGAGGTCGGCCCGATCGAGCCCGAGATCGGCGAGTTCCGCCGGCACATGATTGGAGGCGTGGTCGCAGAGGATCACGAAGGCGCCCGCGCCGTCGGGATTTTCAACCGCGACGGCGGCCCCCGCTGCAGTGGTAGCGTCCTCCGCCGCCAAGACCCGCAATCCCGCCCCCCGCCTGTAATGTTTGATACAGAACGCTACGAACTTGCAATTGTGGTCATCCTGATACAAACATTAAGATGCGTCAACCGCGTGCCAGCAGCGATAGCCATGAGCGCCCTCGCCCCGCTTGCCGAATCCATCCGCGGACGGCTCGATCACCTGACCGCCTCCGAGAGACGGGCGGCGCGAGCGCTCCTTGCGCATTATCCGATGCTCGGCCTTGAGACGGTGGCCGGGTTCTCGGCGCGCAGCGGGGTCAGCCCGCCGACCATTCTGCGCTTCGTCGGACGGCTGGGATTCTCCGCCTATGCCGATTTCCAGCGGCGGCTGCGCGAGGAGGTCGAGGCGCAGCTGCAATCGCCGCTGGCCAAGGCGGCGCCTCCCGACCAGCCGGGCGAGCTGCGCTCCCATTCCGCTTTCGCCGCATCCGTCTGCGACAATGTCGCCGAGACCTTCCGCAATTTGCCGAAGGCCGAGTTCGAAGCGGCCGTCGCGCTGCTGGCCGACCCGAAACGCACCGTGCATCTGCTTGGCGGACGCTTCACCGACGCGGTCGCGCGCTATATGGCGGCGCATCTCCGCATCTTGCGGCCGCGCGTGCGCCACATGGACGGGCAGCCGGCCAACTGGCGCGACCAGCTCGTGGACATGGACCGGCGGGACGTTCTCGTCGTCTTCGACATCCGCCGCTATCAGGACGATCTGGCGGCGCTCGCAGGCGCCGCGGCGGCGAGGCAGGCGGCGATCGTGCTCGTCACCGACCAGTGGCTCTCGCCGATCGCCCGGGTGGCGCTGCATGTGCTGCCGGCGCGCATCCAGGTGCCATCGGCGTGGGATTCGAGCGCCGCGCTCGTCGCGATCGCGGAGGCGCTGATCGCCGCCGTGACGGAACGGGCCTGGCCGCGGGTGAGCGAGCGGATCGCCGCGCTGGAACGCCTCCGCTCCGCCGGGGCGGGCTGACCCCGCCGGAATTGAGCCTCTCCCGGCCGATAATGCCATTTCCGGCGATCCGTGCTAACGTTCCCGCACAGGCCAAACCATGCGATTGACCAAACAGACAAGCTACGCCCTGCGCATCCTCCTCTACTGCGCGCTGCACCCGGACGAGCAGGTGAAGGCGGCCGATATCGCCAGGACCTACAACATCACCGAGTTCAACGTCCTGAAGATCGTGCCGCTCTTGGTTCACGGCGGGTTCGTGCGCACCATGCGCGGCCGCCGCGGCGGCCTGCGACTCGCCCGCTCCGCCTCCGAGATCCGCATCGGCGACGTCGTGCGGCTGACGGAGGAGACGCACATCCAGGCGGACTGTTTTGGCCAACTGCACGAGCCGTGCCTGATCCAGCCGCAGGCGCCGATCAACCGGCTCTTCGATTCGGCGCTCGGCGCCTTCATCGAGGTGCTCGACCAGCACAC
>DASWJZ010000116.1:0-4205 GCA_036396875.1 Propylenella sp.
CACAAGAAGAGGGACGGTCGAAGTCATCCGGAAAAGGCGTCAACGAAGCCCTGACGCAGGCGAAGGAGACGGCGCAGCAAGCCGGCAGGCAGGCAAGCGAAGCCGCTTCCTCGCTCGCCAGAAAGGCAAATGAGGAGGCTCTGAAGCTCGCCGACCGGCAGGTCGACGTCGGCGCCGATATGGTTGCCAGCATGGCCGCCTCGGTGCGCGCCGCAGCCGAAAGCCTCGAGCAGGACATCCCTCAGCTTTCCAATCTGGCGAGGGGAGCCGCCGAACAGATCGACGATTTTGCGGAGTCGATCCGAAGCCAGTCGACCCGCGAGATCATGGACCGTGCGGCCGCGCTAGCGCGCCGGCGGCCGGCAATCGTCCTGGGCGCCGCCGCGGCCTCCGGCTTCCTGCTGTTCCGACTGCTGAGGACGCCGCCGGACTCGCAATCCGACGAGGATTGGGACGGGCGCCGCGAAGAGCTCCGCAACAGGGAATACGGTCTTGATCGCCCGGAACCGCGCGGTCGGGCCGGCAGCATCGGCGGCGGGAGCGGGCTGAAAGGGGAAACGACCCATGGCGGCGTATGACGCTCTGCAGCAGTCGCCCCTGGTCGGCGCGTTCAAGGATCTCTTCCGCGACCTTTCCGACCTCGTCCGGAAGGAGGCGCGGCTGGCGCGGGCCGAGATCACGGAGGCGATCGGCAGCAGGCTGCAGGCGGGCATCTGGATGGCTGCGGCCGGCGTGGCCGCTTTCGTTGCCCTGCTCTTCCTCCTGCAGGCCATCGTGTTCGGCCTCGCGGCTCTCGGCCTCGGCCTCGGCTGGTCCTGCCTGATCGTGGCTGTTGCTCTCGCGGCGGCAGCGGCCGGCGCTTTTCTCTACGGCCGCTCGCTCGCCCGTCGGCCGCTCTCGCCGACGCGCACGCTCCGACAGGTCAGGCAGGACGTTCGTACAATCCAGGAGGAACTCACATGACGTATGGAAACGGCGCCCGGTACTCCGGCGAGGAGCGGGGCGATCTTTATACGCAGGCCGGCGACTGGCTGGTCGGCACGGCGAAGCGGAATCCGGAAGCGCTGCTTGTCTTGGCTGCCGGTTGCGCCCTGCTCTTCAGGGGCGGCGGCGCGCAGCGTCGATTTGGCCGCGATGATCACTCTTTCGAGGATCTTACCTTCTATGAGGAGGAGATGGACGAGATGGAGGCGGGCGAAGCCGGGCCAGGCATGATCCGCTCCCTGCGCGAAGGGGTCGCCGGTGCGGCGGAGAGCGCCGCCGGATATGCCGCGGACGCGAAGGAGCGCGTCTATGAGACGGCCGGCTCATACGCCTCGGCTGCGGCCGACTATACTGAGGAGGGGCGCCGCCGCCTCTCGCGGCAGGCCCGGCGGCTCCGCCGCCAGGCCGGCTCGGCCGGCCGCCGGCTGGGCCAGCAGCCGCTCGCAGTCGCCGCAGTCGGGCTCGCGGCCGGCGCCGCCCTTGCGGCGCTGCTGCCGTCGACGGCGGTGGAGCGGCGAACGCTTCGCCCGGCGCGCGATGCTCTCGGCAGCGCCGCCTCGCGCGCCACGGAGGGCGTCAAGGAAGCCGCGAGCGAAGTCGGCGGCCGGCTGCGCGAGGGCGCTGCCGGGATGGCAAGAGACGGCTTGCGGGATTTGGCGCAAGACGCTGCGAGAGCGTTCACCGATACCGTCACCGCGAGATCCGGAGATCAGGACGCCTCACCTCTCCACCGCGGCGCCGGCGAGTCCGTCTCGCGGACGTCCACAGCCGGTCCGGGCGGAAGCGCCGGCAGCGGAGACAGGAAATGACCGCGGGAGAGTTTCAGCGGCTCGAAAGCGAGGTCGAGCGCGCCCGCAGCCGCGTCGTAAGGGATCTGGATCGGCTCCGTTCGCCCACGAACATTGCGCAGCTGAAGCGCGACCTCGGCGCAGAGCTTCGGCATGCGAAGGATGAGGCCGTCGAAAAGACGAAGGAAATCGCGGCAGACAAGGCCCGCGACATGGTCTCGGACATCAAGGCCCGCATTGCCGCCAACCCTGCGGCCGTGCTCGCCCTTAGTGCGGGACTTGCCTGGCGCCTTCGTCGCCACCCGCCGATCGCATCGACGCTGGTCGGCCTCGGGCTGGTCGGTCTCCTTCGGAGCGACCCGGCGCGGCCGGGCCCCGGCTCGAGACTGACTGCCGGCGCTTCCGAGTTCGCCCATAGCGCCAAGGAAACGGTCGGGGACTGGCTTTCGAGCGAAACGGCCGAGCGTATCGGCGAGGCTGCGGAAGACGCGGGCGAGCAGGTCGGGGCCTGGGGCGCCGAGGCCGCGGAAGCCGCAAGACGTGGCGCTTCGGAAGGCCTTCGCACGGCCCGGCACTTGCGCGACCGCGGCGTGCAGATTTCCGCCGCGGCCGCCGACCGTCTGTCCGACGCGGTATCCGACCCGGCGCAGCGGGACAAATATCTCCTGGGCGCCGCCGCCCTCGCCCTCGCCGCGGCAGTCGGAATCGCCTCGCAGCGGCATTAGCTCACGGCAGCGCGCGCCGGGACCGGTCATTCCGCTCAACCGAACTTCAGGCGAGGCAGGTCCGTCTTGTCAGGTCGGCTTCGGACGCGCAGGTTCGCTCGAACGGCCCGGCCGGCCCGAGGGAGGTGAAAGCATGCGCGTTTTGCTGTTTCTCGCGGCCGCGGCGCTCGCCGCCGCCCCCGCCGTCGCGCAGGAGCCGATCTACTCGGACATGGACCGGGTGCATCCGGTCGTTGCCGGGCAGGGCATGGTGGCGAGCCAGGAGGCGCTGGCGACCGGGATCGGCGTCGAGATTTTGCGGGCGGGCGGCAACGCCGTCGATGCGGCGGTCGCGGTCGGCTTCGCGCTCGCCGTCACGTTGCCGCAGGCCGGAAATCTCGGCGGCGGCGGCTTCATGCTCGTGCACATGGCGGAGCGCGGCGAGACGGCCGCCATCGACTATCGCGAGAAGGCGCCGGCGACCGCGACGCGCGACATGTTCCTGAACGCCGCGGGCGACGCGGACCCCGAGTTGTCGCGCTGGTCGCCGCTCGCCATCGGCGTGCCGGGCACCGTCGCGGGGCTTGCGATGGCGCTCGAGCGCTACGGCACGATGGAGCTCGCGGAAGTCGTAGCGCCGGCCATCGCGCTCGCCGAAGGCGGCGTGACGGTGACGCCGGAACTTTCCCAGTCGCTGAAGGGGAGCGCCGAGGCGCTGAAGAAATGGCCGAGCACGGCGAGGATTTTCTTCAAGCCGGACGGTGCGCCCTATGACCCGGGCGACACGCTGGTACAGGCCGACCTCGCGAAGTCTCTCCGCCTGATCGCCGAGGAGGGTCCCGACGCCTTCTATCGCGGCGCCATCGGAGAACGGATCGCGGACGAGATGCAGCGCTCGGGCGGGCTGATCGGCATGGACGACCTCGGGGCCTACCAGGCGGTCGTCCGCGAGCCGGTGCGTGAGGCCTACCGCGGCCACGAGGTGGTCTCGATGCCGCCCCCCTCCTCCGGCGGCACGCACATCATCCAGATCCTGAACATCCTCGAAGGCTTTCCGATCGCCGCGCTCGGCGCCGGCAGCGCCGAAACCCTGCACCTCATGGCGGAGGCGATGAAGCGCGCCTATGCGGACCGCAGCGAGTATCTCGGCGACAGCGACTTCGTCGACGTGCCGGTCGAGGCGCTCACCGGCAAGGCCTATGCGGAGGCGCTCCGCGCCGAAATCGACCGCGATCTGGCGACGCCTTCGGCGACCATCCTCTCCGGCGATCTCGCACCGTACGAGAGCGATCAGACGACGCATTTCTCGGTGGTCGACAAGGACGGCAACGCCGTCTCCAACACCTATACGATCAATTTCAGCTACGGCATGGGCCTCGTCGCCGAGGGGACCGGCATTCTCCTCAACAACGAGATGGACGACTTTTCCGCCAAGCCGGGCGTGCCCAACGCCTACGGCCTCGTCGGCGGCGACGCCAATGCGGTGGAGCCGGGCAAGCGGCCGCTCTCGTCGATGAGCCCGACGCTGGTCCTGAAGGACGGCGCGGTCGTGCTCGCGACCGGCAGCCCCGGCGGCAGCCGCATCATCACCACCGTGCTGCAGGTGGTGATGAACGTGATCGACCACGGCATGAACATCGCCGAGGCGAGCATCGCGCCGCGCATTCACCACCAGTGGCTGCCCGACGAGCTCAGGGTCGAGGAGGGGCTTAGTCCCGACACGATCCGC
>DASWJZ010000117.1:0-20417 GCA_036396875.1 Propylenella sp.
GAAACCGATCCGGATCGCCCGAACCCGCCGAAATCGAAGTACAATTTCGGCTTCATCAACAACAATGCCGGCGTCATCGACATCATGGCCTATCTCAGTTCCTGCGCCGCCCTTCCCTGCATCCAGGTGCAATGGTTCAGCTCGGCCAGCGTGAAATACAATGGGGCGGTAAAATTCGGCATCCCCAAAGGTACGAAGAATGCCGCGGACGCAACGCGCCGGCTGAACGAGACGCGCACCGGGA
This sequence comes from Propylenella sp., assembly GCA_036396875.1. Taxonomy (GTDB): domain Bacteria; phylum Pseudomonadota; class Alphaproteobacteria; order Rhizobiales; family Afifellaceae; genus DASWJZ01. The sequence continues at coordinate 245 of DASWJZ010000117.1, forward strand.
TCGCTGCCTATCGCTAGCGGCGTCCATGGAAGCGCGGGCGCGTTTTAGGACTTGTGCGACATCCTCGGGAGATGCTTTGCTCGTACGTTCGTGCGTCCAGATACTATCGCCGCATAGAGGGGGAAGCTTGCCTGGGCGTCGTCCATTGTCACGCTCAAAGTCGAGGTGAAGCACGCGAAAGCTACTCACGGGAGGCTCAATATGAGATCGCTGCTGGCTGCACTTGGGATGGCGATAGTCACGTTCCCTGTCTCAGCTGAGACATGCCACTGGCAACAGGCGGATACGGCGGACGACATCGGGGCTTCTCGCACGCAAACGCCGGAAAAGGCGCTGGAAGCAACGCGGCTTGTCAAGAGCGGCAAAGTTTACAGCCTCGCACATGTCTATGACAAGGCCACCATACCCCGGCCTTTCGATCGAGTGTTCGAATTGACCGTCTCGGTCTTCGATATGGACGAAGCCGGTCCGTCACAGCTTTTTAGCGAAGGCACCCTGAACGGCCAGATCGGCCAAGTAGGCACTCAGTTCGATGCGTTGGGGCACGGTGGTCACGACTTGGGCTACTATAACTGCATCTCGCCGGCTGAGGTTGGGCCAGACGAAGCGGGATCATTGAGCAGGTTGGATGTTTCGTCTGTAATACCGTTTTTCACCCGCGCCGTCTTTCTCGACTTTGTGCATCATTCAGACGTGCCCAAGGCCTCCTTTGAGGGAGGGAGCATAGTCGAGGCCGCGTATGTAATCTCAGTGAACGACATTGAGCACGTCCTTCAAGCGGAGCACGTTGCTCCTCCGCGGCGTGGCGACGTGGTCATCTTTTATACGGGCTGGGACAGGCTGTTCGGAATCGACAATGATCGGTTGGCATTTGCGCCGGGCCCGGGCATTGAGGCGGCGCGATGGCTTGCAGAGCGGGAGGTCGCTCTTGTCGGTGCCGATACAATGTCTATCGAGGCCATCGATGATGCCGAAGGCGTCGAGGTAAAGGCCAATCCTGCCATCCTCGGCACGGAACTCGGCGCAATACCTTTTCCGCTTCACTTTATCCTCCTCACTCAGAGCGGTATCCATCTTCTCGAAAACATGAAGCTGACGCCACTCGCCGATGACCTGATGGCATCACAGGCAGGGGGTGATGGCGCTTACGAGTTCCTGTTCACCTTCGCGCCGCTGCCGATAAAGGGGATGGAGGGTTCGCCGGGACAGCCTCTCGCCGTCAGATAGGCGCCTGCTCGTGGCTTGATTGGTTAGGCCAGCACGCTTCACGCTCACGTGCGACAGCTTGAACCCTGCGCGGCGCATCTCAAGCTCAATGGCGCGAAGCGACTTGCCGGCGTCGCGTAGCTCCCGCATGTGGAGGATGGCAGCTTGCTCGTTGGGTACAGGCTCTTAGGAATGCTACGCTTTCATGCCGCCGCTTGAATGAGGCGGCAAACGCGGCCCTAAGCCCGACGCAAAAGGGCAGGATCGCTGGATGGCGCTGAAATCATGCACGCCTCTGACGGCTGACTCCTGAAATGGACCCACCTGCCCGAGCGCTTCCCAAGAGGTTGAGCCTTCGCCCCGCGTGGGGCTGCTAAGGCCGCTTCGGCCGCCTTCCTGACGCGAAAGAGTTTGCGGCGCCCCACGCCTCCCGATGGCGCGCGGATGGTCGCCCGGCCCGGCCGTATCGCTAGAGGAGTTTTCCCTGATCGGGGTGCGGCGCCCGACGCGGCAGGGATCGGCGCGTCTTCGCCCGGCCCGGGCCGGAAACCATCGCGCCGATCTCGCCCTTCGCGACCCGGATGGTCAGCGGATCGCCGGTCGACACCTGCGTGGGCGAGCGGACCGCCTCGCCGGTCGGCCCCACGACCAGCGCAAAACCGCGGTCGAGGACGGCCTCGTACGAATAGGAGCGGAGCAGCCGCGCCACCTGCTCAAGCCGCCCTCCTTCCCGCATCACGATGCGCGAGACCGACGCGATGTCGTGGCGCGCCGAAGCGCGCCCGACGTCGCGGCGCGCGTTGCGGAGCGACACCGAATTCGCTTGCCGCAGCCGGCCGTAAACGGCCCCGACGGTCTCGCGCCCGAGCTGGGAGCCGCGCTCGAGCAGGATCGGCGACAGGCGGCGAGCGGTCCCGCGCCAGGCCGCGCTCTTCTTGGCGACTTCCATAAGGAGCGAACGGCCGAGCCGGCCGCCGATGTCGTCGAGCTTCTGCCGCGGCAGGGCGATGATGTCGGCGAGCGACGGAAGGGCGCGCTCCAGCGCCGTCACCTCCCGCCGCCGCTCCTCCATCGCGCGCCGGTGGGCGAGTTCGTGCCGGCTCGCCGTCTCGCGCACCGACGCGACCAGCTCGGCGCGCACCGGCACCGCCATCTCCGCCGCGCCGGTCGGCGTCGGCGCCCGGAGATCCGCAGCGTGGTCGACCAGCGTCCAGTCGGTCTCGTGCCCGATCGCGGCGATGATCGGGATGCGGCTCTCCGCCACCGACAGCACCGCCGCCTCTTCGTTGAAGGCCCAGAGGTCCTCGATCGAGCCGCCGCCGCGGGCGAGGATGAGCAGGTCCGGCCGCGGCGCCGGGCCGCCCGCCGCGATGGCGTTGAAGCCGCGGACGGCGGCGGCGATCTCCTCCGCCGCGCCCTCCCCCTGCACCCGCACCGGCCAGACGAGAACGTGCCGCGGGAAGCGGTCGCGGAGCCGGTGCAGGATGTCGCGGATGACGGCGCCGGTCGGCGAGGTCACCACGCCGATCACGCGCGGCAGATAGGGGATCGTTTTCTTGCGCGCCGCGTCGAAGAGCCCGGCCGCCTGCAGCTTCCTCCGTCGCTCCTCAAGCAGCGCCATCAGCGCGCCCGCGCCGGCCGGCTCGAGGTGGTCCACCACGATTTGGTAGCGCGAGCGGCTGGGATAGGTGGTGAGCTTGCCGGTCGCCACCATCTCCAGCCCTTCCTGCGGCTTGAAGCGGAGGCGCTGGAACGTCAGGCGCCAGATCACCGCGTCGATGCAGGCGCCGGGATCTTTCAGCGTGAAATAGCAGTGGCCCGAGCCGGCCGCGCCCTTGAAGCCGGAGATTTCGCCGCGCACCCGCACATGCTCGTAGTTCTGTTCGACCGTCCGCCGGAGCGCGAACGAAAGCTCCGAGACGGTGAACTCGGCAATGTTGGTGGCGGGCTGGCTCACGAGGCCTTTCTCCGCTTCATCGGGGGTTCGAACGGGCAAGGCAATTCCTCCAGACGGATTACTTTGCCGTCGCGGGGACAGTGCGCCAATCCCCGAAACTCACCGACATCGTCGCCGCGGGCAAATGCCGCCGTGCGCTGTCCCGGTAGCTCGGGATCATGCTTCGATCTATGTGGGCTGACGGTTTACGTCCATCGTTCTGACGGACAAAGAGCGCCAGATGCAATTCGACTTCAAGAGCCGCCGAATGTTCGTTCCGGGAGATTTCTCCGTCGGAGCGACGATCGAGCCCGACCGCGACCGGACAAATTATCTCGTCAACGTGCTGCGGCTGAGGCCGGGCGATACGATTCTCGTCTTCAACGGCCGCGACGGCGAGTGGCGGGCGCGACTCGCGGAGGCCGGGCGGAGAAGCTGCCGCCTCGAAATGGAGGAGCAGGTCCGCACACAGACCAGCGCGCCCGACATCCACTATCTCTTCGCGCCGCTGAAGCATGCCCGCCTCGACTACATGGTGCAGAAGGCGGTGGAGATGGGCGCCGGCCGGCTGCGGCCCGTCATCACGCAGCACACGCAAGTGGCGCGCGTCAATCTCAGGCGGATGCGCGCAAACGCCATCGAAGCGGCGGAACAGTGCGGCATTCTTACCATCCCCGAAATCGACGCGCCGAAGCCGCTCGCACGGATTCTCGACGAATGGGCCGCCGGACGCCACCTCGTCTTCTGCGACGAAGGAGCGGCGACCGCAAATCCGGCCGAAACGCTGAAGGATTTGCCGAGAAGTCCGGCCGCGCTTCTTATCGGACCGGAGGGTGGCTTTTCCGAGGAGGAACGCGCCGATCTGCTGCGCCGGCCGTACGTGACGGCGCTGTCGCTCGGGCCCCGCATCCTGCGCGCCGACACCGCCGCGGTGGCGGCGCTCGCCCTCGTCCAGGCATTCATCGGCGATTGGCGATAAATGCCTTTGCGGCCACGGCGGACGCGGGTAATGTCCCGCGCCCTTGAACCGGAGTGCCTATGGCGCGCGACACCGCCGACCTGACGCCGATCGAAAATCCGGGCCAGCTCGCCGCCTTTCTGGAGTCGGGCTCGAAACCGCGCGAGGCCTGGCGCATCGGAACCGAGCACGAGAAGATCGGCTTCTACAGGGATGGCCACAGTCCGGTCCCGTATCACGGGCCGAAGGGCATCCGTGCGCTGCTCGAGGGCATGCAGGGCCTGCTCGGCTGGGAGCCGATCCTCGACGGCGAGAGCATCATCGGGCTCGCCGATCCGGTCGGCGAGGGGGCGATCTCGCTCGAGCCCGGCGGACAGTTCGAATTGTCCGGCGCGCCGCTGAAATCGATCCACCAGACCTGCCGCGAAGTGAACGCCCACCTGGCTCAGGTGCGCCAGGTCGCCGATCCGCTCGGGATCGGCTTCCTCGGCATTGGCATGAGCCCGAAATGGAAGCTGCGCGAGACGCCGGTGATGCCGAAGTCGCGCTACAGGATCATGGCCGACTACATGCCGAAAGTCGGCAGCCGCGGTCTCGACATGATGTTCCGCACCTGCACGGTGCAGGTGAACCTCGATTTTTCCGGCGAGGCCGACATGCGCGACAAGATGCGCGTCGGTCTCGCCCTGCAGCCGGTCGCCACGGCACTCTTCGCCAACTCTCCTTTCACCGAGAACAAGCCGAACGGCTATCTCTCCTACCGCTCGGAGATCTGGCGCGACACCGATCCGCACCGGACCGGCACGCTGCCGTTCGCCTTCTTCGACGGTTTCGGCTTCGAGGCCTACGTCGACTGGGCAGTCGACGTGCCGATGTATTTCGTGGTGCGCAACGGACGGTATCACGACATGACCAGTTTCACGTTCCGCCAGTTCATGGCGGGGCTTGCGCCGAACGATCTGCCGGAGCCGCGGCCGACGATGGGAGACTGGAAGAACCATCTCTCGACCCTCTTCCCGGAGGTGCGGCTCAAGACCTATTTGGAGATGCGCGGCGCCGACGGCGGGCCGTGGCGGCGGCTCTGCGCCCTCCCCGCCTTCTGGGTCGGGCTCCTTTACGACCGGACGTCGCTCGATGCGGCAAAGGACCTGATCGCGACCTGGACGGCGGAAGAGCGGCAGGCGCTCCGCGATCGGGTACCGAAGACGGCGCTCGCCACGCCCTTCCGCAACCGGACGGTGCTCGACGTCGCGAAGGAGGTCGTCGGCATCGCCCGCGACGGGCTCCGGCGGCGCGCCGTCGCCGGCAACGGCGTCGCCGACGAAACCTGCTATCTCGGCCCGCTGGAGGAGACGTTGGCGCTCGGCTACACGCCGGCGGAAAACCTGCTCCGGCAGTACGAGACGCGTTGGGGACGCTCCGTCGAGCCGCTGTTCGAGGAACAAATCTACTGAGCGTCGGAGGCCGGCACGGCCGGCGCACGGAAATGCGGCGGCCGAAATCCGGTGAGCGCGGCACGGGTTCTCCCGGAGAATGCACGGCTTTGCCCGATCAGCGGCGTTGATCGGTCGCATCAGAAGGATTGGCTGGATACGGGCAGGGAGCGGGCGCACATCACGCCTTCGCTTTGATATCCGCATGGCCTCGGTCGCTTCCACAATGCCGGCGCGCGGCGCCTTCGCCGCCGCCGATTATGGCCTCTTCGGCGGCACAGTGCTCGTCTGGGGCACGACATGGCTCGCGCTGAAATACCAGCTCGGCACGGTCGATCCGCAGGTGTCGATCGTGTGGCGGTTCCTCATTGCGGCGCCGCTGATGTTCCTCGTGTGCCGCCTCGCCGGACAGCCGATCCTCTTTCCGCTGCGGATGCATCTCCGCTTCGCGGCGCTCGGCCTGTTCTTCTATTCGACCAACTTCATCCTCTTCTACAACGCCGGCCATTACGTCGTGTCCGGCCTTCTGTCGGTCATCTTCTCGATGGCGTCGCTCACCAACATCGCGCTCGCGGTGCTCCTCCTCGGCGAACCGCTCAGGGGCAGGGTCGCGTTCGGCGCGCTCCTGGGCCTCGGCGGCGTGGCCCTCATGTTCTGGCACGAGGTCGATCGCACCGGCCTCGGCGCGGGCCCGCTTGTCGGCCTCGGCCTCGGCTTCCTCGGCTGCCTTTCGTTCTCGACCGGCAACGTGCTCGCCGCGCGCATCCAGCGCGACGGCGTCTCCGTCCTCTCGGCAAATGCCTGGGGCGTGACCTACGGCGTCGCGGTCAACGCCGTCGTCGCCCTTGCGGCCGGCAGCGCCTTCATCATCGAGCCGACGCCCCGCTATGTGCTCAGCCTGCTGTGGCTCGCAATTCCCGGATCGGTGATCGCGTTCTGGATGTATCTCGCCTTGCTCGGACGGATCGGAGCGGACCGGGCGGGCTATACGACGGTGCTGTCGCCTGTCCTGGCGCTCCTCGTGTCGACGCTGGTGGAGGATTACCGCTGGTCGGCGCCGGCGATCGCCGGCCTCGTCCTCGTCGCGATGGGAAACGTGCTGGTGCTGATGCGGCGGCGCGGCTGATTTGACCGCCGGCTCGTCCTATTTGCGGGCCGGTGAGGCGGCGAACCTGTCCAGCAGCGCCTCCATCTCCTTTCGATAGGCCTCGCTGAGCCGCACGCCCGGCTCGAACATCTCGCCGAAAAGATCGCGACCCGAGGCGCCAACTCCCGAAGCTGCGGCGCCGGGCGGCGCTCCGCCCGATTTCATCATCTCGCCCATCGCCTGCTGCCAGGCGGCGGTTCCGGTCTGGAAAGCCGCAAGTCCGGCCTGCATCATCTGTTCCTGCATGCGCGCGAGATCGGCGCCCGACGTTTCTCCCGCCGCGCGATCCTGCTCCTCCTCGTATCGGTCGAGCGGCCCCTTTCCGGCAGGCGCCGCGCCCCCGTCGCCCGCACGGAACCCCTTCAGCATGGCATCGAGCATCGGATTGGCGGCGGCCGACTGCCGGGCGAGACCGCCGAGCATCATGGCGGTGAGCGCCGGCAGCAGGTCTTTCAGCTTCTCCTGCGCAAGACCGGTGAAGACCGCCGCCTGCTCGGCGACGGCGCGCCCCGCCTCCGGCGAGCCGAACAGGAAGGCGAGCGCATCCTCGCCCTCGCGCCGGCCGGCGCCGAACGCCCAGCCGGGACTGCGGTAGGCCTGCGCGTAGCCGCCGAGCGCAAGCTGCCGCATCAATTCCATGAAACCGAACGGGTCGGCGGTGTTCCTCTTCAGCCCGACCGAGAAGGCCGGCAGGAAGGCCGCGACCGCCTTCTCGATCTCTTCCTCGGAAAGGCCGCATTGCTTGGCGAGCGCCGCAAAGGCATCGCCGCCCCCGGCCGACCGCATGATCTCGTAGAGGTTCATGGCGCCCTCCCGCGTTGGGTGGATGACGCAATACTCTACGGGCTTTCCGCCCTCCGCAACCCGCTCGTCATTCGGAGAGTACGCGCGTCGGCGGAAAGGTCACCGTCACGACGGTCCCCTCGCCGCGGGCGCTCTTGATGCTCAATGACGCGCGGTTCGCCTCCACCAGCGCCTTGGTGAGCGGCAGGCCGAGCCCGGTGCCGCTCGGATGCGACATGGTCGCGGTCGCCAGCTGGCGGAACGGCTCCAGCGCGCGCGCCAGCTCGTCCTCCGACATGCCGTCCCCGGTGTCGCGGACCCTGATCAGCGCCTCTCCGGTCTCCGCGAGGCTGGTGGAGGCGATGACCTGGCCGCCCGGCCCGGTGAACTTCACGGCGTTGGAGAGGATGTTGAGGACGATCTGGCGGAGCGTGCGCTCGTCGGCGACGATCGCCGGAACGTCGCCCGAGAGGCTTGACCGCAGCACGACATGGGCGCGGCTCGCCTGCGGCTGCATCAGGCCGATCGATTCGCGCACGACCTCGTTCAGCGGCACGGCGGCGAAGTGCAGGTCGAGCTTCCCCGCCTCGATCTTGGAGATGTCCAGGAGATCGTTGACGAGGCTGACGACATGCTCGCCGGAGGTCCGGATGTCGCGCAGATACTCGCGGTAGCGTTCGTTCTCGACCGGCCCGAACCGCTCCTCGATCATCACCTCGGCAAAGCCGATGATGGCATTGAGCGGGGTGCGTATCTCGTGGCTGACGCGGGCGAGGAACTCCGACTTCTGGCCGGAGGCCTCCTCCGCCGCCCGCTTGGCGGCCATCAGCTCCGCCTCGGTGCGTTTCCAGTGCGTGATATCGCGAAGCACGGCGCAGAAACGGCCGCCCTCCTCGCTCGAGATCCGCCCCATCGTCATGAAGATCGGGATCGATCCCGTGCCGGCCCGCGCCGCCACCTCGCGCCCTTCGTTGAGCAGACTGGCGACGCCGCTGTCCCGAAGTCCCGAAAGATAGTCGAGCGCCGATTTGCCGCTGTCTTCGGTGAGGAGGTCGGCGAACTGCCGGCCGAGCATCTCCGAGGCGTCGAGGCCGAAGAGCGCTTCGGCGCTGGCGTTGACGCTTTCGACGACGCCGGCGGAATCGAGAACGAGCACGCCGTCGGTGGCGGTATCGAGGATGGCGGTCATCTCCCGCAGCTGCCGCCGCGCCTCGGAGAGTTCCGCGCCGGGCGCCGGAGGCTGCCGCCCGGCCGCCGGCGGCTTCGCCTGCCGGGCGCGGTCGGCGGTAGCGATCGGTTGATGCGCCTCCGAGGGAGCCGCCCCAGCATGCGAAGCCGCCGGCGCCTCGGCTTCCGGCTCCCGCTCGGCAGGAACCTCCGCCCGCTTCTCCTGCTCCTCCTTCGAAGGCGCGTCATCGCTCCGCGGAAAAAGCGTCACGACCGGCGCCGGCGGAACCGCGTCCACTTCGGGTGACATGTCCTTGCCGGCGATCGCCGCCGCCTCATTGTCGCCGCCAGCGTCCCGGTTCTTCCCGCCGGCGGCCTCGCCGGTCACCCGGCTGCGAAGCGCCTCGGCAATCTCCTCGAAGGCGTTCCGCTCCTGCGGGCTGAGCCGCTGATTGTCGCCCATCCGCTCGAGATCGGTCCGGATCGGCACGACATTCGCCGGCTCGGTGGCGATCGATTCCTCATAGGGGGGCACCTGGTCCGCCCGCCGCGCCATGCCCCGATCGCTGCCGAAGCGGGCTTCGAACGCCGCCGGCATCAGCGCCTCCGCCGGGCGCAGGACGCCGAACCCGCGGTAACCCTGGAACGACTGGTCGGGCCCGAACACCGGAAGCGCCGTCAGCTCGCCGGGCACCCGAACGTTCGAGCCTTCGACCGGCCACCAGGCGGTGTGGCCGCTCCATGTGTCGTGCTGTTTGAGGGCGCCGGCGATGCGCCCGCTCGGATCGAGCCGCAACCGGGCCGCGGCGTCCTGAAAACGCTCGCCGATGATCTCGGCGCTCCGCCCGACCACCTGCGCCAGGCCCGGCGAGACGAAGAGGAAGCGGTCGGCGGCGTCGGTCTGCCAGAGGAACCGCACCGGCTTTCGCGACAATTGCCGCGGCACGCGGCCGGCGGTGATCGAATGCGGAGGGCGGTTCTCGGGATGCAGCGGCTGCGGCGGCGCGTCGCCTTCCGGCGGCGGCGCGGACAGCGCCTCCGCACCGAGCGCCGGGCGGTCCGTTTCCGCCGGCGCAGATTTCGTGTCGGCCTCGGGCGGCGGATGCAGCGCCTCCCGCGACCGGGGCGCCGGCCCGCCATCCTGCCGGCCCGGCTCGGCGTCTCCGGCAGACTCCTCGCGAAAATCCGCGTCCGCTGCCGCTTCCGCGCCGGCGCCCTCCGCCGCGATGTCGCGGAAGGCAAGGCGGAGCGTCCGTCCGCCGAAATGAAGCTCCGATGCGGCGGCAGGATCGACGGTATCGTCCGCTTCGCCGCCGGCAAGCACGCGATCCTCCGCGTCGAGAATGACGGCGGCGGTACATGCATCGGAGAGGAATGCGGCAAGGTCGTGCAGGGATGGCCGCTGCGCGCTTCCGCCTGCCGCGACGATCAGTATCCCTCGCTCGCCCGCCGCCCTGACGAACCGGCAGCGGCAGGCGATCGGAGTTTCGCGCGGATCGTCGGCGAGGCGCAGCCGCGCCAGGGTCCCGTGTTTCGGCATCGCGCGGGCGAGATTTGCAATCGTGCGGCGGAGCGTGTGCCCGGAAGCCCAGCGCCGGTCCCACACCGCCCGGAAGCGCATGGCGCCGAGCAGCGCCCCGCCCGCCGGGTTCGCCCAAAGAATGCGGTTTCCGTCGCGCGACCAGATGAAGGCCGCCTCGGCCGACGCCAGCAGCGCCCTTACGTCCGGGACGCTGCTGAACGCCAGGACCGTTTCCCGCCAGCCACCCATCGACAGGCCGCTTTCCCCTCTTCCGCCGCGTGGTTAACGAAACGTTATGGCAGAGATGGGGAGGCCAGCCAGCCCTGCGTGGCCGCTCCTCACGGGTATTCGACCCGGCGTGGTTAATCCGCCCCGGTCGTTGTGCACTGCAAAAATATGTTGCAATGCACAACGAAGGCTCTATATACGTTCACGGAAGCCGATTCCGACAATGGAGATGTCAATGGCAAATACTGAAACGAAGGGCGCGCGCGCCGCGAAGGCCAGTGCCGCCGAAACCGTGAAGAGCGCCGGCCAGGCGACGAAATCCGCCGGCGACGCCGCCAGCGCCTTTTTCACTTACCCGAAGGTCGAGTTTCCCGAGTTCTTCCGCTCGGCTGCCGAGCAGGGCATGGCGCAGACGCGCGAAGCCTATGCCCGCATGAAGTCGTCCGCGGAAGAGGCGACCGACATGATCGAGGAGAGCTTCGAGACAACGCGGGAGAGCATGCGCGAAGTGCAGTTCAAGGCGCTCGACATGGCGAAGGCGAACACCGACGCCACCTTCGAGCTGACGCGGGAGCTGCTTTCGACCCATTCGCTCTCGGACGCTCTGCAGCTGCAGGCGGCATTCGCCCGCGAGCGCTTCGAGGCGTACATCGACTATTACAAGGACGTGCAGGCGACGGTGAGCAAGGCGAGCGCGGACGCCGCCAAGCCGGCCAAGGCCCTGTTCGAACGCTCCCTCAAAGCGGCGGCGTAACTTCCCCGCCACACCTGAACGAAAAGCCCGGCTTCGTCGGGCTTTTTGTTTGCGGGTTCGGAAATGCGGCCGGGACGTTTCCGGCCGCTTGTTTTTTCCGCCGCCGGTCCCCAGAATCGCTTTGGCGGAGGCAGGTTAAATCCGGCGATGTATTCGGCAATCACGAGAAAAGTCAGCGTGACCGTCGAGCCGCAATATCTGGAGGACCGCTCGGACCCGGCGGAGAAGCGCTTCTTCTGGGCCTACACGATCGAGATCGCCAACAGCGGCGAGGCGAGCGTGCAGATACTGGCGCGGCACTGGATCATCACCGACCAGAACGGCAAGCGGGAGGACGTGCGCGGCATCGGCGTGGTCGGCGAGCAGCCGGTCATCCCGCCCGGCGCGTCCTTTACCTATACGAGCGGCTGCCCGTTGCCGACGCCCTCCGGCGTGATGGTCGGCAGCTATCAGGCCGTCGACGCGGAGGGCGAGCTTTTCAGCGTCGCCATCCCCGCATTCTCGCTCGACGTTCCCGGCGCAAGACGGGTGCTGAACTGACGCCGGTCAGGACTGCGCCGACGTGAACGGCACCGCATCGAATCGGTAGTGCGTGCCGCAGAACTCGCAGCGCACCTCGATCGAGCCGTCGACGACCGATTCCTCCAGCTCGGCCGGGCCCATCTCGCGCAACACCTGCTCGATGCGGGCCCGCGAGCAGGAGCAGTTCTCCTCGAGCGAGATGGGCTCGAACACGCGCACGCCGCGCTCGTGGAAAAGCCGATAGAGAAGCCTCTCCGCCGCGATCGACGGATCGGTCAGCTCGTGGTCCTCCACCGTGTCGATCAGCGCCTGCGCCTCGACCCAGGCGTCGTCCTCCGCCGGATCGGGCGCCAGCTCGGCGCCTTCCGGGAGGTCGCCGCCCGGCAGATCGCGCTGCCGGATCCGCTCCTCCGACAGCGGCAGGAATTGGCCGATGATGCCGCCGGCGCGCCAGCTGCGGCGCGCCGCGCCCCGCTCGTCGCGGTCGTACATTTCGGCGACCGCCAGCCGGATGCGCGTCGGAATCTGCTCCGACCGGCGGAAATAGGTGTGCGCCGCCGCCTCCAGCGTCTCCTCCTCGAGCGGCACGTAGCCCTGGTAGCGCTGCTGGGTATGCCCCTGCTCCACCGTCATCGCGAGCGTGCCGCTGCCGAGCAGGATTGCCGGATCGGCGCGGCCGTCCGCCGTCGCCTTGGCGACCGCGGTCTCGTTGAACGTGGCGGTCGCGCGGATCTGGCCCGGCGTGCGGACATCGACCACGATCATCGAGACCGGCCCGTCCGTCTGCGTCTGCAGGATGAAGCGGCCGACATCCTTCAACGAAGTCGCGAGCAGCGACGCCAGCACCGCCGCCTCGCCGACGAGCCGCTTCACCGGCGCGGGAAAGTCGTGGCGCTGCAGGATGGCATCGATCGAGGATCCGAGCGTGACGACGCGGCCGCGCACGTCCAGCCCCTCCACCTGAAAAGGCAAAGCGCGGTCGTCGCTGCCGGTCGATCCCCCGGCTTGCTCTGCGGCTTCGTTCCTGATCATTGCTCATCCGTTCTAAGACACCACGCCAGAATGCCCTTCTGCGCGTGCAGCCGGTTCTCGGCCTCGTCGAAGACGACGGAGCGGGGCCCGTCGATGACGTCGGCCGTCACCTCCTCCCCCCGATGCACAGGCAGGCAATGCATAAATATGGTGTCGGGGCCGGCCTTTTCCATGAGCCGGCTGTTAACCTGGTAGCGTTTCAGAACGTTGTGGCGGCGCTCGGCCTCGTGGTCCCCCATCGATACCCAGGTATCCGTCACGACGCAGTCGGCGCCGGCCACCGCCTCTTCCGGATCGACGAGAAAACGGACGGCCGGCGCATGGTTTCCCGCCCATTCCCGCAGCGACTCGGAGGCTACGAGTTCAGGAGGAGACGCGACGTCGAGCCGGAAGGAGAAGCGGGCGGCGGCATGCACCCAAGACGCCAGAACGTTGTTGGAATCGCCCGTCCACGCCACCTTGCGGCCGCCGATCGGCCCCCGGTGCTCCTCGAAGGTCAGGACATCGGCAACCACCTGGCACGGGTGCGACAGGCGGGTCAGCCCATTGATGACCGGGACCGTCGCGTGCCGCGCGAGTTCGAGGAGCGCGTCGTGGTCGAGGATGCGGATCATGATGGCGTCGACGTAGCGCGACAGCACCCGCGCGGTGTCCGCAACGGTCTCGCCGCGGCCAAGCTGCATCTCGGCGCCGCTCAGCACCACCGTTCCGCCGCCGAGTTGCCGCATGGCGACGTCGAAGGACACCCGCGTCCGGGTCGACGGGCGCTCGAAGATCATCGCCAGCACCCGGCCCTCGAGCGGGCGGCCTGCCGCGCCGTCCGCCTTCATGCGGCGGCTGTCGTCGACGATGCCGCGGAGCGTCTCGCCGGGAAGCTCCGACAGGTCGAGGAAATGCCGCGGGACGACCATCTGCCGCCGTCTTATTCCGCTGCGGCGCGGCGCGTCATGCCCGCCAGGGCGCGCTCCAGCCGCGCCACCGCCTCGTCGATTTCCGCCTCCCCGACGATGAGAGGCGGAAGCATGCGCGCGACATTGTCGCCGGCCGTCACGAGAAGCAGGCCCTCGGCGCGCGCCGCCGCAACGACGTCGGTGTTCGGCACGCGGCACTTGATGCCGAGCATCAGGCCCTCGCCGCGAATCTCCTCCACCAGGTCTGCGAACCTGTCTGCCACCGACGCGAGCTTCTGTTTCAGCCGCAGACCCGTCTGCCGCACATGCTCAAGGAAGCCATCCTGCAGCACGACGTCCAGCACCGCGTTCCCGACCGCCATCGCCAGCGGATTTCCGCCGAAGGTCGACCCGTGGGTGCCGGCCGTCATCGCGTCGGAAGCCGCGCGCGTGGCGAGGCATGCGCCGACCGGAAACCCGCCGCCCAGCCCCTTGGCGATCGCCATGACGTCCGGGGTCACGCCGGCCCATTCGTGCGCGAACAGCCGTCCGGTGCGGCCCATGCCCGTCTGGATCTCGTCGAGAACGAGGAGCATGCCGCGCTCGTCGCAAAGCCGGCGCAGATAGCGCAGATCCTCGTGCGGCACCGGCCTTATTCCCCCCTCGCCCTGAATGGGCTCGATCAGGATGGCGGCGGTGTCGGGGCCGATCGCCGCCTCGAGCGCCCGGCGATCGCCGAGCGGCACCTGGTCGAATCCCTCCGCCTTGGGCCCGAAGCCCTCCAGATATTTGGCCTGCCCGCCGGCCGCGATCGTCGCCAGAGTGCGGCCGTGAAAGGCGCCCTCGAACGTGACGATGCGGAACCGATGTTCTTCGCCGCGCGCATAGTGGTAGCGCCGGGCGGTCTTGATGGCGCATTCGATGGCTTCGGCGCCCGAGTTGCTGAAGAACACGCGGTCGGCGAAGGTGGCGCCCACCAGCCGCCGGCCGAGCTCCCGCTGGCCCGGAATCTCAAAGATGTTGGAGACGTGCCAGAGCTTCTCGGCCTGCGCTTTCAGGGCTGCGACGAGGTGCGGATGCGCGTGGCCGAGGATGTTGACGGCGACGCCGCCCATGAAGTCGAGATAGCGCGTCCCGTCCACCGTCTGCAGCCACGCGCCCTCGCCTCGCTCGAAATCGAGCTTCACCCGCGCATAGGTGGCGTAAAGCGGCGAATCGGATTGGGTCTTAGTCGGCATATCTGCAGCCAGGTGAGGAAATCAAAAAGCCGCCCAAGGGCGGCCGCCAAGTGGATTCCCGCATATCACGGAGGAAGGGAACCGCGCAAATCCGCCGTGGCGGGTGCGCAGTGTGACATTCCCGACTCACTTATCCCCTTTCGACAAGAAACCCGTTGGAAAAGCCCGGGGCGACTCTTGTGGCCGAGTCCGGCCGCCTGTAGTTTTCCTTCCGTCAACGCACGATATGTAGTGCGGCGGGCCAGTAACCCCCTCTAGTCCTTGCGTCGAGCGCGAGCGCCATGCGTTTCGTGAGCAGGCTCGGATTCAGCGCGGCGGCTGACGGGCGGCCCTGAGGAGATCAGATGCCGTGGACTGACGAACGCGTCGAAATGCTCAAGAAGCTCTGGCAGGACGGCCTTTCCGCCAGCCAGATTGCGGCCGAGCTTGGCGGCGTCACGCGCAACGCCGTCATCGGCAAGGTTCACCGGCTCGGACTTTCGGGCCGCGGCCAGCCGACCTCGACGATCAAGCGGCAGCGCCGCACGCATGCGCCGGCCATGCGGCGGCCGCGCCAGACCGTGACGATCGGAAACCTTGCCTTGAAGACGAGCGTCGAAGCGATGGCCGACGCGGAATATCGGCCGCGCCGCGACGTCGTCGTCCCGATCGCCAAGCGGCTCTCCATCTACAGTCTCACCGAACGCACCTGCAAATGGCCGATCGGCGATCCCGGCCAGGAGGATTTCCACTTCTGCGGACACGACTCGCTTGAAGGCGCTCCCTACTGCGAATATCACGCGGGAGTTGCATATCAGGTTCCCGATCCGCGCCGCCGCCCGCGGAGACCGGCGGGCGCGTAGCCATCCTCTTCCTCCCGAAGAAAAGGCGTACCAAATTGGCGGGGCTTCGGCCCCGCCTTTTCTCTTCGGCGGTCAGGCCCGCTCGAACTGCTCGTCGAAAGCGTAGCCGGCGCCGCGCACCGTGCGGATCGGGTCGCGGTTGCGGCCGCGGTTCAGCGCCCGCCGCAGCCGGCCGATGTGGACGTCGACCGTCCGCTCGTCGACATAGACGTCGTGGCCCCACACGCCGTCGAGCAATTGTTCGCGTGTGAAGACCCGGCCCGGCGTCTTCATCAGAAATTCGAGCAGGCGGAATTCGGTCGGACCGAGATGCAGCTCCCGCCCTCCACGGCGGACACGGAAGGTCTCGCGGTCGAGCTCGAGGTCGCCGGCGCGCAGCACCGGCGAGATCGCTTCCGGTCTGGCGCGGCGCAGGAGCGCTCTCACGCGCGCCATCAGCTCCGACACCGAGAACGGCTTGACGACATAATCGTCGGCGCCGGTCGAGAGGCCGCGAATGCGTTCGTCCTCCTCGCCGCGCGCCGTCAGCATCAGGATCGGCAGCCCTGCCGTCTCCTGCCGCACCCTCAGCCTGCGGCAAAGTTCGATGCCGGAGAGCCCGGGCAGCATCCAGTCGAGGATGAGCAGATCGGGCAGCCGCTCTCGCAGCCGGACTTCCGCCTCGTCTCCTCGACCGACGGCCTCCACCTCATACCCCTCCGCTTCGAGATTGTAGCGGAGGAGCAGGGTCAGCGGGTCCTCGTCTTCAACGATCAGGATGAGAGGCTTCGCCATCGCCGGTTCCCCCTCAGACCCCCACCCGCGTGCTCGATTGGCGCGGTTCGCCCCATTGCTCGCCGGTGATCAGGTAGAAGATCGTCTCGGCGATATTGGTCGCGTGGTCGCCGATGCGCTCGATGTTCTTGGCGCAGAACAGGAGGTGCGTGCACATCGAGATGTTGCGCGGATCCTCCATCATGTAGGTGAGGAGCTGGCGGAACAGCGAGTTGTAGACGTTGTCGATCTCGTCGTCGCGTGAGCACACCTCCTGCGCCTTGGCGAGGTCCCGCGTGGCGTAGGCGTCGAGCACCTTCTTTACCTGCCGCAGCGCCAGCTCCGCCAGGTGTTCGACCCCGATGCGGACGTTGTTGGAGAAGGTCTGGCTGCCGATCGCCAGGCCGCGGCGGGCGATGTTCTTGCCGAGGTCGCCGATCCGCTCGAGGTCGCTGGCGATGCGGATGGCGGCGATCGTCTCCCGCAGATCCTGCGCCATCGGCTGGCGGCGGGCGATGACGAGGATCGCGTGTTCCTCGATCTGCCGGTGCATGGCGTCGATCTTGCGGTCGGCTTCGATCACTTCGTGGGCGAGATCGGAATTCGAGCGGAGGAGGGCCTGAATGGAGCGTTCGACGAGCTGCTCGGCGCGGCCCCCCATCTCGGCGATGGAGCGGGCGAGCCCCTGGAGCTCGTCCTCGAAGGAGCTGACGATGTGCTGCGTCTGAGCCATTTCAA
Source organism: Propylenella sp. (assembly GCA_036396875.1). Taxonomy (GTDB): domain Bacteria; phylum Pseudomonadota; class Alphaproteobacteria; order Rhizobiales; family Afifellaceae; genus DASWJZ01. The sequence goes on from DASWJZ010000117.1 coordinate 17,394, forward strand.
TTCTCTCCTCAGCCGAACCGGCCGGTGATGTAGTCCTGCGTGCGCTTCTCGCGCGGGTTGGTGAACATCATGTCGGTCGGCCCCTCCTCGACCACGTAGCCGAGATGGAACATGGCGGTGCGCTGCGAGACGCGCGCCGCCTGCTGCATAGAATGGGTGACGATGACGATCGTGTAGTTCTCCCTGAGCTCGTCGATCAGCTCTTCGATCCTCGCGGTGGCGATCGGATCGAGCGCCGAGCACGGCTCGTCCATCAGGATCACCTCGGGGCTGACGGCGATGGCGCGGGCAATGCAGAGGCGCTGCTGCTGGCCGCCCGACAATCCGGTGCCGGGCTCGCTCAGGCGGTCCTTGACCTCCTCGAACAGTCCGGCCCGGCGCAGGCTCTTTTCCACGATGTCGGCCAGCTCCGCCTTGCCGCGGGCGAGGCCGTGGATGCGCGGCCCGTAGGCGACGTTTTCGAAGATCGATTTCGGAAACGGATTCGGCTTCTGGAACACCATGCCGACGCGGGCGCGAAGCTCGACCACATCGAGATCGGGATCGTGGATGTCGCGGCCGTCGATCTCGATACGCCCCGTCACGCGGGCGATGTCGATCGTGTCGTTCATGCGGTTGAGGCAGCGCAGGAAGGTCGACTTGCCGCAGCCCGAGGGGCCGATGAACGCCATCACCGCCCGCTCCGGAATGTCGATGGAGACATCGAACAGCGCCTGTTTTTCACCGTAGTAGACCGAAACGTCCCGCGCCGTGATCTTGACCCGAACAGCCTCGTCCTCGGGCGTGCGGAGGGTCTCGGAGTCCGCCATTTCGCGCGCCGGCATCGTCATCGTCATGTCGTTCATCGAGGCGGCCTCCGAGCCTGTCACCACGTCCGCTCGAAGCGCTGGCGGAGGTAGATGGCGATGGCGTTCATCATCATCAGGAAACCGAGGAGGACCAGGATCGCCGCCGACGTGCGGGCGACGAAACCGCGCTCGGGACTGTCGGCCCACAGGAATATCTGGGTCGGAAGCGCCGTTGAGGCGTCGAGCACGCTGGTCGGCGCGCTCGTGATGAAGGCGTTCATGCCGATCAAGAGCAGCGGCGCGGTCTCCCCGAGCGCCTGCGCCAGACCGATGATGGTGCCGGTGAGAATGCCCGGCAGCGCCAGCGGCAGGACATGGTGCATGACCATCTGATGCCGCGAGGCGCCCATGCCGAGCGCCGCCTGGCGAATGGAGGGCGGAACGCCCTTCAGCGCCGCGCGCGTCACGATGATTATGGTCGGCAGCGTCATCAGCGCGAGCACCATGCCCCCGACCAGCGGCGCCGATCGCGGCAGGCCGAACCAGCCGAGGAAGACGGCGAGGCCGAGCAGACCGAAGACGATCGACGGCACCGCGGCGAGGTTGTTGATGTTGACCTCGATCAGGTCCGTCCAGCGGTTCCTCGGCGCGAACTCCTCCAGATATATCGCCGCCGCGATCCCGACCGGGAACGAGATCAGGAAGCAGACGAGGAGCGCGTAGAAGGAGCCGACAATGGCCCCCCGCAGGCCGGCGATCTCGGGGAAGCGGCTGTCGGCATTGACGATCAGGCCCCAGTTGAACGGTGTCGAGACGCGTCCCTCCGCCTTCAGTCTGTCGAACCAGCCGATCTGCACGTCGCTCACGCGCCGCTGGCTCTCCGGCACGCTGCGCGGGATGACGCCCTTCTCCAGCTGGTCGATCGGGTCGGCCGCCGGCACCTTCAGCGTCAGCGTGCCGCCGATCACCGAGGGGTCGCTGAGCACGGCGTCGCGCACGAAGAATTGCGTGTTGCTGGTCAGGATCTGGCCGAGCGCCCGCTGCTCGGGCGGCTTCGTCACCTCCGGGAACAGCGCCCGCAAACCGTCGCGGACGACGTTGCGGTAGTTTCCTTCGGCCGGCTCGGCAGGGTCGACGTTTTCCGGGGAGATCGGGAAGTCGATGCGGATGTGCGTCTGCACGAAGGCCTGGTATCCGCCGACCGCCAGCGTCGTGATCAGGGTGGCGAGCAGTCCAACCGCGAAGCTGATCGCGAGGATGCCGTAGATGCGCAGCCGCCGGTCGGCGGCGTATCGCCGGCGGCGGCGCGCGTGCGCGTCGGCGGTGGACCAGCGCGCCGGGGGGGATCGCATCACGTCGGCCACGGCGCCCTCATTCGTACTGCTCGCGGTATTTCTGCACGATGCGCAAAGCGACGATGTTGAGGAAGAGCGTCACGACGAACAGAACGAGCCCGAGGGCGAAGGCGGCGAGCGTCTTCGGATTGTCGAACTCGGTGTCGCCGATCAGCAGCGTCACGATCTGCACGGTGACCGTCGTCACCGCGTCGAGCGGATTGACCGTCATCGTGGCGATCAGCCCGGCCGCCATGACGACGATCATCGTCTCGCCGATGGCGCGCGATAGCGCCAGCAGGACGCCGCCCATGATGCCGGGCAGCGCGGCCGGCACGAGCACCCTGGTCATCGTCTCGGCGCGGGTCGCGCCCATCGCCAGCGAGCCGTCGCGCATCGCGCGCGGCACCGCCTTCAGCGCGTCGTCCGATAGCGACGAGATGAAGGGAATGATCATGATGCCCATCACGCCGCCCGCGGCGAGAGCGCTGTTCGGCGAGGTCGCGACGCCGATGAGCCCGCCGGCCTCGCGGATCGCCGGCGCCACCGTCAGCACCGCGAAGAAGCCGTAGACCACCGTCGGAATGCCGGCCAGCATCTCCATCACTGGCTTGACCACCGCCCGCACCCGGTCGTCGGCGTATTCGACCAGGTAGATCGCCGTGAAGAGGCCGATCGGCACCGCCACCAGCATCGCGATGAAGGAGATCACGAGCGTCCCCAGGAACACGGGAACCGCGCCGAACGCGCCGGCGCCGGCCACCTGGTCGGCGCGAATGGCGATCTGCGGCTCCCAGCGGAGGCCGAAGAAGAACTCCGTCGGCGGCACCAGGCGGAAGAAGGCGATCGCCTCGTAGAGCAGCGACACGATGATGCCGAGCGTCGTCAGGACGGCGACGACG
>DASWJZ010000118.1:0-7908 GCA_036396875.1 Propylenella sp.
CAGCTCAACAAAATATCCAAGCATTTCGGGGCGATCACAGCGCTGACCGAGGTGGACCTGTCGCTTGAGCCGGGGGAAGTTCTCGGGCTGATGGGCGACAACGGCGCCGGGAAGTCGACGCTGGTGAAGATCATCGCCGGCAACTTCGCGCCGTCCTCCGGCGAGATCGTCATGGAGAACGAGCCGGTGCATTTCCACAAGCCGGTCGAAGCGCGCCAGAAGGGGATCGAGATCGTCTACCAGGATCTGGCGCTTTGCGACAATCTGACGGCTGCGGCGAACGTCTTCCTCGGCCGCGAGAAGGTGTTCCGGTTCGGACCGTTCAAATTCCTTGACTTCCGTTCCATGTACGCCCGCGCGGGGGAACTTTTCGCCGAACTGAAGTCGGAGACGCGCCCGCGCGACCTGGTGCGCCGCATGTCCGGCGGCCAGCGTCAGGCGGTGGCGATCGCCCGCACTCGCCTGGCGCAATCGAGGATCGTGCTGATGGACGAGCCGACCGCCGCTATCTCGGTCCGCCAGGTCGCCGAGGTTCTCGACCTGATCCGGCGGCTGCGCGACCAGGGCATCGCGATCGTGCTGATCAGCCACCGCATGCCCGATGTTTTCGCCGTCGCCGATCGCATCTTCGTGCTCCGGCGCGGGCGCAAGGTGGCGGAGAAGGCGATCACGGAATCCAGCCCCGAGGAGGTGACCGGCCTCATCACGGGAGCCATTCATGCAGCCTGACGGAGCCTCCGCCGGAGCGGTCGGCGCCTCGGCGCCGCCGCTGAGCGGCGTGTCGATCGAGGACATCGTCGGCATCAGGGAGCAGACCCTTCTCGAGAAGCTGGTCTCTAGCCAGGCGTTCTGGGTGAGCGTGGCGCTCCTCGCGATCATTGGGCTGATGTGCTACCTGCAGCCGCAGGCCTTCGCGTCCACAGCGAATTTCTACAACATCACCAGGAACTTCGCCTTTATCGGCATCATGGCGGTGGGCATGGTCACCGTGATCATCACCGGCGGCATCGATCTCTCCGTCGGCTCGATCATGGGGCTGGTCGGCGTGGTCTGCGGCATCATCCTTCAGGCCGGTTTCCACTGGTCGCTGGCGCTCGCCGCGGGCCTTGCCGCCGGCATGGCGACCGGATTCGTGAACGGGCTGCTGATCGCCTATGTCGGGCTGTCGCCCTTCGTGGTGACGCTCGGCATGCTGTCCTTTGCCCGGTCGGTCGCGATCGTGCTCTCCGAGAACAAGATGATCTACGATTTCGGTCCCTACGGAGCGCCCTTCAAGGCCATCGGGGGCGGCCAGTTCCTCGGCCTGTCCAACCCGGTCTGGGTGCTTATCCTCCTCACGATCCTGTTCAGCGTGGTCCTGAGGCTCACCACCTGGGGCCGCCATCTCTATTCGATCGGCGGCAATGAGCAGGCGGCGCGGCTGACCGGCGTTCCGGTCGACCGCGTCAAGACGCAGGCCTATGTGATTTCCGGGCTGATGGCCGCGGTAGCCGCTATTCTGATCGTCGGGTGGCAGGGTTCGGCCATCAATGCGCTCGGCACCGGCTACGAGCTTCGCGTGATCGCCTCCACGGTCATCGGCGGCGCCAACCTGATGGGCGGCGAGGGTAGCGCCTACGGGGCCTTCGTCGGAGCCGCGCTCCTCGAGGTGATCCGGAATTCGCTGCTGATGCAGGGAATCGATTCCAATTGGCAAGGCGCCTTTGTCGGTGTCTTTATCGTGCTCGCGGTGCTGCTTGAAAAGATCCGCGGACGCAGGCGCGCATAGGCTCGGCCAATGAGCATGCGCGCTCGATGGCAAGGGAGGAATGAATGAGAAGATTGCTGACGGGAGCCGCGCTGGTCGCGGGGGCAGTAATAGCGGGCGGCTTTTTCGCCGGCGTGGCGAGCGCTCAGGACAAGCTCGTCATAGCGGTGGTTCCGAAGAACCTCAACAATCCGTTCTTCGACCAGGCGAAGCTCGGATGCGACAAGGCGGTCGAGGAGATCGGCGCCGACAAGGTGGAGTGCTTCTTCATCGGTCCGCCGGAGCACGGCGGCGGTGATGAGCAGGTGCAAATCGTGGCCGACCTGATCGCCAAGGGCGTGGACGGCATCGCGGTTGCCGCGGCCAACGCCGCCGCCATGGGGAGCGTGCTGCCCGAGGCGAAGGCGAAGGGCATCCCTGTCCTGACGTGGGATACCGATCTGCTTCCGGAGAACCAGGATCTGCGCGCCGCCTATATCGGCACGCACAATTACGACATCGGCGTGGAGCTCGCGAAGCTGGCGCAGAAGATCAAGCCCGAGGGCGGCACGATCTGCATCCAGTCGGGCGGCGCCGCGGCGGCCAACCACAACGAGCGCATGCAGGGCATCCGCGACACGCTTGCCGGCGTGGAGCGCGGCGATCCGCCGGGGGCGCGCCTTGAGGGCGCCAACGGCTGGACCGAGGTGGACGGCTGCCCGCTCTATACGAACGACGATTTCCCGCTCTCGGTGCAGCAGCTGGAAGACATCCTCGGCAAGTATCCCGACCTCGACGCCTTCATCCCGACCGGCGGTTTCCCGCAGTTCGTTCCGGACGCCTACCGGAACGCGGTGTCGCAGTACAAGGACAAGATCGCTTCCGGCGAGCTTGCGCTCGTCGTCGCGGACACGCTGCCGATCCAGCTCGACCTGATGCGCGAGGGCCTGTCGGCCGGCCAGGTCGGACAGCGGCCCTTCGAGATGGGCTACAAGGTCATCTACGCGATCAAGGACATGCAAGAAGGCAAGCCGGCGCCGGAGGACCCGACCTATACGGGCCTCGACGTCTGCACGCCCGACAACGTCGACACCTGCGTCGGCGGCTGATCGCGCTCTGACGATTGCCGGGGCGGGGCTACGGCCCCGCCTTTTCCTTTGTGTGTGACAGCCCATGCCCGCCGTCGGCGAGCACGGCGTCGATTGCCGCCGCGAAGGCGGCGCGCTCGCTGTCGCCGACCGTTCCGGCAACGCTCATCCGCCCCGCCATGAAGAGGGCGACGGCGATTACCTCCGCCATCGTCTGCGCCGCGTCGCCGCGCCGCCCCGACGCGCGCGCGAGGCTGTCGGCCGCGAGCCGCTCGACCTCGCACGGCGGCAAGCCGGCCAGCGCCTCGCGCACGCTGCGCCGCCCCTTGTCGTCGAGCTGGCTGACGAGCTCTTCGATCATCGCCGCCGCCAGACCGACCGCCGCCCGCGGCGGCGGCACGTCCGCCGCGAAATCGGCGCGGATGCGCCCGCGAAGCCCCGGAAAGTCCCTGGCGAACTGGCGCCCGCGCGGATAGGCGACAAAAAGCGCGCCGAGGTACTCCAGCACCCGGTCGCGGTAATTGAGCCATTTGACCAGGCGCAGCATGTCAACGCTTCTGCGGTCCGGCGCTTCGCCCGAGCAAACCTTCGATCCCCCGTTCCGCCAAGCCCCGCTCCCAGCGCAGCGCGTCGATGACGATGCGATCGAGATCGGCATGAGCCGGCTTCCAGCCGAGCAGCTCGCGGATGCGGTCGGCAGCCGCCACGAGTTCCACCGGGTCGCCCGGGCGCCGCGGCGCCAGCCTGACCGGAAAGTCGACCGACGAGGCGCGCTTCACCGCGGCAATGACTTCAAGCACCGAACTGCCCCTGCCGTAGCCGCAGTTCAACACGACGCTTTCGCCGCCCGCGCGAAGATAGTCGAGCGCCAGGACGTGTGCGTGCGCGAGATCGGACACATGGATGTAGTCCCTGATGCAGGTTCCGTCCGCCGTGGGGTAGTCGGCGCCGAACACCGAAACGCCGTCGCGCCGGGAAACGGCGGCTTCGCAGGCCACCTTGATAAGGTGCGTCGCGTTCGGCGAGATCTGGCCTGTGCGCATCCTTTCGTCGGCGCCCGCCACATTGAAATAGCGCAGCGCCGCATAACGCAGGTTGTGGGCGGCCGCCACGTCCCGCAGCATCAACTCGACCATCATCTTGGAGCTGCCGTAGGGCGAGACCGGCGCGAGCGGGGCCGATTCGTCAACCGGAGAGCGCGGCGGGTTTCCGTAAACCGCCGCCGTCGAGGAGAAGATGAAAATGCCGATTCCAGCCTCGACCGCGAGCGACAGCAGGGCCTGAGATTTCGCCGTGTTGTTAAGATAATATTTCAGCGGATCGACGACGGATTCGGCAACCACGATCGACCCGGCGAAGTGGATGACCGCCGTCACCGCGTGGTCGCTGACCACCCGGGTCACGAGGGCGCTGTCGCCGATGTCGCCGCAAACCAGGGTTGCGGCTTCCGGCAGCAGGTTCGGCGAGCCGGTCGAGAGGTCGTCGAGCACCACGACCCGCTCTCCGCTGTCGACGAGACTGTGCACCGTATGGCTGCCGATGAAGCCGGCGCCGCCAGTCACCAGCACGGTCATTCAGCACCCATGTCCCGCGGATTCATCATCTCTCCATAATCACTGCTGTACATGGCCTACTACAAGTGCTCGCTTCAGGGCACGGGTCTCAGGGAGTCGTCGCGTTGTATCAGGAAGCGCCTGCCTGCGCGGGAATCGCTGCCATTGTACCTGCGTACAACGAGGCGGCGAGCATCGGCGACACGATCCGGAGCCTGCAGAATCAAACCCGGCCGCTCGACCAGATCATCGTCGTCGACGATTTTTCAACCGATGGGACGGGCGATGTCGCGCGCGCCCTCGGCGCCACCGTCGTGCGTCCCCCAAGAAACACGGGCTCGAAGGCCGGTGCCCAGACCTTCGCGCTCCCCTCCGTGCGAACCGAATTCTGCATGGCGATCGACGCGGACACCGAGCTCGCGCCGGATGCGGTCGAGAAGATTATGGGGGCGATGGCGGATCCGACGGTGGCCGCGAGCTGCGGCTTCGTGCTTCCCCGCCGCGTCCGCACGATCTGGGAGCGCGGCCGCTACATCGAGTATCTTTTCGCCTTCACGTTCTACAAGCCCATTCAAAACCTTCTTGAACGGCCGCTGATTTCGTCGGGCTGCTTCTCCGCTTACAGGACCGCCTTTCTGCGCGAAATCGGCGGCTGGTCGAACCGGACAATGGCCGAGGACATGGACCTCACCTGGACCGCCTACCGGCTCGGCTACAACGTGCGGTTCATCGAGGATGCCGTCTGCTACCCGCTTGAGCCGCACAACCTGCATTTTCTGTCGAAGCAGCTGCGCCGCTGGTCGCACGGCTTCGTGCAGAACGTGCGCCTTCACTGGCGCCACCTGCTGCACTTGCCCTATCTGCGGTCCATGGTCGCCGTCGGTCTGTGGGACGCCGCGGTGGCGTCGGTCGCTTATCTTGCGCTTCTGCCGCTTCTGGCGATCACGGTGCATCCGCTCTTCCTGCTCGGCTACATCATAGACTTGCCGGCCGTCGCCATACCGGTGATCGTCAAGGGCGCCGAGCGCGGCGAGCTGGGCAGGGCGGTGCTGAGCCTTCCCTGCTTCCTCCTCATGCGCCTCGTCAACTCGGTGTTCATCCTGCGCGCGCTGTGGTCCGAATTCGTGCTCGGACGCTCTCTGCTCGTCTACGAAAAGGGGCACTGAGATGATCGGATTGCCTGGAACCGGGCTCGGCGGCATCTTCTACGCGCTGCTGATCGTCTGGATGCCGCTGCGCGAGGCCTGGCTTCGGCGCGCTGGGGGTTGGAAGCGCCGGGGGCGTCCGATGGCGCGGCTTGCCAGTCTGCTTGCCGCAATCGTGGCGGCGCTGTGGGCGGAGGGCTGGCTGCTTGTCGCGCTGTTCGAGAAGGCTTTGACCATCAAGTGGGCAGGGCATGTCGGCCGCGCGGAGGCAACCGTCGTCAGCACCCTCGCGCCGGCGCTTGCGATCGCCCCGTTCGTGGTTCTGGTCACGCTGCTATGCGCCGTACATGCGGCGCGGATCGTGATCGGACATTCGCGGGCCTGAAAGCGGCGAGCCGCGGCCGCCCGCTGACGCCACGGGATCGGGTCAGGCGCGCCAGGCCCTTCGACGCTTCACGTCCCGCAGGATCTCGCGCGCCGCATTGTGGCCGGGCGCGCCGGTGACGCCGCCGCCCGGATGCGTGCCGGCGCCGCACATATAGAGGCCGGGGAGCGGCGCCCGATAGTCCGCGTGGCCGAGCACCGGTCGGGCGGAGAAAATCTGGTCGAGCGACAGCGCGCCGTGAAAAATGTCGCCGCCGACAAGGCCGAACTCGCGCTCAAGGTCGAGCGGCGAAAGTACCTGCCGCCCGAGCACGGAGGCTTTGAAGTTGGGCGCGTGGCGGTTGACGGTCTCGATCATCAGGTCGGCCACGCTCTCCTTTTGGTCGTCCCATGACGAGCCGCCCGGAAGACCGGCGGGAAGCTCCGGCGCGACATGCTGGCAGAAGAGGCTCGCGACATGCCGGCCCGGCGGCGCCAGGCTGTCGTCGAGCGTCGACGGGATCAGCATCTCGACGATCGGTTCGCGTGACCACCCGAACGCCTTCGCATCGAGGAACGCGCGGTCCATGTAGTCGAGGCTCGGGCCGACGATGATGCCGGAGGTGTGGTGGTCGGCGCGCGCCTTGCCCGGCAGTGAGGAGAAATCCGGCAGCTCCGACAGCGCCACGTTCATGCGGAACGTGCCCGAGCCGCAGCGCCAGTTGTGGATGCGGCGGAGGAAATCGGCGTCGAGCGCGGCCGGGTCGACGAGCCGGGTGAAGAGGAGCTTCGGGTTCAGGTTCGAGACGACGATTTTCGCGCGCATTGCATCGCCGCTCTCGGTGACGACGCCGGCGGCGCGGCCCTTCTCCACGATCACCTCGGCGACCGCCGCGCCGGTGCGGATCTCCACGCCGCGCGCGGCGCAGCACTTCGCCATCGCCTGCGTGATGGCGCCCATCCCGCCGATCGCGTGACCCCAGACGCCCTTCCTGCCGTTCACCTCGCCGAAAGAGTGGTGCAGAAGCACGTAAGCCGAGCCCGCCTGGTAGGGGCTCGCATAGGTCCCGACGATGCCGTCGAAGCCGAAGGCCGCCTTGATCGGCGCGCTCTCGAACCAGCCGTCCAAATAGTCGCCGGCCGACTTCAGGACGAGGTCGAGAAGCTCGCGCCGCATCGGCACGTCGAGCGCCGCGACGCGCCGGCCGAGCTGCGCCGTCTTGAGGAGGTCGGGCACGGCCGCGGCCCAGCCGCGCGCCGTCACGTTCGGCGGCGTCTCCAAGACCAGCGAGCGCAGAACGTCTGCGACGGCTTCCAGCCGCGCCTCGTAATCGTCGAGCCGGGCGGCGTCGCCGGCGGAAAACTTCGCGACCTCCGCCTTCGTCCGCCTGCCGCCGACCTTCAGGTAGCGCCCGTCCGGCAGCGGCAGGAAATTCGCGATCGCGCGCTCGACGATCTTCAGCCCGTGCGCGTGGAGTTCGAGGTCGCGGATCACCTTCGGGTTGAGCAGCGACACCGTGTAGGAGGCGACGGAATTGCGGAAGCCCGGCCAGAATTCCTCGGTGACCGCCGCGCCGCCGACGATCGGCCGCCGCTCGAGGACCGTGACCTTGAGGCCGGCCTCCGCCAGATAGGCGGCGCAGACGAGCCCGTTATGCCCGCCGCCGATAACGATCGCGTCAGCCCGGTGGCGCAACTCCTTCTCCCGCTCTCGCGCGTCCCCCTTTCGGGGAGGGGCCAGGGAAGGGGCTTTCAGCGCGCCGCCACGGTCCAACGTCCCTCGCCCAGCCGGTCCTTTGGACCGGCGATCCTCTCCCCACAAGGGGAAAGGGTGGACGCGTCCCGGTTGCCGCCCCGAAGACATCCCGCTAGTAAGGCCGCGCTTGCCCCGGAGGCGGGCGCTCCCCCATCCGGCGACACTTCTCGCGATCCCGACCCCATGTCCGCCCCGAAGAACAGGAAGAACAGGATCGAGCCGAAACTGCCGCGCGGCTTCGCCGACCGCGGGCCGGAGGACATCCGCGCCGTCGAGC
>DASWJZ010000119.1:0-15836 GCA_036396875.1 Propylenella sp.
CATCAAGGGAGCCCTCTGAAGTCACGCGCTATCCTCCGCGAAGGAGGAGTGCAGCACCTTTTCCTCCGTCATTTCGTGCCGCGCGAGGTCGGCGACGATGCGCCGGTTGCGGAAGACGTAGACGTGGTCGCAGTTCCGAAGCTCGTCGATCTCGGTGGTGTACCAGACGAAGGTGCGGCCCTTCTCCGCCTCGGCGCGGATCATGTCGTACACTTCCTGCTTGGTCCCGATGTCGACGCCGCGCATCGGATCGTCCATGAGGACGATGCCGGCGTCGGAGCCGAGCGCTCGCGCGAAGAGCGCCTTCTGCTGATTGCCGCCCGACAGGGACAGAATGTTGTTGTCGACATCCGGCGTGCGGATGTTGATGCGCTCGCGCCAGGTCTCCGCCATCTCCGCTTCGCGGCGCGGATCGATGAGCACGCCCCGGAGCATGCGCCGCATCGACCCGACGGTGATGTTCCTGGCGATCGACCAGAGCGGAAAGATGCCGTCGTTCTGCCGGTCGCCGGCGACGAGGGCGACCGGATCCTCGACGCTGGCGTCGCGGCTCTTGCGGTAGGCGGCCCGAAACAGCCGCTGCAGCATCTCCGTCTGACCCTGCCCGGCAAGGCCGGCAAGGCCGACCACTTCTCCGCGATGCGCGACCAACTCGCGGCCGTCCGTCTGGGCGGGCGGACGGGCGCGGGCGCGCGGCTGCGGCGCCCCCTGTCGCTTCGAGCCGCGCTCGCCCGCCGCTTCGACCGTCTCGCCCCGTGCGACGCTCCCCATCGCGGAGACAAGCGAGCCCCGCGTGAAGTCGCGGGCGCGGCGCTCGGCTACGACCTTGCCGTCCCGCATCACGATGATGCGGTCGGCGGTGGAGAGGATTTCGCCGAGGAGATGCGAGATGAGGATGCAGGCGCCGCCGCCGGCGACGAAGCGGCGTACGAAGGAGAGCAGCTGCGCCGCCACATGCGCGTCCAGCGACGACGTCGGCTCGTCGAGAATCACCAGCCTCACCGGCGTATCAGTGACCGAGAAGGCGCGGGCGATCTCAACCATCTGGCGGCGCACGATCGAGAGGTCGCCGACCACATCGCCCGGCACGATGCGGTGGTCGGTAAAGATCTCATCGAGCTTGTCGAGGATCAGCCGGCCGGAGCGCCGGCGCCAACCGAAGCCCCTGAGGCCGCCGTGGAAGACGCGCGCATTCTCCGCCACCGTGAGATTCGGGCAAAGCGAGAGCTCCTGGAACACGCAGCGGATGCCCCGCCGCTGGGCTCCGACGACATCGTACGATTGCGTCAGGTCCCCGCCGTCGATGCGGATCACGCCGGCGTCGGGACGCAGCGTCCCGGCGAGGACGTGCATCAGGGTCGATTTGCCGGCGCCGTTATGCCCGACGAGGCCGAGGCACTCCCCCGGGCTGCCCGCCAGATCGACCCCGGCAAGCGCGCGGACGGCGCCGAAGCTCTTTTCGACGCCGTCCAGGCTTACGATCGGCTCATTGCCACCGGACATCGCCCCGCTCAAACACCCCTGTTCGGCGCACATATCCCATGGCAGGGTCGAGCCCTGCCATGGGATAAAGAAAAGCGAAGGCGCCCGTCAGCCTACATCTTCGCTTCTTCGATCACCTTCTGTGCGTCCTCAAGCGAGTATTCGACGTTGGCGACGCCGCCGGTTTCGGTGTTGGCGAGATTCTCCTCCAGATTGTCCTGGTCGATCCGCAGGAACGGCACGACCAGGTCCTTCGGCACCTCCTGACCGTCGAGGATCTGCTGGGCCACCCAGAAGGCGAGCGTGGAGACGCCCGGGGCGATCGAGACCGACATCGTCTCATAGCCGCTCGAATCCTTCTGCTCCTTCCACCATTGAAGCTCGTCCTGGCGGTTGCCCATGATGATGAGCGGGGTATCGCGGCCGGCGGCGGCAAAGGCCTGCGCGGCGCCGTAGCCGTCACCGCCCTGAGTGACCACCGCCACGATGTCCTCGGGCAGGCTCGGTAGGATGCCGGCGACGGCGGCCTGCGCCTTGGCCTGGTCCCAATCGCCGTGGACGGAGCCGACGACTTCGAACTGCGAGTTCTCGGCGACGCCTTCGTGGATGCCCTTGGAGATCTCGTCGTCGACAAAGACCCCGGCCAGGCCGCGGATCTCCAGGAGCTTGCCGCCTTCAGGCATCTTCTCGGCAAGATAGAGAACTTCGTCCTTGCCCATCTGCTTGAAGTCCACGGCAATGCGCCATGCACAAGGTTCGGTCACGATGCCGTCGAACGAGACGACGGTGACGCCCGCGTCGCAGGCCTCCTTGACCGCGCCGTTCAGCGCATCGGGCGAGGCGGCGTTCAGAACGATGGCGTCGTAGCCCTGCAGCACCAGGTTCTGGATCTGGGCGGCCTGCTCGGTCACCTGGTTCTCGGCGGTCGTGAAGGGATCGGCAGCGGCGACGATGCCTTGCTCGACGGCAGGTTTGGCCACCTTGTCCCAGCTCCTGAGCATCGCCTGGCGCCAGGAATTGCCGGCATAGTTGTTGGAAAGCGCGATCCGCTTGTCCGAAGTGTCGGCGAATGCCGATCCGGCGGCTGCGGATAGCGCAATGGCAATAGCCGTGGTCGTCAGCAAACTCTTCATACCCTTCCTCCCTCAATGCGCCGGCACGGTCCATGGCCGGCTGCGGTTCAGGCCGGCGCACCGGCCATTCGCTTCGCCCTACATGACCGCTCCGATCTGCCAGGGCACGAATTCGTTGTCGCCGAGACCGAGATCCTCGCTCTTGGAGCGCTCGCCGGAGGCGACGGCCAGAATCTTGCGAAAGATTTCCTCTCCCTTCGATTCGATGGTCGCCGTTCCCTCGACGATGTCGCCGCAATTGATGTCCATGTCGTCCGGCATCGCGGCATAGAGACGCGAATTGGTGGCGAGCTTGATCGTGGGGGCGGGCTTGGAGCCGAAAGCGGAACCGCGCCCGGTCGTGAAGCAGACGATCTGGCAGCCGGACGCGACCTGGCCGGTGACGGAGGCCGGATCGTAGCCGGGGCTATCCATGAAAACGAAGCCTTTCGACGTGATTTTTTCGCCGTAGAGCGCCACGTCGGCAAGCGGCGAGGTGCCGCCCTTGGCGGCGGCGCCCAGCGATTTCTCGAGGATGGTGGTCAGGCCGCCGGCCTTGTTGCCGGGCGAGGGGTTGTTGTTCATGTCGCCCTTGTTGCGGCGCGTGTAATCCTCCCACCAGCGGATGCGCTCGATCAGCTTTTCGCCGGCCGCCTGCGAGGCCGCGCGGCGCACGAGCAGCTGTTCGGCGCCGTAGATCTCCGGCGTCTCGGCAAGGACGGCGGCGCCGCCGTATTCCACCAGGATGTCGGCGGCGCGGCCGAGCGCCGGATTGGCGGTGATGCCGGAATAGCCGTCCGAGCCGCCGCACTGCAGGGCCACCATCAGCTCGGACGCCGGCACGTCGGTCCGCTCCATCGCCGGCAGGGCGGGCAGCAGCCCTTCGATCATGCGAAGGGCGGTGTCGATGGTGCGGCGCGTGCCTCCCGATTCCTGGATCGTGAGGGTGTGAAAATGGTCCTCGGCGAAGCCGTATTTTGCCTTGAGCCGCCCGATCTGCATCACCTCGCAGCCGAGCCCGACGAAGATGGCGGCGCCGACGTTCGGATGCGTCGCGTATCCCCAGAGCACGCGCTCCAGATTGTCGAAGCCCTCGCCGGCATCCGCCATGCCGCAGCCGGTGCCGTGCGACAGCGCAATGGCGCCGTCGATATGAGGATATGCGGCGAGCATGCCCGACCGGTTGACCCGGTCCGCGATCATGCGGATCACGGTCGCGGAGCAGTTCACCGTCGAGCAGAGCGCGATGAAGTTGCGCGTGCCGACGCGTCCGTCGGCCCGGCGCAGACCCTTGAAGGTCGCCCCACGCGGATCGCGATACTGCACCGGGCGATAATCGACGCCGATCGCGTACTGCTGATCGTGCTCGCCCATCGCGCAGTTGTGCACGTGAACATGCGCGCCTGGCGCGATGTCATCGGTGGCGTAGCCGATGATCTGGCCGAACTTCACGACCGGCGCGCCGGAGGCGATCGCGCGGGCCGCCACCTTGTGACCCATCGGGACAGCCTTCGCCACCGTGACGCCTTCACCGTCGAGCACCGTTCCGGTCGGCAGCGAAACGGCGGCGACCACGACGTTGTCCTCCGGATGGAGCCGGACAAAGCGTCTGGCTGGCGCCAGGACAGACGTATCGGCGCGCCCGGCGGGCGTCAGCAGGCGGGCGTTCGGGTTCTCGGTCATCGGCTGGGCCCCTCGGCGCGAAAAGTATGATCTAAGCGAGCCCTGTCAATCGCTGCGGATGCGGGTCGTGCCGTCATGCCGCAGCCTCGCCTTCCAGCCGCACCATCGCCTTGACGACGCCGACGCGATCGTGAAGCCAGCGCGGCAGCGCGTCAGGCAGGTCTTCCAGAGTGCAGCTGTGGGTGTTCAGAGCGTCGGTTGGCAGCTTTCCGGCGCGCATGGCGCCGACGACCGTGTCGAAATCCCCGCGGGTCGCGTTGCGGCTCGCGAAAAGCGTCAGCTCCCGGCGGTGGAAATCGGGGTCGGAGAAGGCGATGCGGTCCTTCACGACACCGACGAGCACGTAGCTGCCGCCGCTCGCGGCATAATCGAAGCTCTTCTCCATGGCGGCGGCGTTGCCGGTCGCATCGAACACCGTGTCGAACAATTCCCCGCCGGTGATCGCGCCGATCCGGCCCGCAGCCGCCTCGTCGGCGAGCACCGTGGAGGCGATGCCGGTGATGCGGCCAGCGAGTTCGAGGATGGTGGGCAGGCGATCCATGAGCGTCACGTCGGCCCCTGCGATGCGGGCGAAGAGGGCCGTGCCGATCCCGATCGGGCCGGCCCCGACGACCAGCGCGCGGTCGCCCGGACCGATACCGGAGCGGCGGACGGCATGGGCGCCAATCGCAAGAAACTCGACCATCGCCGCCTGATCCAGCGTCAGCCCGTCGGCCGGATAGAGATTCTGCTCCGGCAGTGCGAAGCGCTCGGCCATCCCCCCGTCGCAATGGACGCCGAGGCACTGAAGCGTCGTGCAGCAATTGGTCTTGCCCCGACGGCAGGCAATGCAGGCGCCGCACGACAGATAGGGGATCACGATCACCGGGTCGCCCGCGCGAAAAGCGCCGCCGCGCGGCGCCTCGAGAACCTCGGCCGACAGCTCGTGCCCCATGATCCGCGGATATTGCAGGAACGGGTGCAGCCCTTCGTAGATGTGATAGTCGGTGCCGCAGATGCCGATCCTGCGGATGCTGAGGAGAACCTCGTCCGGCCGCCGCTCGGGGAGAGGCCGCTCCTCGACCGCGAGTTCGCCCGGCCGGCGGCAAACGACGGTCGTCATTCCGTTCCTCATGCTCATGCCACCACCTTGCCATCGGCGCCGATCACGCCCTTCGTCAGGATGATGTTGGCATAAAAACGCCGGTCGCTCGTCACGACGAGAGCGAAGCAGGCTTTGGCTCGGTCGTAGAAGCCGTGCCGCTCGATGCGCGCGATCCTGACCGGGAATCCGGCAAGCCGGTCCACAATCTCCTGAAAGTCGGCGATTGCCGGGGGCACCTCGTCCGGCTTGCCGACGACCTGCATGCCGCTGGCCGGGGTATCGACGAAGGAATCGAGCGGCAGCACCGAAAGAACCGCCGCAAGCGCCCGGCTGGCGTCGCTACCGTCCAGCCGGAGCAGCCGTCGGGCGTGCGACAGGGCCGGGAAATTGGCGTCGACGATGGCGATCTCGTCGCCGTGTCCCATCCCCCGCAGGAACATCAGGAGCTCCGGGCCGAGCAGGGGGTCGAGACCGACAAGCATCAAAATCCCCTAACCAGGTTCACGGCTCAAAGAGCTCCGGGCGTTCGGCTGCGAACTGGCGCAGCTCGGTCAAGAGGTTGCCCAGATGTGTCCGCATCGCCGCCGCCGCCAGCTCGGAATCGCGCCTGACAAGGGCGTCGACGATGGCGTCATGCTCGACGATCGTATTCAAGGTGCGCTGCGGCGTCGGCAGAAGCAGGCGCCGGATGCGCTCCGTCTGGGCTCGCGCCGACTCAACCGCCTCCGCGACGCGGCGGTAGGCCAGCCGTTCGAAGATGGTCGCGTGGAACCTGAGGTCGAGCAGATAGAACTCTTCGGCCTGGCCCGCCGTCCGCGCGGCGGCTTGATAGCTGACGATGAGACGGAGCCGGTCGAGCGTCTCATCGTCGATGTCCGGCGCGACCTTCCGGACGGTCGCGACTTCCAGCGCCTCGCGCAGGAACGCGGCTTCCGCCACATCGCCGAAGCGTACGCGGGTGACGTAGGTTCCCTTCTGCGGCTCGACGCTGACCAGCCGCTCCTCGGCCAGCCGCGATAGCGCCTCGGCGAGGGGTTGCCGCGAGACCTGAAGCCTTTCGCATATCTCTGCCTTGTCGATCCGGGAACCAGGCTGAAGACGCAGCGATATGATGGCGTCACGAAGCTCGTCATAGACGAGGCCCGATTTTGACCCCGGCCGTCCCGCCGCTCTCCGCAGCGAAGTATCGCTATACGACACGCGCTTTCCCTGGCCATGACCCTAACGTACTAACATTTCAGGCCGCAAGAGGGGGGTCGCTCCATCAGGATCGGAAGGCTGCCCAAGGCGTCGCGCAAAAGTTCGATCCTTCCGAGTAAGGGAGCGGCAAGGAATCCGCATCGAACTGGCACAGCCGGGGGACCGGCATTCAATACCCTTTCTTTACGCTGTGCCGGTAGAAGCCTCCGTGGGGACGCAGACTGGTTCCGCGTACCGTCCCCCACTTTGCCTCAATACCGATAGCGGCCGATGGCGACACGTCAACGCAAGCAATCCAAGGTCAGGCCGCTCCTCCTCCCGATTGGCTGTCTCTTCGTTCTGAGCTATTTCGCCTATCACGCCGTGGAAGGGGATTACGGGCTTTTCGCGCTTGGAAAGCTCAGGGACCGGGCGGCGTCGCTTCAGACGGACCTGGACCGGGTGCGCGCGGAGCGCCAGCGGATGGAGCGGCACGTTGCTCTCATGCGCTCGGAAAGCCTCGACAAGGACACGATCGACGAACGGGCCCGCGAAGCGCTCAACATGGCCGACGCCAAGGACATCGTTATTTTTCTCGAACCTGCCGACCGCCGCCCGGCCCCGTAAAAAACGCCCGTCCGCCGCAGCGAAGCGTCCGCCGCATGACTGCCCTGCGCCGGCCGCGCAAATGAGCGGGCTTTCCCGTTAGGAGAAGGCGATATTATATGGCGGCAAGAAACCGTAAATCCGGAGGAAACGATGGCGCAATCCCAGACCGCCGCGCGGCGGAGCGGCGACGACGAGCAGGTACGGCCTGAGCGGGTCCGGTCCGGGGGTAAATCGAAAGCGCTATTGACCGCGGATTTTTCCAGGGATGAGGAGCTTGCCGCCTACCGCAGCATGCTGCTGATCCGGCGCTTCGAGGAGAAAGCGGGCCAGCTTTACGGCATGGGTCTGATCGGCGGGTTCTGCCACCTCTATATCGGCCAGGAGGCCGTCGTCGTCGGGCTGCAGATGGCGATGATCGAAGGCGATCAGGTCATTACCGGCTATCGCGACCATGGGCACATGCTGGCGACCGGTATGAATCCGAAGGGCGTGATGGCCGAACTGACGGGCCGCCGCAGCGGCTATTCGCACGGCAAGGGCGGCTCCATGCACATGTTCTCCAAGGAGAAGTTCTTCTACGGCGGCCACGGCATCGTCGGCGCCCAGGTGCCGCTCGGGACGGGGCTGGCCTTCGCCAACCTGTACCGCGAGAACGGCAATGTGTCGCTAACCTATTTCGGCGACGGCGCCGCCAATCAGGGGCAAGTCTATGAGAGCTTCAACATGGCGAAGCTCTGGTCGCTCCCCGTTGTCTACGTGATCGAGAACAATCAGTACGGCATGGGAACAAGCGTGAAGCGCGCCTCCGCGACAACTGATCTGTGCAAGCGCGGCCTCTCCTTCGACATTCCCGGTGAGCAGGTCGACGGCATGGATGTGCGCGCTGTGAGGGCGGCGGGCGAAAGGGCGCTCGAGCACGCCCGCTCCGGCAAGGGACCGACAATCCTGGAAATGCTTACCTACCGTTATCGCGGTCATTCCATGTCCGACCCGGCGAAATACCGCGCCAAGGAAGAGGTGCAGAAGATGCGGACCGAGCACGATCCGATCGAGCAGGTGCGCCAGCGGCTCGAAAAGAAAAACTGGGCGAGCGAGGAGGAGCTCAAGGAGATCGACAAGGACATCCGCCGCGTCGTCAACGAAGCGGCCGAATTTGCGCAGGCCGATCCCGAGCCCGATCCGTCCGAATTGTGGACCGACATCTACGCCGAAGCCTGAGCGGGAGGGCACCGATGCCGACGCAAGTATTGATGCCGGCGCTCTCCCCCACAATGGAGGAAGGGAAGCTCGCCAAATGGGTCGTCAAGGAAGGCGACGAGATCAAGGCTGGCGACGTGATCGCAGAGATCGAGACCGACAAGGCGATGATGGAAGTCGAGGCGGTCGACGAGGGGCGGCTCGGCAAGATCCTGGTGGGCGAGGGGACGGAAGGCGTGAAGGTGAATACACCGATTGCCGTCATTCTCGCCGACGGGGAGGACGCCGCGGCGGCCGAGGGCGCGGCTGCTCCAGCAGCGGATACGACGACCAGCGGCGGCCGGGCAGAGAGAGGCGGACCGTCCGACCGATCGGCTGCAACCGGCGAAGCGGATGGCGAGAAGTCCGACAAGGCAGAATCTGCGCTGCACGCGCTGCCCAAGGCCGAACCGCCGGAGGAATCGCCGGAGGTGCCCGCAGGTGTCAAAACCGTGCAGCAGACGGTGCGGGAGGCGCTTCGCGACGCGATGGCCGAGGAGATGCGTCGCGACAAGGACGTCTTCGTGATTGGCGAAGAGGTTGCCGAATATCAGGGCGCCTACAAGGTCACGCAGGGACTTCTGGACGAGTTCGGCGCCAAACGCGTGATCGACACGCCGATCACCGAGCACGGCTTCGCCGGGCTCGGCGTCGGCGCGGCGTTCGCCGGACTGAAGCCAATCGTCGAGTTCATGACCTTCAACTTCGCCATGCAGGCGATGGACCAGATCATCAATTCCGCGGCGAAGACGCTGTATATGGCAGGCGGGCGGATGGGCTGCCCGATCGTATTCCGCGGACCGAACGGTGCGGCCGCGCGCGTCGGCGCGCAGCACAGCCAGGACTACGCCGCATGGTATTCGCAGGTGCCGGGGCTGAAGGTCATCCAGCCGCACACGGCAGCGGACGCCAAGGGACTGCTCAAGGCCGCGATCCGCGATCCGAACCCGGTGATTTTTTTGGAGAACGAGATTCTCTACGGGCAGAGCTTTTCGGTGCCGAAGATCGACGATTTCGTGCTGCCCATCGGCAAGGCCAAGATCGCGCGCAAGGGCGGGGACGTGACCATCGTCTCCTTCGGCATCGGCATGACCTATGCGCTGAAGGCGGCCGAAGCGCTCGCCGGTGAGGGAATCGAGGCGGAAGTAATCGACCTCCGCACCATCCGGCCGATGGACATCGACGCGGTAATCCGCTCGGTCCAGAGGACCAACCGCTGCGTTACCGTCGAGGAGGGCTGGCCGCAGAGCTCGGTCGGTGCGCATATCGCCGCGCAGCTGATGAGCCGGGCCTTCGATTTCCTCGACGCGCCGGTCCTCACGGTGACCGGAAAGGATGTCCCGATGCCGTATGCCGCCAATCTGGAAAAGCTCGCACTGCCTTCGGTTAAGGAGGTTGTCGAGGCGGCGAAGGCGGTGAGCTACACCTAGAATCGAGTACGGAGCGATCCGGTCCGGAGAGCGGCGGTCTGCCAGTCAAGGAGGGGGCAATGAGCGGCATATTCACGTTCGGGATCGACGTGTCGCATCATCAGGGGAAGATCGACTGGGACCGGGTGAAGGCCGGGCCGCCGCAGTTCGTCTTCATGAAGGCGACCGAACATACGGGCTTCGTGAGCAAGGCCTTTGCCGGGAACTGGGCGGCCGCCAAGGGCTTGCTGCGCGGGGCCTATCATTTCTTCCGCCCCGGCATCGACGGGGCCGCGCAGGCGGACCATTTCCTGAACACGTGGAAGCCGGCGAAGGGAGACCTCCTGCCGGTCCTCGACGCGGAGGATTTCGACGGATCGTCAAAGGCGAAGTTCGTGGGCGATCTGCATGCCTGGATCGGGCGGGTCTCGGGAGCGATCGGTGGCAAGCCGCCGATTCTCTACACGACTGCGTCGTTCTGGAGAAAGATCGGAAATCCGGGCGGCTTCGAGAGGCTCCCGCTCTGGGTCGCCCATTACACGAACGCGGCCGGCCCGAATTTGCCGAAAGGCTGGAGCGACTACGCCTTCTGGCAATATTCGCAGACCGGCAAGGTCGACGGGGTGAAGACGGACTGCGACGTGAACCTGTTCAACGGCGACCCGTCGCAACTTGCGCGCTTTACGATCTGAACCGAGGTCGAGACCCGATGCCCATCAACATTCTGATGCCGGCCCTTTCTCCCACGATGGAGAAGGGCAATCTCGCCAAGTGGCTCGTCAAGGAGGGCGACAAGGTGTCTTCCGGCGACGTGATCGCCGAGATCGAGACGGACAAGGCCACCATGGAGGTCGAGGCGGTCGACGAGGGCACGGTCGCCCGCATCGTGGTCGCCGAGGGCACCGCCGACGTTCCGGTGAATGACGTGATCGCCGTGCTGGCGGGCGAAGGGGAAGATCCGGCGACTGCCGCCGCTCCGCCGAAGGCGCCGAGGGCACCCGCGGCCGCGGAGGAGAAGCCGGCGTCGGACAAAGAGGCGAAACCCGCCCCGCCGCCCGCCGCAAAGGAGGTCACGCCGGCGAGCACGGCCGCCCCGGCCGCGACCGCCGCGAAAGGCAATGGCGGCGGCCGCATCTTCGCCTCGCCGCTCGCCAAGCGACTGGCTCACGAGAAGGGCCTCGACCTGTCCGTGCTGACCGGTTCCGGTCCGCACGGCCGGATCGTGCAGCGGGACATCGAGGCGGCGCCGAAGAGCGGCGCCGGCCGGGCCCCGTCTGCCGCCGCACTGCCTGCCGCGGCGCTCCCGCAAGGCATGGCGGACGAACAGGTGCGAGCGCTGTTCGAGGCCGGCACCTACGACGTCGTCCCGCACGATTCGATGCGGAAGATCATCGCCCGCCGGCTCATCGAGGCGAAAACGACGATCCCGCATTTCTATCTCACGACCGACTGCCGGATCGACCGGCTGCTGGCCCTGCGCGCCGACATCAATGCGGCCGCGCCGATGAAAAAAACGGAGAAGGGCGAGATTCCAGCCTACAAAGTTTCCGTCAACGACATGGCGATCAAGGCGCTGGCGCTGGCGCTGATGGCGGTGCCGGAAGCGAACGTCACCTGGACGAGCGACGCCATGCTGAAGCACAAGCGGGCGGATGTGGGCGTCGCGGTTTCCATACCCGGCGGCCTCATCACGCCCGTCGTGCGGAACGCCGACTCAAAGACGCTGTCGCAAATCTCCAACGAAATGCGGGATCTGGCGGCCCGCGCCCGCAACAGAAGGCTGAAGCCGGAGGAGTATCAGGGCGGTTCGACCGCCGTATCCAATCTCGGCATGTTCGGCATCAAGGATTTCGCGGCCGTCATCAACCCGCCGCACGCGACAATCCTCGCCGTCGGAGCGGGGGAAGAGCGCGCGATCGTCGAGAATGGCAAGGTGAAGACAGCAACGCTCATGACCGTGACGCTTTCCACCGACCATCGCGCAGTGGATGGCGCGCTCGGGGCGGAACTGCTCGCGGCGTTCAAGCGCTATATCGAGGCGCCGGCGGGAATGTTGGCCTGACCGCTGAAGGGCGGATCATCAAAGAGGAGGATGGAAATGCCGTCATTCACGCGCAGTGCTGAATCGGTCTGGAAGGGAGGCGGCCCCGACGGCAAGGGGGCGCTCACGACCCAGAGCGGGGTGCTGTCCGGCATCCCCTACGCGGCGAAAATGCGCTTCGGCGACGAAAAGGGAACCAATCCGGAGGAATTGCTGGCAGCCGCGCACTCGGGGTGTTTCAACATGGCGCTCGCCTTTGATCTCGGCAAGGCAGGCCACACCCCCGAGGAGCTGCGGACGACCGCCAAGGTGACGGTCGAGTCGGTCGGCAACGGCTTCGCCATCACCAAGATCCGGCTGGAGCTGAGGGGCAGGGTGCCCGGCATGTCGGACGCCGACTTCAAGCAGGCGGCGGAAGGGGCAAAGGCCGGATGCCCGGTCTCGAAACTCTTCAAGGGCGCCGAGATCACCCTCGATGCCCAGCTCACGAGTTAGCCGGCGGGCGAACGCTCATATTTCAGCAGGCAAAGCGGGGAGCGCCCAGGCAGGGCGCTTCGCCGCGCCAGCCTATTTGGCAGCCCGCTTCCGTCCGCGGCCGGCGCCCTTCCTGGCCGGCGCTTCGCCGCTCTTGCGGCCGAGGCCCATGCGCTTCGCCAGTTCGGAGCGCGCCTTGGCGTAGTTGGGGGCAACCATCGGATAGTCGCGCGCGAGCCCCCACTTCTTCCGATATTCGTCAGGCGTCATCCCGTAGGTGCCCTGCAGATGGCGCTTCAGCGACTTGAACTTGCGACCGTCCTCCAGGGAAATGATGTAGTCGGGCGTCACCGATTTCCGGATCGCTACCGCCGGCACCAAAGGCGTCTGCTCCGGCGACGCGGCGGCGGCCGGTGCGCGCACCAGAGCCAGATGCACGTCCTCGATCAACTTGCCGAGGTCACTTGATTCGACCTTGTTGTTGGTGACGTAGGCGGAAACGATGTCGGCAGTCAGGTGCACGAAATCGTCACGATCGACAGCGTCCATTTTCTATCCTTTGTTCGAGCGCGTGTACGGTAGCCGTGAATGACAACAAGACCACCTAGTCCGATCAATACTTCCTTGCAATGCTGAGCGCAACAACGGGAGACTCGATTTTTGTGGACGTTTGCGGCTTTGGCGGGCAATTTTTGGGCCGATCAACGAGCTGCAATTGCAGCTTGACGAGGCAGTATCAGTGAGAAATCGGGCGTCTCAGCTGTCTGCGGCGGGGCCGGACTTCACTTGATCTAACCCACAGCACCGGTTGGGAAATTCGTTCGTCGGTTAAGAATTCCCAAGCGCCTAGCCTCCGGTTGCGCGGAATCACGATCGCGAGGCCAAGCATCGTTCGAGGGCGGACGAAACTGCTCTCTCGGGACATTCGGCACGGCAGCCGAGGCGCCTGTGCTAAGCAGGGCGGGGGAGAAGCCGTCAGTGGATATTCTTGGGCGCCTGTCTTTCCAGCTCTATTCGGCACGAAATTTTCCGCCGCTCGAGGCTCAGCTTGCGGCGCTCGCGGGCCTGGGCTTCGCCAATGTCGAGCCGTATGGCGGACAGCTCGCGGAGCTTGGGGTGCTGAAGGCAGCGCTTCGGCGCCACGGTCTGCGCGCGCCGTCGATGCACGTCTCCTTGCACAACCTGATGACCCGCCGGGCGAGAACCGTCGCAAGCCTTCGCGATCTCGGCGTCGGGATCGCGATCATCCCGTTTGCGCTGCCCGCGGAGCGGCCGGAGGATCCGGAGGATTGGCGCGCATTTGGCCGCGGCCTGTCACGACTTGCCGCGGCGCTCGCCGGAGATGGCCTGCGTCTCGCTTGGCACAACCATGATTTCGAGTTCAGCAGGCTGGCCAACGGCGCCTGCCCGCTCGACCTCATGCTCGGGGACTCACCAGGTCTGATGTGGGAGGCGGATATCGGCTGGATCTGTCGGGCAGGTGAGGATCCAGTCTTCTGGCTTGAGAGATACCGCGAGCGCGTCATCGCCCTGCACATCAAGGATGTCGCGCCTGCGGGCGAAAAGCTCGACGAGGATGGGTGGACCGAGGTCGGGGCCGGGATCATCGACTGGGGGCGCGTGTTGCCGGCGGTGAAGGCGACAGGCGCCGACCTCCTTGTGCTTGAGCACGACAACCCGAAGGATTTTGAGGCGTTTGCCCGCCGGTCCCGGGCCGCGGTCGCGGCGTGGTGAAGGGGCCGTCCGTGCGAGAAGTCCGGGTCGGCGTCGTCGGGTGCGGCAACATCTCCACGATCTATCTCACAAACCTCGCGCGCATCCCCGGCCTCACGGTGTGCGCCTGTGCCGATGCGCGTGCCGAGCATGCCCGCGCGCAGGCAGAGAGGTTCGGCATCGAAGCGACAGGCGTCGACGCGCTTCTCGCGCGGGACGACATCGATCTCGTGGTGAACCTCACCGTCCCCGCCGCGCACGCGGCGGTGTCGCAGGCGGCGCTCTACGCCGGCAAGCACGTCTTCTCCGAAAAGCCGCTCGCCGTGGACGTCGAAAGCGGACGCCGCCTAGTGACTGCGGCGGAAACACGTGGGCTGCTGATCGGCTGCGCGCCCGACACCTTTCTCGGCGCCGGCGGAAGGCTCGCCCGCCGGCTGATTGAGGAGGGCGAAATCGGCAAGGTGCTTTCGGGCACCGCGTTCGTCATGTCACACGGCATGGAGCATTGGCATCCGGACCCGGAGTTCTTCTTCAAACCCGGCGGCGGTCCGGTCTTCGATGTCGGTCCTTATTACCTGACGATGCTCGTCAATCTGCTCGGGCCGGTTTCCCGTATCCGAGCCGCGACCGCCACCGGCTTTGCCGAACGGATCGTCACCGCCGAGGGCCCGCGGAAGGGAAGCCGCATCACGGTCGAGACGCCGACCACGGCCCTCGCCCTCCTCGAATTCGCCGCGGGGCCGCAAATCGTCTTCGGAGCGAGCTGGGACGTCTGGAAACACGGCCATCCGCATATCGAGCTCTACGGGACTGAGGGTTCGCTCCGCATGCCCGATCCGAATTTCTACGGCGGTGCTTTGGCAACGGCGAAACGCGGCGGACGATGGCGGCGGCGGAGAACCGAGACAATGCCGCTCGGCGCGGTCAACTGGCCGGCGGAAGCGCCGCGTGAGGCCAATCATCGCGGCGCCGGCGTTGCCGATATGGCCGCCGCCATCCGTCGCGGCCGGCCGCACCATGCCAGCGGCAGGCTGGCGCTGCATGTGCTGGAGGTGATGCAGGCCATCATCGAGGGTGGCGATGTGACGGTCACGGCCGCCGAACGCCCTCCGGCTCTTGGCGAAGACGACGCGGCAAACCTTTTTGAGGCCTGAAAAAAGGGCCGCGCCGGTCTTTCTTTGAACCGGCGCGGCCCGCTCTCAGGGGAACTCTATTGAGCCATGCAGACGACGGTCACCTGGGCGTCGCCGCACGACGCCTCGCTGCCGCTCGTCTGAAGCGGATACGTCTCCCAGCTGCCCGTGCAGAAGGCGCTGACCATGACTGCGCCGGCCGCGCAGGCGGCGCTTCCGGTCTGCGGCCCCGCCACCGTGAGCGCGGCGCCTGCCGCTCCCGCGGGACCGGGCTCTCCAGCGGCGCCGGCCGGTCCGGCTGGTCCGACTGGGCCCTCCGGTCCCTGCGGCCCAGCTGGTCCCTGCGGGCCTGGCTCGCCGGCCGGCCCCTGCGGCCCAGCCGGTCCGGCGGGGCCTGCCGGCCCCGCAGCGCCTTCCGGCCCCGCAGCGCCTTCCGGCCCTGGCGGCCCAGCCGGGCCCTGCTGGCCAGCCGGACCCTGCTGTCCCTCGCACGCGGCTAGCAGAAACCCGGCCAGAATCGATGCAGCGAGAGCCAGCTTCATAAAAATCCCCCCGTCCTCCGTTCTGCGGATGCTGCACCGGAAAGCCCTGTCTCGTCAAAGGGCTTCGACGGATTTACGGACAAAGAATCGTGCGAGCACGCCAATCGCGGGTATTGCGGGCGCGAACGTCGCGCGCCGC
>DASWJZ010000120.1:0-20547 GCA_036396875.1 Propylenella sp.
CCGATCGCGATTGCGATGCGAGGATGGACCAATGCTCGAAAAAGCGTTTTCGGCCGCCCTATTTGCGTTAACGCTTGCGGCTGCGTCGCCAGCGGTTGCCGGCTCCTGGAGTTTCGGAGTCGGTGTCGGTTTCCCGCCGCCAGCCTATTACGGTCCCCCTCCCATATATTATGGCCCGCCGCCGGTGATCTACGAGGCAGTTCCACCGCCCCTGTACTACGGCCCGCCGCCTGTCGTGGCGGCGCCTCCGCCTCCGGTGCTGCAGATCCGCGACCCTGGCGCTGTGCTGGGAGAACTTGAGAACGCCGGCTACCGGGAACTCGGCCCCATGGCCCATCGCGGGGCGCACTACAAACTCCGCGCCCTCAATCCCGCTGGCGATCTCGTGGCGCTGGAGATTTCCGCCTATACCGGTGAGATCGAGCGTGAACTGATTTTGGAAGCGCGCCGCGCAGCACCTCCGCCGCCGGGGCCTATGGCGGCGCCGGCTCCCCTCAGCGAGCAGCAGCAGCCGGCTCCCGAGGAGCAGGACGGCGGCGATCCCCTCGTCGTCTATTAGATCGCTTTCCGGCGCTATCGTTCGGTGAGCGGCGGCGTCTGATCCTCCGGCGGTTTCAGCCGCTGCTCGCGCACGAAGATGAATAGGCCCGAGGCGACGATGATCGCGGCGCCCGCGACGACATGCGCCTGCGGAACATCGCCGAAGAAGAGGTAGCCGAAGATGACCGCCCAGACGATCAGCGTGTACTGATAGGGCACGACGACGGAGGCCGGAGCGAGCCGCAGCGACTGGTTGACGAAGACGATCGCGGTGATTGCGACGACGCCAAGCAGCTGCATCAGAAGGAAGTCGAACCCCGCAACCGGCACCCAGTTCCACGGCGCGGCCACGCATCCGAAGATGAGCGCCCCGGCCGCTTGCGAGCCTGCCAGCACGATGTTCGAGGTGCCCCGGAGGTGCCGCGTCACGATCATCAGGACGGCGAAGAAAACGCTTCCGATGATGGCGACGAGGGAGCCCGGCCCGAGCGAGGCGGTTGATGGCTGCAGTGCGATCAGCACTCCGGCAAATCCGACCAGTACCGCCGTCCAGCGGCGGATACCGACGCGCTCCCGCAGTATGATCGCCGACATCGCCGTGACATAGATCGGCGCGGCAAGGTAGAACGTCATGGCATCCGCGAGCGGCAGGTACCAGACCGCGATGTAGAAGCAGGCGACCTCAAGGGTCGCCAGCACCACTCTCAGGAGCTGCAGTGCCGGCTGCGGCGCTGAGCGGAACGGAGCGAGCCCCTCACGCCACAGGAAGGGGCAGAGAACGATCAGCGCCGCGATGCTTCGAATGAGAAGGATCTGGCCGACGGAATAGGTGGCGACCAGCCATTTTCCGAGAACGTCGTTCAGTGAGAACATGAGAATCGCGAGCAGCATGAGGCCGATGCCGGCCGGCACGCTGCGCGCGGAGTGCTGGGCGTTGCCGGTTGCGGATCGCATCGGATCGACGGCGCGCGCGGCCTATC
Organism: Propylenella sp.; assembly: GCA_036396875.1. Classification (GTDB taxonomy): domain Bacteria; phylum Pseudomonadota; class Alphaproteobacteria; order Rhizobiales; family Afifellaceae; genus DASWJZ01. The sequence continues at coordinate 1,521 of DASWJZ010000120.1, forward strand.
GATAGTCTATTCCGCAGCCTCCTCGTAAGGCTCTGGCGGCGTCCACTTCAGCACCGGCTGGCGCGCGGCCCGCGTTTCGTCAAGCCGCCGGCGGGGGGCGAAGCGCGGGGCTTCCAGGAAGCGCTCCGTCCTGCCCGCCTTGGCGGCGAGGATGAGGTCCCGCAGCGTGGCGATGAAGAGATCGAGGCTCGCCCGGGATTCCGATTCCGTTGGCTCGACCAGCATCGCGCCGTGCACGACCAGCGGGAAATACACGGTCATCGGGTGAAAGCCCTCGTCTATGATCGCCTTGGCGAAATCGAGCGTGCTGATGCCAGTGTCCCTGAGGGAGCGGTCGTCGAACAGCGCCTCGTGCATGGCTGGATGGTCGGGGAAGGATACGCTCATCAGATCCTGCAGGCCGGCGCGGACATAATTGGCATTGAGCACCGCGTCCTCCGATGCCTGGCGCATGCCGTCGGAGCCGTGCGACAGCATCCACGCCATCGCCCGGACGAACATGCCCATCTGGCCGTGAAAGGCGCACATGCGGCCGAACGGCTGCGCCTCGCCGGCGGCGCCCGCGTGCTCGACCAGGCGGTAGCCGTCGGCATGGCGGGTGACGAACGGAACCGGCGCGAACGGCGCCAGCGCCTCTGAAAGCACGACCGGTCCCGCTCCCGGCCCGCCGCCGCCGTGCGGGGTTGAAAAGGTCTTGTGCAGGTTGATGTGCATGGCATCGACGCCGAGATCGCCGGGCTTCGCCTTCCCCATGATGGCGTTGAGGTTGGCGCCGTCGCAGTAGAAGAAGCCGCCGGCCTCGTGCACCGCCGCGGCGATCTCCGCCACTTCAGGCTCGAAGATGCCGCAGGTGTTGGGATTGGTCAGCATTATCGCCGCGACCCCGCCCGGATGCCCGGCGAGCGCCTGGCGCACGTCCTCCGCCCGTACCGTGCCGTCGTCGCGAGCGGGAACGGTGACGACCGAATAGCCGAGGAGCGCGGCGGTCGCCGGGTTGGTGCCATGCGCGGATTCCGGCACCAGCACCTTCGTGCGTGCCTCACCGCGGGCCGAAAGCGCCGCCTTGATCGCCATCATACCGCAGAGCTCACCATGCGCGCCGGCCTTCGGGCTCATGGCGACGGAATGCATGCCGGTGATTTCGAGGAGCCAGCGGCCGAGCTCGTGGATCAGCTCAAGCGCGCCCTGCACGCTGGACGCCGGCTGCAGCGGATGGATATCGGCGAAGCCGGGGAGCCGCGCCACGCTCTCGTTCAGCCGCGGATTATACTTCATCGTACATGAGCCGAGCGGATAGATGCCCATGTCGATGGCGTAGTTCTTCTGGCTGAGGCGCACGTAGTGGCGCATCGCCTCCGGCTCGGAGAGCGCGGGGAGATCGATCGGCGCCGTGCGGCGGTGCGCGCCGAGTCGATCGGCGGCAGTTTCGGGCATGTCGACATCGACGCCGGAAATGTCCGTGCGGCCGATCTCGAAGAGGAGCGGCTCCTCGATCTGAAGCGCGCGGTTGCCGGTAAAGGTCTCGCGCTTCGCCGTGACGGATTCGGCACGGGCGGGACGGCCCTCGTTCATCGGATTGCTTTCTCAAGCGCCGCGGCGAGCGCCGCAATGTCAGCGTCCGTCGCCGTCTCCGTTGCCGCGACGACGAGGAGGTTCGCAAGTTCCGGCCGCCCGGGCTCGAGCCGCGAGACCGGCAGGCCGGCGACGATGCCCTTCTCCGCCAGCCGCTCGACGATTGCCGCGGCGGGCTTCGGCAGCTTGACCGTGAACTCGTTGAAGAACGCGCCGTTCAGCACCTCGACGCCCGGCGCCGCCGCGAGCGCGTCCGCAAGCTGGCAGGCGCGGGCATGGTTCGCCTCCGCGAGCCGCCGAAGGCCCAGCTCGCCCAAAAGGGTCATGTGCGCCGTGAAGGCGAGGCAGCAGAGACCGGAGTTGGTGCAGATGTTGGAAGTCGCCTTCTCGCGGCGGATATGCTGCTCCCGCGTCGATAGCGTCAGCACGAAGCCGCGCCTCCCCTCCGTGTCCACCGTCATGCCTGAGAGCCGCCCCGGCATCTGGCGGATGTATTTTTGCTTTGTCGCGAAGAGCCCGACATAGGGGCCGCCGAAATTCAACGCATTGCCGATCCCCTGGCCTTCTCCCGCGACGATGTCCGCGCCCTGCATGCCCGGCGGCTCCAGGAGCCCGAGCGATACGACCTCGGTGAAGACTGCGACGAGCAGGGCGCCATGCGCGTGCGCCTTCTCGGCGATCGGCCTCAAGTCGATGAGCTGCCCGTAGAACGAGGGCGACTGCACGACGACGCAGGACGTTTCGCCGTCGATCGTCGCAAGAATGTCCTCCGTCGCGCGCGGATCGGGCGCGAGCGCCGCGACCGTGTCGCCCGCCATGCGCGAGACCGTTTCCACCGCCTCGCGATAATGCGGGTGGAGACCCCCGGAGAGGACCGCCTTCCGTCGCCGCGTGACACGGTGCGCCATCAGCACCGCCTCGGCGGTCGCTGTCGAGCCGTCGTACATCGACGCATTGGCGACCTCCATGCCGGTCAGGTTCGCCACCTGCGTCTGGAACTCAAAAAGGTATTGCAGCGTGCCCTGCGCCACCTCCGGCTGGTAGGGCGTGTAGGAGGTGAGGAACTCCGAGCGCTGGATGATGTGATCGACCGCCGCGGGCACGTGGTGGCGATAAGCGCCGGCGCCGAGGAAGAACGGCCCGTCCGCGGCCGCATGGTTCTTCCGCGCGATGCCGCGCATCAGGCGGCTCACTTCCAGTTCGCTCTTGTGTTTTGGCAGGTCGAGCGGTCGCCTGAGCCGCTTGGCGGCCGGGATGTCGGCGAAAAGCGCGTCGATGGATTCGACGCCGATCGCCGCCAGCATGTCGGCGCGGTCCTGGTCGGTATGAGGGAGGTAACGCATGCCCTCTCCTATTGCGGTGCCGCTTCGTTGGTCGGCTCGACCGCGATTTCGGTCTTGACCGAATTGGCGATGAAGCACGCCTCATGCGCCTGGTGGTGGAGGTCGTCGAGCGTCCCCTTGCCAGGCACCTGACCTCCGAAGACGATGTGCGGGCGAAGCGTCACTTTGGTCACCGCCATCTTGCCCGGGCCGACCCGCTCCAGCACGCCCACCGCTTCGTCCTCGTACGACTGGATCACAAGACCGGAGCGCCGGGCGATGTCGATAAAGGTGAGCATGTGGCAGCTCGAGAGCGCGGCGATGAACGCCTCCTCGGGGTCCACAGCGTCCTCGCGCACGAAAGGCGCCGGGACGACGCCAGGCGACGCGGAGGCTGGGACGGTCACGCCGCCGTCGAAACGCCATTCATGCGCGCGGGTGTAGCGGCCCTTGGCGAAATCCTCGCCGTCGAAGCGCCAGGAGATTGTCGCGCGATATTCGTGCGCCATGTACGGACCTCAGAGAGTCGTCAGGAAATCGCGGTAGGCCTTCTCGTCGAGCAGGCCGTCGAGTTCGCTCTTGTCGGCGATCTTGAGCTTCATGAACCAGCCGCCCGATTCCGCCGCCTCGTTCACGGTCTGCGGATTGTCGGTGAGCGCCGCGTTCGTCTCGGTCACCTCGCCGGAGACGGGGCTGTAGACGTCGCTCGCCGCTTTCACCGATTCGACGACCGCCGCGGCGTCGCCTTTCTTCACCATGCGCCCGACCGCCGGCAACTCGACATAGACAACATCGCCGAGCTGATCGGCCGCATAGGCGCTGATCCCGACGGTGGCGGTTTCGCCGTCCACCGCCACCCATTCATGATCCTTGGTGAAACGCGTCGTTGCGGCCATCATCAGCTCCCTGAACGGACATAACGGTGTGGGACGAAAGGCAGCGGCGCGACCTCGGCGGGCTCCTCGCCGCGCCGCCCGCTCAGTTTGAGCGCCGCGCCAGGGCGGGCGAACGCCGTCTCGACATAGCCCATGGCGACCGGCGCATTGACGGTCGGTCCGAAGCCGCCCGAAGTGACGATGCCGATCTCGCGGCCATCCGGGGAAAGCACCGTAGCGCCGTCGCGGACCGGCGCACGTCCCAGCGGCCGGATGCCGACGCGCTTGCGCCGCGGGCCCTCGGCAAGCTCGCGCAAAATCCGCGTGGCGCCGGGAAACCCGTCCTTCGCGCGTCGCGATTTGGCGATGGCGAAGGCAAGATCCGCTTCGACAGGACTGGTCGTCTCGTCGAGGTCGTGGCCGTATAGCGGCAGCCCGGCCTCCAGCCGCAGCGAGTCGCGCGCGCCGAGGCCGACCGGCTTCACCTCCGGCTCGGCAAGCAATGCCCGCGCGACCGCCTCGGCATCTGCCGCCGGGACGGAAATCTCGAAGCCGTCCTCGCCGGTATAACCTGAGCGCGAAACGTGGCAGTCGATCCCGTCAAACTCCGCGCCCATCCCGCTCATGAATACGAGATTCGCGGCCTTCGGGCAGTGCCGCGCCATCACCGCCGCCGCCGCCGGCCCCTGCAGCGCCATAAGGGCGCGGTCGTCGGCGGCATGCAGCGTGACGGTGTCGGGTAGCCGGGCGCAGAAATAGGCGTCGTCGATTTCCTTCCGCGCGGCATTGAACACGAGCCCCAGTGCGCCGTCGTCGTTGTCGGAGACCGACCGCGTGACCATCAGGTCGTCGATGATGCCGCCCCGATCGTTGAGGAGCAGCGTGTAGCGCATGCGTCCGAGGCCGAGCGCGCCGAAAGCGCCGGGGGTAAGGGTCTCCAGCGCCGTCGCGGTCGTCAGATGATCCGGGCCGACCAGAAATCGCTGTCCCATATGCGAGACGTCGAAAAGGCCTGCTTGCTCGCGTGTCCAGCGGTGCTCGCCGAGGATGCCCTCATATTGCACAGGCATGGCGTAGCCGGCGAACGGCACCATGCGGGCGCCACGCTCAAGGTGAAGCCCGTAGAGGGGTGTGCGGCGGAGCGTCTCGGTTTCTTCGGCCATTCGGTCCTGCGCCAGAGCGTTGCACGACGCGGGCATTCCGCGCCTGTGCCCCCTCTGTCGAAGAACCTGAGAGATTCCCGGCCGGAACTGCCAGCCGGTTACTCCTTCGGTGGGCTGACGGGCGTTCGCCCGCTGGCCGCTTTCCAGAGCGTCGCTCGCCGATGCGCGGTCCCTGGGCCTGAGAGTTTCCGGGGCGGTTGCTCCTTCGGCGTCCCGCCGGTCCCTGTAGGAATCGGCGGGTCTCTCCCGCGCGGCGTCTTAGAACACGGGCCGCGACGTGACCCGTTTGGGCAGTCTTGGTCGAAACGCGCCGGGCGTCAATCCCGCCGGACTAATTTCCCGGCAGCACGAAATCGGTCGGCGTCGGCAGCACGTTCGGAGTCGGCTGCGGCGCTGGCGGGGAGGCCGGAGCCGGAGGCGGGACGGCGGGCAGGGGTGGGGGCGGCTCCTCGACGACCGCCACGGCAGGTTCCCCGCCCGGGTTCAGGAGTGCCGATTCGCTCTCCGCCAACCCGACATAGATGATGTAGTCACGGTCCTGCCCGGGCGACGGCACGGTTATCTCGCGCACCTCGGTGAAGGCCGTCGAATTCGACGACGGGATGGTGACGCTGAGCGGGTAGAATTCCGAAGCCAGCGTGGCCTCCTGGAACTTGACGACGGCCACCCGGAGCGGAACCTCGACGGCCCCTGGCCCGCCCTTGGGGCCGGCGATGACGCGGCCGGTGATGCCGATCCTCAAGGTAAGGTTGCCGGACTGATCATAGAGGCACTCGCGCGCCGTCTTGCCGACCGAAGCCTGCCAGATGACGAACGCCGGATCGTCCTCGTGGCCGCGCTCGTATTTGCGCACGAGTTGGGTTCCTTCCTGGAGGCGCATTTCAGGGCAGTAGTCCGGCCCGAGATAGCGGCGCACGTCGATCTGCTCGGCGCTCGCGTCCGCGCCCGTCGCAGCGGTCGTTTCCGGCTCCGATCCCCCTAGGAATGAGCCGATGGTCGAGCAGCCGCCGATGAGCAGCGCAGCGAAAGGCGCCGCGGCGAACAGGCCCAGCCGAAGGCGCGGCATAAATGAACGCATCGTCCACCAGATGTTGCACCACCCTCTATATCAGCGGGCTCCGGCGATTTTAAGGGTCGGGTGTTAACGGCGGCTTCACCACGTTTCCTAACCCGGGCTTCAGCATGTTCGGTCACGCTCCCGGCCGGCAGCTGGAGCGTGTATGGGCGTCCGACCGAGTTCGAAGGCGACCGGCAATGTGGCCGGATTGCGCGACGAGATATTGGAGGGCGATTGCGTCGCCCAACTGTCGAGACTTTCCGCGGCAAGCGTCGACCTCGTCTTCGCCGACCCGCCCTATAATCTCCAGCTCTCGGGCGATCTGCACCGGCCCGACCAGTCTCGTGTCGACGGGGTCGACGAGGAATGGGACCGCTTTACCGATCTCGCGGCTTACGACGCCTTTACGCGGGCGTGGATTCTCGCGTGCCGGCGCGTGTTGAAGCCGACAGGCACGCTTTGGGTCATCGGCTCCTACCACAACATCTTCCGGGTCGGCGCAATCCTGCAGGATTTCGGGTTCTGGATTCTCAATGACATTGTCTGGCGGAAGACGAATCCGATGCCGAATTTTCGCGGTCGCCGCTTCGCCAACGCGCATGAGACGCTGATCTGGGCGGCGCCGTCGGCGGAAGCCAAGCGCTATACCTTCAACTACGACGCGCTGAAGGTTTTCAACGACGATTTGCAGATGCGCTCCGACTGGCTGCTCCCGATCTGTACCGGCGAAGAGCGGCTCAAGAATTCGGCCGGCGCCAAGCTCCATCCCACGCAGAAGCCCGAGGCGCTGCTCTACCGAATCCTGCTGGCGTCGACGAAACCGGGCGACCTGGTGGTCGACCCGTTCTTCGGTACCGGCACTACGGGGGCCGTCGCGAAGAAGCTCGGGCGCCATTTCATCGGCGTGGAGCGCGAACGCGCCTATATCGAGGCTGCGAGGCGCCGGATCGACGCGGTTCGCCCGGCGACGGGCGTGGTGCTCAAGGTTCTCGAAGGCAAGCGTGCCGAGCCGCGCGTCCCGTTCGGCTCGCTGCTCGAAGCGGGACTGATCGCGGCGGGCGCGGTGCTGACCGATGCGCGGCGCCGCCACCGGGCGACGGTGCGGGCGGACGGATCGCTCTTCTGCGAAGCCGACGGGCAGGCGCATGTCGGCTCGATCCACCGCGTCGGCGCCGCCGTGCAGGGGCTGGAAGCCTGCAACGGCTGGACGTTCTGGCATATTGGCGAGGGGGAGGCGCTCCGTCCGATCGACAGCCTTCGCGCGGAAATCCGCCGGACGATTGCGGCTTGAGCTCTGCCTGTCCCTAGAGCCGGACGCCGTAGCGCTCGAGGTCGCTCTGCATACGGTCGGCCCTGGTGAAGAGCTCCGCCTTCCATCCGGCTGCCCGTGCGGCGTCGATATTCTTCTGCGAGTCGTCGAAGAAAAGCGTTGCGGCCGGCGTTAGGCCGAACGTTTCGGTGTGGTGCGCGTAGATGGCGGGGTCCGGCTTGATCAGCCGCACCTCGCCCGAGACCGTGGCGCCGCGGCCTTCCGCCAGGAAGGGAAAGCGTTCCTGCGCCTCGCGAAACGTGTCGCGCGCGAAGTTCGTCAGAAAGGTCACGTCGCGACCCTGCGCGAGCAGGGCCCGCAGGATCGCGACGGTGTCTTGGTAGGCATGCGACACCATGCGATGCCAGTTGCGGCGGAACCCGCGGATGAGAGCGGCCTTGTCGGGGTGGCGGGCGATCGCTTCGGCTTCCGCATCCTCCCAGCTGCGCCCGCGATCCTGCTCCTGATTCCACTCGGAAGAGCAGACGTCGCGGAGAAACGCAGACCGCTCGTCCGCGTCCGGGATCAGCTCGGAAAATGCGAGATGCGGATCATAATGGACGAGCACGCGGCCCACGTCGAAGACGATGTGGCGAATGGTTGTCATCTTTCCTCTTTGCGGGGTCTGGTGGTCCCCGGATAGGCGGCCTCGATGGCCTTTTTTATGACGCTCGGCAGCGCCTCATGCGGAAGTGATTCCGGGCTTGCCCACCAATGGCCGGGCGGCGCCGGCATCGCGGATGCGATATCCGCGCGGCGCACCGAAAGCTGCAGCTGGAAATGGGTAAAGGTGTGAGCGACGTCCGCTGCCAAGGCGAGCCAGTCGCCGTCGAGCGGCGGCGTGGCCTCGGCGGCGCCCGCTTCGGTCCATTCGCTGCCGGGGATCTCGGTCATGCCGCCGAGAAGGCCATGAGATGGCCGCCGGCGGAGCAGGATCGAGCCGTCGGCGCGGCGCGCAACGAAGGCCGTGCCGTAGCGGGTCGGCCGCGCCCGCCTGGGCGTCCTGAGCGGCAGTTCCGTCTGCCGGCCCTGACGCCGCGCGAGGCACGGCGACCACCAGGGGCAGAGCCCGCACGCCGGTTTCCTCGGCGTGCAGATGGCAGCGCCGAGGTCCATCAGCGCTTCGGCGAATTCGCCCGGCCGGTCGCCCGGCACAAGCGGCCGCAGCATCTCGCGAATGACCGGTTTCGCAGCAGGCAGCGGAATCGGCAATGCGAAAAGGCGGGCGACCACGCGTTCCACATTGCCGTCGACGACAGCGACCGGCTCATCGTGGGCGATCGCCACGACCGCGGCCGCAGTGTAGGCGCCGACGCCGGGGAGGCGGGCAAGCTCGCCAGCGGTCGTCGGAAAGCGTGCCCCCGGCCGTGCCGCCACAGCGCGGGCGCAGGCGATCATGTTGCGCGCCCGCGCGTAGTAGCCGAGGCCCGCCCATGCCGCCATGATCTCCTGATCTTCGGCCGCGGCGAGATCGGCGATGCCGGGCCAGCGCCCGACGAAATCGCGGAAATAGGGGACCACCGCCTTTACGGTCGTCTGCTGCAGCATAATCTCGGAGACCCAGACAATATAGGGATTCGGCCGGACGCCGCGCCGTCGCTCCGACGGGCCGATTCGCCAAGGGAGAACCCGCGCATGCCGCTCGTACCATGCCAAGAGTTCCGCCGCCCGCGGAGGCGGGTCGTCAGCAATACCGCTTGCGGGCAGGTTCAACTTGGCTAGCTTGGCCGACACGGCGCCACTGTGGCCAGGGCGTCGCCGCTGGCAAGGGCCTTTAGGAGCATCTTCAACAGTGTCGCATCCTGCACGGCCCGCCGCTAAATCCGTTGCCGAGCTGCTCGGCGGCACACTCGATCCGCTTCTGCGCAAGCGCGGTCTCGCGCGCGCGGAACTCCTGTCGTGGTGGCCTGAAATCGTCGGCGAGACCTACGGCGGGCGCACCGCGCCGGAGCGCATCCGCTGGCCGCGCGATGGCACCGCCGCGACGCTGTTTGTCCGCTGCGATCCGGCTGTCGCGCTGCAGTTCGCGCATGAGTCCGACCGGGTGCGCGAGCGGCTGAACGGCTATTTCGGCTACGCGGCGATCGGCGCCGTGCGCATCGTACAGCAGCGGGTGGGCGCCGGTCCGGCCCCGCAGCCTGAACCGCTTCGCGAGGCCGCCCTTCCGGACAGCACTGAGGACCGACTTGCCGGCTTAGAAGGTCCGTTGCAGGACTCCCTGCGAGCGCTCGGGCGGCGCGTTCTCGCACGATCGTGACGCCTGGGCGCATTTCCTGCCCGCCTGCCGTGCCCTATGTAGGGGCCGACTGCTCGCCGTTCAGGTCGTGTTCAAGCCGAGGCGGCCACTGAATCCCCGGAAAGGACAAGACATGCCGAAACTGCATCGCCGCGCCTTCCTTGGCGCATCGGTCGGGGGGCTCCTGCTCGGCACTGTGCCTGTCGCGCTTGCGCAGGATGCGGTGAATGTCGACGAGCTTCACGCCCCCGGACAGCTTGGCGACAAGGCTCTCGGCCCTGCCGCGGCGCCGGTGACGGTGGTCGAATACGCCTCGATGAGCTGCCCGCACTGCGCGCACTTCCACAACACGACGTTCGAGGATTTCAGGAAGAAATACGTCGACACCGGGGAGGTGCGCTTCGTTTTCCGCGAATTCCCCCTGAACGCGCCGGCCTATGCGGCGGCGATGATCGCCCGTTGCGCACCCGCCGATCGCTACTTCGAGGTGATCGCGCGCTACTTTGCCGAGCAGGATGCGTGGCTCGTCGCGGAGAACCTCAAGGCTGCGACGCTGGACATCGCCAAGGGATTCGGATTCACCGAGCAGAGCTTTGATGCCTGCCTTTCGAATCAGGCACTGTTCGCGGGGCTCGAGGAGGTCAAGAAGCGCGCCGTGTCATTTGGCGTGCAGGCCACTCCGAGCTTCTTTATAAACGGTCGGAAATTCGAGGGGGCCTTGTCGCTTGCTGAACTGGAGAGCCATATCGACCCGCTCCTCTAGCGGCACCGACAGGCGGCTGCGTGGCGTCGGCGTGAGGTTGCGCCGATGAAGGTGACGCGGCTGCGCCTCCACGGCTTCAAGTCCTTCGTCGACGCGACCGAGATCCCCGTCGAGCCGGGCGTCACCGGGATTATCGGCCCGAACGGTTGCGGCAAATCGAATCTCATCGAGGCGCTCCGCTTCGTTATGGGCGAGAGCTCCTACAAGGCCATGCGCGGCGGCGGCATGGAGGATGTGATCTTCTCCGGTTCCGCGGGCCGGCCGGCGCGCAACATGGCCGAGGTGGCGCTCGTCACCGAGCGCGACGAGGGTAAGGGACAGGGGCCCGAGCCACTGGAAATATCACGACGCATCGAGCGCGATTCCGGCTCGACCTACCGCATCAACGGGCGCGAGGTGCGGGCGCGCGACGTGCAGATCCTGTTCGCCGACGCGGCAACCGGCGCACATTCCTCGGCGCTCGTCCGGCAAGGGCAGGTGGCCGAGCTGATCGCCGCCAAGCCGGTGCAGCGGCGCAGCATCCTCGAGGATGCCGCGGGGATCTCCGGCCTGCACGCACGCCGCAACGAGGCCGAGCAGAAACTCAAGGCCGCCGAGCAGAACCTCGAGCGCCTCGACGACGTGATGAGCGAGATTACGGGCCGGCTGGACGGGCTTCGCCGCCAGGCGCGTCAGGCCGTCCGCTACCGAAAGATTTCCGGCGAGATCCGCAAATCCGAAGCGGTCCTCTACGCGCTGCACTGGGAATCCGCCGTTGCGCGGCTGGCGGAGGCCGAGGCGGAACTGGCGGAGGCCGAGACGGCCTTCACGGTCGCGACCGCGGCGCATTCGGAGGCGGTCGAAGCCGAGGCGGACGCCGGTGCGCGCCTGCCGGTGCTGCGCGAAGAGACCGCACGGGCGGCCACCGCTCTCGAGCGCGCGCAGAACGCGCAGCATGAACTCGACCGGGAGGAGGCGGAACGTACGGCGCGCCGGCAGGATCTGATCGCTCGACGGGCCGAGGCCGTCGCCGATCTGCAGCACGAAACGGAGATCGCCGGCGACGCCGAAACCGCCGTGCAGCGGCTCGACGATGAAGAGTCGGCGCGCCGCGAGAAAGCGGCGGGCGAGGAAGATACGGTCGCCGCCCTGCGCGCCGAAGCCGAGGAGGCGGCCGCGGCGGTGACTGCGATCGAGGCTGAATTCGCCGCCGCCGCGGGTGCGCTCGCCGCGGCTGCGGCCGAGCGTGGCGCATGTGAACGTGCGATGCGGGAAGCGCAGGGACGTCTCCGCCGGCTGGAGGAAGAGCGAAAAACCGTGCTCCAGCAGCGCGATCGGGTACGCGCCGGCCATGACGGCGATGCCGAGATCGAGGCAGCCGCCGCCGCCCTTGCCGAGGCGCAGAGCCTCATGGCGCAGCGCGAGAAGGAGGCGAAAGCGGCGGAGACAGCCCTGGCCCACGCGCGAGAAACGGAACGGCGCGCGCGCGCGCCGTATGAGGTCGCCGAGCGCAATCTCGGCGCTCTGCAGGCCGAGGCGCGGACGCTTGCCGAGCTTCTCGACCTCGACAAGACCAAGCGATACTCACCGCTCATCGAATCGCTGGAGGTCAGGCCCGGCTACGAGATTGCGCTTGCGGCCGCGCTCGGCGACGATCTCGACGCGCCGCTCGATGCCGATGCGCCGGCGTTCTGGGGCCCGTCCGGCGCGGGGGAGGAGGATTCCGCCCTGCCGCAGGGGGTCGAATCGCTCGCCGATTTCGTGAGGGGTCCCGACGACTTGTTACGGCGGTTCAGACAGATCGGCGTGGCGGCAGCCGAGACCGCGGGCGATCTGCACGCCAAGCTGGCGGCCGGCCAGCGGATCGTAACCCGCGAGGGAGGCCTATGGCGATGGGACGGATTCCGCGCCAAGCCTGGTTCGTCCGCTGCCGGGGCCCGTCGGCTTGAGCAGCGGAACCGGGTCGCGTCCCTCGTCCAGGAGCTGAAGGCTGCGCGCCAATCCGTTGAGAAGACGCTCAACTTGTTCGGAACCGCGACGCAGGTGCGCGCGGATGCCGAGGGCCTCGACGCGGACGCACGGGCGGCGCTGAGTGAGGCAAGGCGCGCCGTGGACCAGAGCCGCGCCGAGCTTGCGGAGGCCGAGCGCCGGCAGAGCCGCGTCGCGGAGCGCCTGTCCGCCTATGCCGGCGCGCTCGCCAGGATCGATGCCGATGCCGATGCCGGCAGGGCCGAGATCCGCGCCGCCGGGGATGCCCTTGAGGGCTTGCAGGACAACGCCGATCTGGAAGCGCGGCGCGATGCCGTTCAGGCGAAGCTCGCGCATGATCGCGGCCGCGCCGCCGAGGCGCGGGTGAGGGCGGAACGCGTGGTGCAGGACGAGACGGCGCGGCTTCGGAGGCTTGAAGAGATCGAGGGGGAGCGCGAGCGCTGGACGCTTCGCCGCCGCCGCGCCGCCGAGCGGACCGTCGATCTGAAGGATCGGCTGAAGGCGCTCGACACGGAAATTGCCGCGACGCCCGACGATCCGGCCCATTTTGCCGAGCGTCGCCGCGAACTCGGCGAATCCGTTGCAGCGGCGGAGTACGGCTCGGCGGCCGCGGCGCAGGCGCTGCGCGAGGCTGAAGCGAGGCATCGCCATGCGGCGGATACGGTGCGCGGGGCGGCTGAATCCGTATCGATGAATCGGGAAACCCGCGGCCGCGACGAGGAGCGGGTCATCGCGGCCCGGTCGCGCAAGGACGAGCTCGCGGCGCAGGTCGTCGATCATTTCGGCCGGCAGGTCGATGAGCTGCGCGAATTGGCGGAACTTGCTCCGGACGCGCCGCTTCCGCAGGCGAGCGCGGTCGAGACGCGTCTGCACAGGCTGAAGGCGGAGCGGGAACGTCTCGGGGGCGTGAACCTGCGCGCCGAGGAGGAGGCTCGCGAGCTGGAGACGCGGCTGGGCACGATGCGGGCGGAACATGAGGACCTCGAGGCGGCGATAAAGCGGCTGCGGCAGGGCATACAGAGCCTCAATCGTGAAGGCCGCGAGCGGCTGCTCGCCGCCTTCGAGGCAGTCAACACGCATTTCGCCAGCCTGTTTCACCACCTGTTCGGCGGCGGAACCGCAGAGCTCGCGCTGACAGGCTCCGACGATCCGTTGGAAGCGGGACTGGAAATCGTCGCGCGCCCGCCAGGCAAACGCCAGCAGACCATGACGCTCCTCTCGGGCGGCGAGCAGGCGCTGACGGCGCTCGCGCTCATCTTTGCGGTGTTCCTCACGAACCCTTCTCCGATCTGCGTGCTCGACGAGGTGGACGCACCGCTGGACGATGCCAATGTGGAGCGCTTCTGCACCCTTCTGGAAGACATGCGGAAGCGGACGGACACGCGTTTCGTCATCGTGACGCACAATCCGATTACCATGGCGCGCATGGACCGGCTCTTCGGGGTGACGATGGCGGAGCGCGGCGTGTCGCAAATCGTGTCGGTCGACCTCGCGTCGGCCGAGCGCTTCCGCGAAGCCAGCTGAGACTTTCCGCCGCGGAAATTGGCTAGACAGGGTTTCAGCCCGAAATTATGGTGCGCCCGGTTTTCGGAGGGCCTCGCCCTGCCGACGCTGGCGTGCGCTTATCTTACGAGCGGTTTGCGGATTGATCGGATGGCGGCGCGCGGCGGTACGGATGGAAAAGACGAGGCCGCGTCTTCCGATGCCGATCTTGCCCGGCGGCTGGACCGCCTGTCGCGCGAACTCGATGCCGGACGGCGGGAGCGTGCGGAGGCGGAGCGGCAGCCACGCACGGATAGCCGGAGCTATGCTCTGGCTTTCCGGCTGGCGAGTGAATTTGTCGCTGGTGTACTGGTCGGCGCTGCGCTTGGCTGGGGGATCGACTATCTGGCGGGAACATCGCCATGGGGCCTGATCGGCTTCCTTCTGCTCGGCTTCGCTGCGGGCGTGGTGAACGTCGTGCGCGCGGCCGGGCAGATGTCGGCATCCGGACCGACGGGCGGCGGCGGCAGTTCGGCCTGAGGGCGTCCCCGAGCACGATTTGAGGGAATAGCGCGTGGCAGAGACAGCTGGCTCCGATACGGTCGATCCGATCCATCAGTTTACGATCGAAGAGCTGTTCGATCTCGGTACGGTCGGCGGGGTAAAGTTCGCCTTCACCGATTCCGCGCTCTTCATGGTGGTGACGGTCGCGCTGATCGCCGCCTTCCTCATCCTCGGCACCAGCCGCGCGGCTCTTGTGCCGGGCCGCGTGCAAGCGCTCGCGGAGATATCCTACGAGTTCGTCGCCAACATGCTGCGCGAGAGCGCGGGAACCGAGGGAATGCGGTTCTTCCCGTTCGTTTTCTCGCTCTTCATGTTCGTGCTGGTGGCGAACGTGCTCGGCCTCTTTCCCTATTTCTTCACCGTGACCAGCCACATCATCGTCACCGCCGCGCTGGCCTTCACGGTGATCCTGCTGGTGATCGGCTACGGCTTCTACCGGAACGGCATCGGTTTCCTGAAGCTGTTCGTGCCGCACGGCGTGCCCGGCTATCTGCTGCCGCTGGTGGTCGCGATCGAAGTTCTCTCCTTCCTGTCGCGCCCGATCAGCCTTTCCGTCCGCCTCTTCGCCAACATGCTCGCCGGCCACATCACGCTAAAAGTCTTTGCGAGCTTCATCATCATGCTCGGCGCCTTCGGCGCCGCCGGATGGATCGGCGCGATCATCCCCTTCTTCATGACCGTGGCGCTGACGGCGCTTGAAGTGCTGGTCGCCTTCCTGCAAGCCTATGTCTTCGCCATCCTGACCTGCATGTATCTGAACGACGCGCTTCACCCCTCGCACTGAGGGCATGCCTTCCACTGACAGGAGAATAGCATCATGGAACAAGCGATCATCGATGCCGGCAAGTATATCGGCGCCGGCATGGCCTGCCTCGGCATGGGCGGCGCCGGCGTCGGCCTCGGCTCGCTCTTCGGCAACTATCTGGCCGGCGCCATCCGCAATCCGGCGGCGGCGGACGGCCAGTTCGGCCGCCTGATCTTCGGCTTCGCGGTGACCGAGGCGCTCGGCATCTTCTCGCTGCTGATCGCGCTCCTCCTCATATTCGCGGTCTGAGCGCCGGCCGGGCCGTTCCGTGAAGGGGGCAGTGTGCTGACCTTCGTTTCGCCATCCTATGCGCAGACCGAGCCGCACGGCCCCGCCGCAGGCGAGTCCGTCGAGGCCGTCGAGGCTCATGCCGACGGGGAGCACGGCGCATTTCCGCCGTTCGATCCCGCCACCTTCGGTTCCCAGCTTCTCTGGCTGGCAATCAGCTTCGGGCTGCTCTACCTGCTGATGAGCCGCGTCGCGCTGCCGCGCATCGGCTCGATCCTTGCGAACCGCAACAACCGGATCGCCGCCGACCTCGCCGAGGCGGCGCGGCTGAAGGAGGAGAGCGAAGCGGCGATCGCGGCCTATGAGCAGGCGCTCGCCGAGGCGCGGCAGAATGCGCACGCCATCGCCCTGAAGGCGCGCGACGCCGCCAAAGCCGAGATCGAGGCCGACCGCTCCCGCATCGAGGCGGAACTGGCGGCGAAACTCGAGGCGGCGGAGACGCGCATCGCCGAGGTGAAGGCAAGGGCGCTGGCCGAGGTCGATGCGATCGCCAACGAAGCGGCCGAGACGCTGATCGAAGTGCTGCTCGGCCCGCGCGCGACGCGGACCGAGATCGCGGCGGCGGTGCAGGCCGCGCAGGCGGAAAGGACCTGAGATGGACGCAACCGCCTGGGCCACCTTCTGGGTCTTCCTTGGTCTCCTCGTCTTCCTCGGCATTCTGATCTACCTGAAGGTGCCGCGGATGATGTTCAACGCGCTCGACCAGCGCGCCGCGAAAATCCGCGCAGAGCTGGATGAGGCCCGCAAGCTGCGCGAGGAGGCGGAAGCGCTTGTCGTCGAGTACCGCAACAAGCGGGGCGAGGCGGTGGCGGAGGCCGAGGCGATCATCGCGCAGGCGCATGTGGAGGCAAAGGCGCTGGCCGAAGAGGCGCAGAGCCGGCTTGAGGATTACGTGGTCCGCCGCACCAAGGCGGTGGAGCAGCGCATCGCCCAGGCCGAGACGCAGGCGGTGGCCGACGTCAGGAGCCGCGCCATCGACGTCGCCGCCGAAGCGGCTGCGAAGATTCTTGCAGACAAGGCCAAAGGCCGCGTCGGCGAGGAGCTGATCGAGCGTTCCATCGAGGCCGTCCGCGCCAATCTAAACTAGCTCTTCCCTGCCGGGGATAAGCCGCCCCACGCGCTTACCCGGCGCTCTCGAAGCAGGCGGCGACGCGCCAGAAACTCCGCCGGTGGAGACGCGACGGACCGAGTGCGGTGAGCGCCGCCTGATGCGCCTTGGTCGAGTAGCCCTTGTGCGAGGCGAGGCCGTAGCCTGCGAAAGCGGCGTCGCAGCGCGTCATCAGCCGGTCGCGGATGACCTTGGCGACGATCGAGGCGGCGGCCACCGAAAGGCAGGAACTGTCGCCGCCGACGATGGCGCGCGCCTCGCAGGGCATCCGCTTCGGCAGCACGTTGCCGTCGACCAGAACGGCGTCCGCCGGCTGTGCGAGGCCGCATACGGCGCGGCGCATGGCCGCGAGCGTCGCCTGCAGAATGTTGATGCGGTCGATGGCGGTCACCGATCCGAAGGCGAAGGCAATGTCGGCGGTGGCGCAAAGCGCTGCAAAAATCTCTTCCCGCTCGTCCGGCAGCAGCATCTTCGAATCGGCGATGCCCTTCGGGATTTTTTTCGGATTGAGCACGACGGCCGCCGCCACCACCGGTCCGGCGAGCGGTCCGCGCCCCGCCTCGTCGACGCCCGCGACCCGCAGAAACCCGGCGCGGAAAAGCGCGCGCTCGGCCCTGAAGGTCGGCAGCACCGGGCGGACGCGGGCGGTCGATTCGGCAATCGCCATGTCCCCCGATAGGCCGGGCGGCGGGCAACGGCAAGCGCGCCGGCCGCCGAAGTCACAGGAGCTTCATCTGCCCGCCGATCGGCACCGGCGGCTCGAAAAGATCGGCGCGGAGCAGGCGGCGCCCGGTGTTGAGGCCGAGCCGCTTCGCCGCCGCTTCGAAGCGGCGGCCGATCATCCAGGCGTAGGGGCCGCGCCCGCGCTGCCGCACGCCCCATTCCGATTCGTAGTCCTTGCCGCCGCGCATCGACTGCATGACCGACATGACGTGGCTGTAGCGGTCCGGATAATGCGCCATCAGCCATTCGCGGAAGATCGGCGCGACTTCGAGCGGCAGGCGGAGGAGGACGTATCCCGCCTCGCGCGCGCCCGCCGCGTAGCCGGCCTCCAGCAGCCGCTCAAGCTCCATGTCGTTCAGCGCCGGAATGATCGGCGCCGTCATGACTGTGACCGGGACGCCGGCGCCGGCAAGTTTTTGCATCGTCTCGAGCCGCTTCGGCGGCGTCGCCGCGCGCGGCTCCATGGCGCGCGCGAGCTTTCGGTCGAGCGTCGTCAGCGACAGCGCCACCTTGGCGAGGCCGCGCTCCGCCATCGAGGCCAGAATGTCGATGTCGCGCGTCACCAGCGCCGATTTCGTCACGATGCCGACCGGATGGTTGGCGGCCGACAGCACCTCCAGGATCTGCCGCATCACGCGCCATTCGCGCTCGATCGGCTGATAGGGATCGGTGTTGGTGCCGATGGCGATCGTCCGCGGCTCGTAGCCAGGCGCGGCGAGCTCCTTCTCCAGAAGGCGGGCGGCGTCCGGCTTGACGAAGAGCTTCGATTCGAAATCGAGCCCGGGCGACAGCCCCATATTGGCGTGCGTCGGCCGCGCGAAGCAGTAGGAGCAGCCGTGCTCGCAGCCGCGATAGGGGTTGATCGAGCGGTCGAAGGAGATGTCGGGCGACTTGTTGCGCGTGATGATCTTTCGGGCGTGCTCGACCTGTACCTCGGTCCGGAGCGCCGGCAGGTCGGAAAGGGTGCCCCAGTCGTCGTCGAACGTCTCGACGGTTTTCGGCTCGAAGCGGCCGGAAATGTTGGTCTGCGCGCCGCGCCCGCGGCGGCGCTCCTCCAAAATGTCGGCGGCCACCGGCCCGGCGGGCCGCCGCCCGCGGAAGCGGGCTTTGGCCGCCGGAACCGGCTCGGGGGGCCTCGGGCGTTCGGCGCGACTCAGCATGGATATGAAGGTAGGGCAGGCGTGAGAACATAGCAAGAACATCCGGAAAAAGTGAGTAAAAAAGGTGAGTACATGCCGGTCGCGTCCGCGATCTCCTCGACCCGGATTCTGGAACGATGAGGGAGCGGGGCGCTCGAAAAACGCCGCAACTCTGTATTGGTGGCGCTTTCCGGAGCGCCCCGCGCGGCGATTACGAACCCGATTCGTCCACTCTTGTTGTCCGCGCTTCTTGCGAATCGCGGAGGTCCAGCCGAGCGACATCCGGCAGAGGGCTTGCGCCCCCGGGTGGACCTTTCCGGGCTCGCCGTGCCGGAGGCTTCCGGAGCTTCCGTCGCGGCGCCGCCCGCTGCTCCCAAAATGGTTCCGGTGGCCATCCGGTCCCTCGACGAGCAGCGGCGAAGCGGAGTGTAACGCGGGATTTTGGAGCGGGGATAGATTGTGGCGTATGCACGGGCCGCGCCGGCCGCCTTAGCCATGTTGGTGTGCATCCGAAGAGAGGGAGGGGCTGGCGAACAGGGACCCGCCCAACAATGCGCCTTGCGCGGGGCAGGTGCAAGTTCGGGATAACTTTCCTGATATTGTCCCGAGTTGTGACCGTCTTAAAGCCCTGTCGTGCTATTGAGCGGACTAGA
>DASWJZ010000121.1:0-9897 GCA_036396875.1 Propylenella sp.
CGTTGCCGTCCGACACGAACAGAATGCGGTCTTTCGCCCCGCTCGCCTCCGCCCATGCTTTGAGTACGTGCGTGTCGTTGGTCGAAAGCACGACGATTTCGTCCACGCCCTTCTCCAGGATGGCGTCGCGGTTTTCCACGAAGCCGGGAAGGTGGTTGCGGTGGCACGTCGGCGTGAAGGCGCCCGGCATCCCGACCAGCACGATGCGGCGGCCGGCGAATAGCTCTCCCGTGCTCCTCGGCTCCGGGCCGCTTTCGCCCGGGACGAAGAGCCTCGCCTCGGGAATACGGTCGCCGACGGAAAGCGTCATGGATGTCTCCTCACTGAGTGTGCGGCGCTCCGAGCGGGTCCCGCTCAGCGTATCGTCCAGGCTTCCTCGATCGCTTCGCCGCCCGCCACCGCGACGAAGCGAAAGGTCTGCCCGGGCGCCTCGGCGCCCTTTGGCCGGCCGGTGAGCGAGAGCCGGTAGCGCGAAACGCCCCCGGCGCGCGACACGAATGCCGGCTGGCCGATATACCAGCCGGCAGGCGGCTCGGCGAAGAGGTCGGCATAGGACGAGTCGGGCATGCGGACATCGATCAGGAGCGCATCCGGTACGACGGCGACGGCTTCTATGTCGAGGACGCCGGGCCGCGGCGGCCGCGGCACGCGCGCCTGGAACTGCTCAAGCCGCGCACCGGCAAGCGGATCGGCGTCGGGTTCGGACGGGAGCGTCACCTCGGCCGCCGCTTGCGTTGGAATACACACCTCGCGGCACACCCCGAACGTCGCCTTGACCCGCAGCGTGATCGGCCTCGCCGCGTCGCCTGGCCGGATCGCGAGAGGGAACACCACCTCGTCCCGGTAGATGAGCGACACGCTCACGCCGTCATCGTAACGGACCGGCGCGGGATAGAGGATATCGACCGCCTCGACGTTCTCCGAGCCGGCGAAATCGAAGACCGGCGGGATTCCCGCCTCGCCGGGATTGCGCCAGTAGGTGTACCAGTCCGGCTCGAGGAGAAGCTCAATTCCGCCGGCGATGTCGCCGCCGTCATCCGCCGTGAGCAGCAGCCGCATCTGCGCCGCATCCGCGGCCTCCCAATCCGACCGGGCGGCCAGCGCCTCGCCCGGCAGTGCGAGCGCGGCAAGAAGCGCGAGGCGGGTCATTGAGATCATCAACCGGGGCCCTATTTCAGCCGGTGCGGACGGATCGTGCAGGCCCCCCGAGCCCGCCGGTGACCCTCCGCGCCTGTTCAAGCCGCAGGGGGGCTGATAGCATCCGCCCATGGCAAAGCGCCACCGACCGGAAGGCTTTCTCGATGGCCAGCTTCTGATCGCCATGCCGAGCATGGGGGACAAGCGGTTCGCGCGCTCCGTCATCTATATCTGCGCTCATTCGGCGGACGGCGCGATGGGCATCGTCATCAACAAATTGGCAGAGGAGGTGACATTCCGCGATCTCCTCGTGCAGCTCGAGATCGTGCAGGCCCGCAACGAGCCGCATCTGCCGGAAGCGGTCGACAGCATCCGGGTGCATCGCGGCGGCCCGGTGGAGACGGGACGGGGCTTCGTCCTTCATTCCGCAGACTTCTTTCTGGAGAACGGGACGCTGCCGATCGCCGAAGGCGTCTGCCTGACCGCGACCCTGGAGATCCTGCGCGCCATCTCCGAAGGTCGCGGCCCCGGCCGGGCCTTCCTGGCGCTCGGCTACGCCGGCTGGGCGCCGGGCCAGCTCGAATTCGAAATTCAGGCGAACGGGTGGCTGCACAGCAAGGCGGACGGCGCGATATTGTTCGACGACGACATCGATGGCAAATACGACCGCGTGCTCGCCGGCATGGGCATCGAACCTGCCATGCTTTCGACCGATGCCGGTCACGCCTGACGCGATCCCGCCTCAAACGGCGCGCGCTACGGCCGGGCGCCGGCGCACCATCTGCTGCACCATCTGCGCCGTCATCGGACGGCCGTAGACGAATCCCTGGGCGTATTCGCAGCCGACTTCGACAAGCTCCTGGAGCTCCGCTTCGGTCTCGGCGCCCTCCGCGATGACGTCCATGCCGAGATCGTGCGCGAGCTTGACGATCGACCGCAGCAGGATCGGCCGTGCGGGCGAACCGTTGGGCCGCACGAAGGACTTGTCGATCTTGATCGTGTCGAAACGAAATTGCTGCAGATAGGACAACGCGGAATGACCGGTGCCGAAATCGTCAAGCGCGATACTGGCGCCGAGCTCGCGCACCCGCGTCAGGACCTTCGCGGCGTATTCCGGGTTCTGCATCACCAGGGATTCGGTCACTTCAAGCTTCAGCGTCTCCGGCGCCACGCCCGTGCGCGCCAGCACGGCCCTCACATCGTTGATGAGGTCATGCCGCAACAATTCCCGACTCGATATGTTGATGGACACGAAGGGCAGCGGGTCGCCGGCCAGCGCGGTCTGCCAGGACGCCAGTTCGCGCGCGGCATTCTCGAGCACGTAGAGTCCGAGCTGCACGATAAGGCCGCTTTCTTCCCCGGCCGCCACGAAGTCTGACGGGGCGATGCGTCCGTGGATCGGATGCTCCCAGCGGGTGAGCGCCTCGAAGCCGGCGATGGCATTGTCCTCCAGGCGGATGATCGGCTGATAGACGATGTCGAGACCGCCGCCGTCCAGCGCCTTGCGAAGCTCGGCGTCGAGGTCGAAGCGGCGGTGGCGCGTGCCAAAAGCCGGCTCGTAGAGCTGGATGTAGTCGCCGCCGACGCGCTTCGCCTGATACACCGCCGCCTCCGCGCGGCGAAGCTGCTCCTCGGCCGTGCCCTCCTTCGTGGGTGGAGCGATGCCGACCGAAGCGGTGAGAAACACGTCGCGGTCCCCGACCGAGATTGCGGCTTTCAGGCTTCGCACCAGCTCGCGCGCCAGCTCCTCGACCCCGCCGGGTTCCGCCTCTGAGAGGACGGTGACGGCGAAGGAATCGCCGCGCAGCCGCGCCAGCGTGTCCTGCGGCGCCAGCCCCCTGCCGATCCGGCGCGACAGTGCCAGCAGAAGGGAATCGCCGACGGCGTGGCCGAACTCGGCATTTACCCTTTTGAAATTGTCGACATCGAGCACCACCACCGTGGGAGCTGTGACATGTTCGGAGCGACTTCGCGCCAGCGCCCAGTCAAGCCGGTCGAGGAACAGATGGCGGTTGGGCATTCCGGTGAGGTTGTCATGCACCGCGTCGTGCAGCATCCGCTCTTCGGCAATCTTCTGGTCGGTGATGTCCGCGATCGTGCCCGAGCAACGCATGACCTCGCCGTCCGAGCCGACGATCGGGCGCGCCTTCAGCGCGAACCAGAGATAGTGCCCGTCTTCCGCCCGCATGCGGAACTCCAGATTGATGCGCCCCCGCCGCTGATTGACGACCGCATCGAGGACCGCCTTGAACACTTCGCGGTCGTTCGGATGGACGAGGCCGAGCCAGTTGCGGGCGGGGCCGTCGAGCGCGCCGCGCTTGAACCCGAGAACCTGCTCGATGTCGCGCCCCGTCTCGATCCGGTCGCGCGTCGTGTCCCAGTCCCAGACCGAGTGGCCGGCTCCGACAAGCGCCAGCGCCTTCTGCTCGGCGTCGCTGATCAGTCCCTGCGCGATGGCGCCACCTGCGAAGGCGTGCTGCATGATCGTGAAGGCGATCAGCATCACGATCAAGACCAGGCCCCCGGCGAGGGCCGGCTGCACGACCGGATGCTCGATCCGGCCGGTCACCGCCATCCAGGCGGCGACGACCCAAAACAGCAGGATCAGCCAGGTCGGGATGAGCATGATCGCCCGGTCGAAGCCGCGGATCGCCAGGTAGATGATGACCCCGAACCCGACGGCCGCCGTCATGCCGAGAGAGATCCGCGCCACCCCGGCGGCGACGCTCGGATCGATCGCGATGATCCCCGCGAGCACCGCGAGGCCGAGGAGCCAGAGCACGGCGACGTGGCTGTAGCGCACGTGCCAGCGGTGAAGGTGGAGATAGGTGTAGAGAAAGACCAACAAGGCCCCGGCCAGCACCACCTCGGTTCCCGCGCGCCATGTGTCCATCGTGGCGCTGGTACCCTGGAATACGCGGCTCCAGAAACCGAAGTCGATCGAGATATAGGCGAGCACCGCCCAGGCGAGCGCCGCGGTCGCGGGAAACATGGCGGTGCCCTTGACTACGAAGAGCACGCTCAGGAAAAGCGCGAGCAAGCCGGCGATCCCAAGCACCACACCGCGATAGAGGGTGTAGCTGTTGATCATCTCTTCGTAGGAGCCCGGCTGCCAGAGATGAATCTCCGGAATTGCCGGGTCGCTGAGTTCGGCGACGTAGGTGACAATGGCGCCCGGATCGAGCGTGATGCGGAACACGTCGGCCTCGCTACTCGGCAGGCGCACCGGCGCGAAGCCCTCGCTCGGCGTCACCGCCCGCAGCCGCTCCCAACCGAGGTCCGGCCAGATCACGCCGGAGCCGACCAGCCGGTAATGCGGGACCACCAGCAGCCGATCGATCTGCTCGTCGGACGGATTGGCGAGCGCGAAGACGATCCAGTCCGACGTGCCCTGCGGATTCTCCGACCTGACCTCGATACGGCGGACGATCCCGTCGATGCCCGGCGCCGTGGACGTTGTCAGGCGCTCGCGCTGGTTGAAATGGCGCGTTATGGCGCCGCTGAGGTCAACCGTCTCGGCCTCGACCGGCAAGTTGACGGCTTCCAGCGCCAGCGCCCGGCCCGCGGCGAGGAGAACGGCGATTGCGAAAAGCAGAGGCCTCAGAATGTGTCCGGCGCGCAACGCGCAACCTCCGCAACGACCCGTTCACGAAGCTGTACAGGCGACGCCGGCCGTCCACAAGCTTGAAGCGCCAGCGTCGGCTGAAGATCACGGATTTTCAAGGCCTTCGGATAGCCGCTCGCGGCGGCACATCGGTCTCAAGCAGCGCGAAGACGATGTGGTCCTGCCATCGGCCGTTGATGCAGACGAGGCCGCGCGCCAGGCCCTCGCGGCCGAACCCGACCCGCTCCAGAAGCCGCATCGATGGAATGTTTTGCGGCAGGCAGGCGGCCTCGATCCGGTGCAGATGGAGGGTGCCGAAGGAGAACGGCACGATGGCGCGCACCGTGCGCGTCATGTGGCCCTGCTTGGCGTAGCGCTCCCCTATCCAATAGCCGAGCGTGGCGCTCTGCGTCATGCCGCGCGTCACGTTCGAGAGAGTGATCCCGCCGAGCAAGGCATGGTCCGGCTGACGGAAGATGAAGAAGGGGTAGGCGCGGTCCTCGCGGATTTCCGTCTGGTAGCGTCGGATGCGCCGCCGAAACGCCGTGCGCGTGAGATCGTCGGCGGGCCAGGACGGCTCCCAGGGCGTCAGAAAGGCCCGGCTCTCGGCGCGCAACTCCGCCCAAGCGGTGTAGTCGCCGAGGCTCGGCGTGCGCAAGAAAAGCCCTTCGCCGGGAAGGACCGGCGTTTCATACGGCGTCGTTGCGCGAAGGAACGCCATGCCTACCAGCCTACCGCTTCCTTGCGGCCTTCGATCTGCGAGGCGATCTCCGCGATATCCGGCAGCGTGCCGAGCGGGCCGATCGCAGCCAGCGTGAGCGGGCTTGCAAGGATCGCCGCGGCGAGGTCCGCCAAATCCGCGGCGCTGACGGCATCGACCTTCGCGACCATTTCCTCCAGGCCGAGCGGCCGGCCGTGCACGAGAACATGCCTTGCCATCTGGCCGGCGCGCGCCAGCGGGCTTTCGAGCGTCATCAGCAGACCGGAGCGGAGTTGCGCCTTGGCCCGGTTCAGCTCCGCGGCGGTGACGCCGTCGGCCATCTTCCGCACTTCGTCCACCACCAGCGGCACAAGCTCCCCGAGCACTTCCTCCGACGTGGCCGCCTGGATCCCGAAGACGCCGGAATCGACGAACGGCCAGTAGAACGAATAGATCGAATAGCAGAGCCCGCGCTCCTCGCGCAGCTCCTGAAAGAGCCGCGAGGCCATTCCGCCGCCGAGGATGGCGGAGAAGAGATGCGTCGTGGTGAAGGCCGGCTGTCGGTACGCCGAGCCGGCGAAGCCGAGTAGGATCTGCGCTTCCTTGAGCGAACGGACCTCTGCCCGTTGCCCGCCCTTATAGGCGGCGGGCTCGGGGACCGCGGGAACATTGGAGGGCAGCGCCGCAAAATGCGCTTCGGCGAGCCTGACCACGGCGTCGTGGTCCAGATTGCCGGCGCCGGCGAGGACGGTCTGGCTGCCGCAATAGTGACTGGCGAGGAAGCGCCGCAGATCGCCGGACGTGTGGGCGCGCACTCTTTCCGGCGTTCCGAGGATGGAGCGCCCGATCGCCTGGCCGGGATACGCCGCCTCCTGAAAAAGCTCGAAGACCCAGTCCTCCGGCACATCGTGCGAGGCGCCGATCTCCTGCACGATGACATGCTGTTCGAGCGCCAGCTCGTCCGGGTCAAGCAGCGGATCGCAGATGATGTCGCCAAGGACATCGAGCCCGAGCGCCAGGTCCTCCTTCAGGAGACGCAGATAGTAGGCGGTATGGTCGACGCTCGTTTCCGCGTTCATCTCCCCGCCGACCGCCTCGACCGCCTCGGCGATGTCGCGGGCGCTCCGCCGGCTGGTGCCCTTGAAGGCCATGTGTTCGAGAAGATGCGAGATGCCGTGCTCGCGCTGCTCTTCGGAGCGCGCGCCTGCGCCGACCCAAAGGCCGAGCGCGACGCTCTCCAGGTGCGGCATCGGATGCGTGACGACCGTGAGGCCGTTCCTGAGGCGGGTGACCTCCACGCCCATCGTCAGCCTGCGGTTTCGGCAACGCGGGCGCGCGCCTCGATCGCGCTCTCGACCGCGGCAAGTTCCGCGGGCAGCACCTGATAGCGCTCCTTGCGCGACAGGATAGGCCTTGCCCAGCCGGGAAGCTCCGGCCGCTCGCCGCAGGCTGCCTCGACGGCATCGGGGAATTTGGCCGGATGCGCGGTCGCAAGCGTCACCATCGGCGTGGCGCCCAGAAATCTTTCGGCGACCGCAACGCCCACCGCAGTGTGCGGATCGACGAGCACGCCGGCCCGCTGTCTGAGCCGCGCGATCGTCGCGGCGGTCTCCGCCTCGTCCGCCGAACCGGACGCGAAGACTTCGCCGATGGCGTCGCGCGCCGCTTTGCCCAGCGTGAAGGCGCCGGACTGGCCGAGGCCCGCCATCAGCCGGCGCACCGCCGCCGCGTCGCGGTTCTCCGCCTCAAACAGGAGCCGCTCGAAATTGGACGAGACCTCGATATCCATGGAGGGCGACGACGTGGCTGTGACGCCCCGCTTCTCGTAGCGCCCGCCCGACAGGGCGCGATGCAGCACGTCGTTCACGTTGGTCGCGACGACAAGGCGCTCGATGGGGAGCCCCATGCGACGCGCTCCGTACGCTGCAAAGACGTTGCCGAAATTGCCGGTCGGCACGGTGAAGGAAACCGGCCGATGCGGCGCGCCGAGCGCCACCGCGGCGGTGAAATAATAGGGGATTTGAGCGACGATGCGGCCCCAGTTGATCGAGTTCACTCCCGCCAGCCGGATGCGGTCGCGGAAGCCGAAATCGTTGAACATGGCTTTTACCAGCGCCTGGGTATCGTCGAACGTCCCCTCGACCGCGATCGCCAGGACGTTTGCCTCCGTCGCCGTCGTCATCTGCCTTCGCTGGACGGGGGAAACGCGCCCGTCGGGGAACAGGATGGCGATGTCGGCGCGGCGGCTGCCGCGAAACGCTTCGATCGCCGCGCCGCCGGTGTCGCCCGAAGTGGCGCCGACGATCGTCGCGCGCTCGTTCCGCTCGGCCAGTATGTGGTCGATGAGGCGTGCGAGAAACTGCATCGCCACATCCTTGAAGGCGAGCGTGGGCCCGTGAAACAGTTCGAGCAGGAAGTGGCTCGGCCCGATCTGGACAAGCGGCGCCACCGCGTCGTGCCGGAAGGTGGCATACGCCGCCTCGGTCATCCGCCGGAGCGCTGCGTCGGGGATTTCGCCGTCGGCGAAGCGGCCGATGATGCGGAACGCCGACTCGGCGTACGAGCAGCCGGCGAGGGCGGCGATTTCGCTTTCGCTCAGTCGCGGCCAGGTCTCCGGGAGGTACAGCCCGCCGTCGCGCGCAAGGCCCGCAAGCACGACCTCGCGGAATCCGGGCGCCGACGCTTCGCCGCGGGTCGAAACATAGCGCAACTTCCTGGGACTCCACGAGAATGACGGGCGGCGCACCCTAATGCCCGGGCGCTGGCGCGGCAAGCAACGCGGCATTTCCGCGGTCAATCGACGTCGGGGTTGAGCTGCAGCCGGTCGACCAGAGCGTCGATCCGCCTGAGGAGCGCATCGGCTTCACCGCGCTGAGCGCCGAGAATGGTTTGGAAGTCGTTGTCCGAGAACTGCATTTCTTCGCATAGCTCATGCAGCGCATTCCTGAGCAGAACAATCTCGTCCAAGCTCAGGCGGACATCGACCTGATCCTCAATCTGCCCAAGAAATCGCATTGTGGCTGCGTATCCCCTTCCCCTGCCGTCAGTTTAGGCCACGCCAGCCCGGCAGGCCAGCCGTTACCGCCAGCCAGGGGCCTCTTGTCGGGCGGGGAAAGCCTAATTAAGGGGCGCGTGCATGCTCATCATCTTCGACTGCGACGGCGTGCTGATCGATTCGGAGATCGTTTCGGCCCAGGTGGACTGCGAATTCCTCCGCGAGCTCGGCTACGATGCGGCGCCGGAGGAGCTTGCGCACCGCTTCGCCGGTTTCGCCACCGAGCGCATCTTCGAACTGGTGGGCGAGGAGCTGGACCGCGCAGTGCCCGACGAGATCATCCGCCGCGCCGAGCGCGAGACGGACCGGCGGCTCGGCCAAACAGTGGAGCCCATCGCCGGCGTGCACGACATGCTGAACGTGCTGGACCATCCGCGCTGCATCTGCTCGAACTCGCGGCCGGAGCGGCTCAGGGTCTCGCTGACCAAGGCCGGCCTCTGGGAGCGCTTTCGCCCCTACATTTTCTCGGCGCGCGAGGTGCCGGGCGGGCGGGGGAAGCCGGCGCCCGACGTCTTTCTGCATGCGTCGAGGGTCTTCGATGCCAATCCGTCGGAGGCGATCGTACTTGAGGATTCCGTCGCCGGCGTGACGGGCGCGGTCGCAGCCGGCATGCGAGCGGTCGGCTTCACCGGCGGATCGCATACCTGGCCCGGCCACGCGGAGGCGCTGATGGAGGCCGGAGCCATGACCGTCGTCCGGCGGCTTGAGGATGTGCCCGCCACCGTGGAGGCGCTCGGCCAATGGCGTCCGGAAGCGATCTAGATGCCGTCGCGGCCCCGCTCGTACTAACCGTCGAAATGGACGGCGACGCCTTTGCCTTCTTCGACGATCTGCGCCGCCGCCATTACCCGGCCGAGCGGAACATGGTTCCGGCGCACGTCACCCTCTTCCACCGGCTGCCGGGCGGCCGCGCACGCGAGATCAAGGCGCTGTTGGCGAAGGTCGCCGCCGGCCAGAAGACTGTGCATGTCGCCGTGGGCGACGTGAAGGCGCTCGAGCGCGGTGTCGCGATCTTCCTGCATTCGCCGCAGCTCCATGCGCTTCGCGACGCCCTCGCGACGGAATGGTGGCCGTGGCTCACCGATCAGGACAAGACAGGCTTCCGGCCGCATGTGACGATCCAGGGCAACGTCGGCGCAGCCAGGGCGCGTGCGACGATGCAGGCTTTGTCGGAAGGCTTCCGCCCACGGCAGATCAAGGCGGTTGGGCTGCATCTTTGGCGCTATCGGGGCGGCGCCTGGGAGAGCGAGCAGCTTTTCCGCTTCCGCTGAATTTGCGCGGGGCTGCAATTCACTTGCTCTGCAAAATGCGCCGGTCGTAAATCGCCGCGCCAACCTTCAGGGAGAGCATGATGCAGATGACGATGCGGGCCGTGGCGACCGGCCTCTTTCTGGCCACCCT
>DASWJZ010000122.1:0-23329 GCA_036396875.1 Propylenella sp.
AATGAAACTGATCATCGCCATTATCAAGCCCTTCAAGCTCGATGCGGTGCGCGACGCGCTGACCGCAATCGGCGTGCAGGGGCTCACCGTCACCGAGGTGAAGGGCTACGGCCGCCAGAAGGGCCACACGGAAATCTACCGCGGCGCCGAATACGCCGTGAGTTTCCTGCCCAAACTGAAGATCGAGGTCGCCGTCCCGGAGGCCGAGGCCGACCGCGTCGTGGAGGCGATCGCAGAGGCCGCCCGCACCGGGCAGATCGGCGACGGCAAGATCTTCGTCCTCGACCTGCGGAGCGCGCTGCGCATCCGCACCGGCGAAGGGAACGAGCAGGCCCTTTGAATGCCTAATAAATAGGCATGGCCTCCCGATACCCTTCTAACCTGATGAAAACTTGTGCAATGCGCGTGGAGCGGCCTCGGATCACGGCCTGCCCCCGGTTGGCACGGCCTTTGTATCGCTTCGCCAAGAGCCAAGCGATGCGGCCCCAACCGTTCTGCACGCGGAAAATGATGGAGACGAGAGATGCGCTGCTCCGCAGCTAGAATTCTGACGATGGCGTGCCTTCTTGCCGCCATGGCGGCCCCGGCCTTCGGCCAGGACGCCGAACCGGCGGCAGAAGCCGCAGAAGCGGTGGAGGCCGCCGTCGCGGCGGTCCCCGATCCCGGCAACACCGCCTGGATGATGACGTCGACGGTCCTCGTCCTCCTGATGACGGTGCCCGGTCTCGCCCTGTTCTATGGCGGGCTGGTGCGCTCCAAGAACATGCTTTCGGTCCTCATGCAGGTTCTGATGATCGAGGCGGTCGTCATCATTGTGTGGGTGCTCTACGGTTACTCGATGGCCTTCGGCGATGCGCCGAGCGCCTATTGGGGCGGCCTCGGCAAGGCATTCCTCGCCGGCGTCACGCCGGATTCGGTCGCAGCCACCTTTTCCGACGAGGTCATCCCGGAATACGTCTTCATCGCCTTCCAGATGACATTCGCCGCCATCACGCCCGCGCTGATCGTCGGCGCTTTCGTGGAGCGGATAAAGTTCTCGGCGGTCATCCTTTTCGTCATCCTCTGGGTGACGTTCGTCTACTTTCCCATCGCGCACATGGTCTGGGATTCGGACGGCCTGGCCTTTGGCTGGGGCGCGCTCGACTTCGCCGGCGGCACCGTCGTCCATATAAATGCGGGAATCGCGGCGCTGGTCGGCAGCCTCATGATCGGCAAGCGCGCCGGCTACCCCCGCGACATGATGGCGCCCAACTCGATGACGCTTACAATGGTCGGCGCCTCGCTGCTCTGGGTCGGCTGGTTCGGCTTCAATGCCGGCTCCAATCTCGAGGCGAACGGCGGCACGACGCTGGCCCTGATCAATACGTTCACCGCTACCGCCGGCGCGATCGTCGCCTGGGCCGCCATCGAGGCTGTGATGCGCGGAAAGGCGTCGATGCTCGGCGCCGCCTCCGGCCTCGTTGCGGGCCTGGTCGCGGTGACGCCAGCGGCGGGCCTGATCGGTCCGGTCGCCGCAATCTTCCTTGGCGCCGTCGCCAGTCTCGCCTGCTATTTCTTCGTGGCGGTCGTGAAAGTGAAGGCGGGCTACGACGACAGCCTGGATGTATTCGGCATTCACGGCATCGGCGGCATCGTCGGCGCCATCGGGACAGGTGTCCTTTACGCTCCCTCCCTCGGCGGCATCGGGCCGGACGACTTCAACATGGCAGGGCAAGTGTGGATCCAGATCAAGGCCGTTGTCCTCACGATCGTCTGGTGCGGCGTCGGCAGCGCCGTGGCTTATGGCATCGTCAACGCGATAGTCGGTCTGCGCGCAACGCCCGAAGCCGAACAGCAGGGCCTCGACCTCACCTCGCACGGCGAGGTCGCCTACCACACCTGATCGCATCACCGCGGTCCGCGAATCGCGTCTGCGGGGCTCCTTCGGGAGCCCCGCTTCGCGCCGGGGCAGCGGCATGAAAACATCCGCCGCGCCGCTGGTTAATGGCGCCTTAACCCTGCCTCTTTACCGTCGCCGAAAACCTTTCAAGGGACCCGGCGATCGCCCATGCACTACGTCACGAGCGACATGCTTGCCGCCAGAAGCCGGCTCAACGATTTCATCGCGCGCCACGCCTTTCGGGCGACCGGTGTCGCGATCATGGCGCTGGCCGCCCTCGTCACGATCAGCCTGGTCACGTGGCACGTCGACGATCCGAGCTTCAGCTACGCCGCCGACCGCCCGGTGCGGAACCTGCTCGGCGCGCCTGGCGCCGCCTTCGCGGATCTCGCCATGCAGTTCTTCGGCCTGGCCGGCGTGGCGCTCATCGTCCCGCTGGCGATCCTCGGCTGGAACGTCGCCCGGCTGCAGCCGCCGCGCCGGCCGGTCAGGCAGCTGGGCGCCTGGCTCGGCGGGCTGTCGCTGCTGGCGGCCGCCTTCGCCTGCCTGCCGGTCCTCGCGCAATGGCCGCTCCCCACGGGGCTCGGCGGCGCCGTCGGCGATCTCATCCTTGGCATCTTCGAATGGATGGGCGGCGGCGAGCTCGCGGCCGGCCTCTATGCGGCGCTCGCCGTGATCTTCGGCGGCCTGTCGATCGGCCTCCTCTGGGCCTCGTGCCTGCGCCGCGTGGCGGCGGCGTCGCCGGCCCCGCGACGGGCGAAGCGCGGGCAAGTGCATGACGCCGACGAGGAGGACGCGGACGCCGGCGGCCGTCTGCGGCTCATCGCCGGCATTCTCGCGCATTGGGGCCTGCAGGCGCGGGCGACGCTCGGCCGTTGGCTCGCGACCCGCGCGGAACGGCGCATCCATGTGCACGCGCCCGATTCGCGGCGGGAACCGAATTTTGAGGACGGCGGCGCCAGCGACGAAGAAGATCCTGAGCTGGACGCCGCCTTCGCCGAGGCGCTTGAGACCGAAGCGCCTCACCGGGCGCGTCCGATCGTGCAGCCGCCGTCGCCGCGTCGAAAGCCGGTGGTGCGGACGAAGAAGGAGACGCCGCTTCTTGCGTCGGAGGATTTCGAGCTGCCGCCGCTGCAGCTTCTTGCCGAACCGAAGCGGCAGCGGCGCGAACCGTCGGTCGACCACGCCGCGCTCGAGCAGAACGCGCGGCTGCTGGAAGGCGTGCTGGAGGATTTCGGCGTGCGCGGCGACATCATCAACGTGCGGCCCGGTCCGGTGGTGACGCTCTATGAGCTGGAACCGGCGCCGGGCATAAAGTCGTCGCGGGTGATCAGCCTTGCCGACGACATCGCCCGTTCGATGAGCGCGATCTCGGCCCGCGTGGCCGTGATCCCGGGGAAGAACGCGATCGGCATCGAGCTGCCGAACGTCAACCGCGAGACCGTCCTGCTGCGCGCCCTTCTCGCCGCCGCCGATTACGAGAACTCCAAGGCGAAGCTGCCGCTCTCGCTCGGCAAGACGATCGGCGGCGAACCGGTGGTCGCCGACCTTGCCAAGATGCCGCATCTGCTCGTTGCCGGGACGACCGGCTCCGGCAAGTCGGTGTCGATCAACACGATGATCCTGTCGCTGCTCTTCCGCCTGACGCCCGATCAGTGCCGGCTCATCATGATCGATCCGAAGATGCTCGAGCTTTCCGCCTATGACGGCATCCCGCATCTCCTGACGCCGGTCGTCACCGATCCGAAGAAGGCGGTCGTGGCGCTGAAATGGACGGTGCGCGAGATGGAGGACCGCTACCGGAAAATGTCGAAGCTCGGCGTCCGCAACATCGAGGGCTACAATCAGCGCATCGCGCTCGCCGCCAGGAAGCGCGAGGTGCTGACGCGCACCGTGCAGACCGGCTTCGACCGGCAGACCGGCGAGCCCATATTCGAGACGGAGGAGCTCGAGCTCGAGCCGATGCCGTTCATCGTCGTCATCATCGACGAGATGGCCGATCTGATGATGGTGGCGGGCAAGGACATCGAAGGCGCGGTACAGCGCCTCGCCCAGATGGCGCGCGCTTCCGGAATCCATGTGATCATGGCGACGCAGCGGCCTTCCGTCGACGTGATCACCGGCACGATCAAGGCCAATTTCCCGACCCGCATCTCCTTCCAGGTGACGTCCAAGATCGACAGCCGCACCATTCTCGGCGAGCAGGGGGCCGAGCAGCTGCTCGGCCAGGGCGACATGCTCTATATGGCTGGCGGCGGCCGCATCCAGCGCGTCCACGGCCCTTTCGTGTCCGACGGCGAGGTGGAGGACATCGTGGCGCATCTGAAGAGCCAGGGCGTTCCCGACTACCTCGATTCCGTCACCGACGAGGACGAGCAGGAAGCGGGCGGCTTCGACATGCTGGCCGGCGGCCTGGAAGAATCGAACGACCTCTACGACCAGGCGGTCGCCGTCGTTCTTCGCGACCGCAAGGTTTCGACGAGCTACATCCAGCGGCGGCTGTCGATCGGCTACAACCGCGCCGCCTCCATCATCGAGCGGATGGAGGAGGAAGGCCTCGTCGGGCCGGCGAACCATGCGGGAAAGCGCGAGATTCTGGTCGACCAGAACGCCGCCTGAGCCCTTGTCTGGCCACGAATGCGGCTTAGCTCTGGCGGCAAGGTCATGGAGTTTCCCGATGCGCCTCGCCGCCCTCAACCGCCGTTCATTCGTCGCCGCCGCGCTGCTTTCGATGCTGGCGCCTGAAGTCGCCGGCGCGCTGACCGACGAGGAGAGGACGGCGCTCGCCGACATCTCGCGCGCATTGCAGGGCATCCGGACGATGAACGGCGAGTTCGTGCAGTTCAATCCGAACGGCGAGCAGCAGCAGGGGCGCTTCTTCATCGCCCGACCCGGCCGCGTGCGCTTCCAGTACGATCCGCCAGCCACCATCAGCGTTGTCGCCGACGGAAAGTCGGTTCTCGTCTTCGACAAGAAGCTGCAGACCTACGACATCTGGCCGCTGTCGCAGACGCCGCTCAGGCTGCTCCTCGATTCCGGTCTCGACCTCGCGACCACGGACAAGGTGACGCGCGTCGCGGTGGAGCCCGATCTGGTCGAGGTGGAGCTGCAGGACGAGACGCGCTTCAGCGCCGGCACCCTCAACCTGATCTTCGATCGGGAGAACTACGACCTGCGGCAGTGGACGGTCACCGACCAGCAGGGCCTGCAGACGATGGTGGCGCTCTACAACGTGGAGACGGGGAACCAGCTCTCCGCCGAGCTGTTCGAGATCGACTACCAGGCGGCGACGAACGCCGCCCGCGAAAAGCGCTAGAAAACGGACTTGAAACCGCCTTGGCCGCTTCCCATTCTAACGCAAGGCGGAGTGGCGGCCCCTCGAAACACGCCCCCCGTCTCGGCGGGCGCCGCCTGCACCCGCGAGGGTGAGCAAGCCGCTGGCGCCCGGTCTGGAGACAGGCCGGGCGCTTTTTGATGTGGAGAGGCCCGCCCGGCCGGTGGACTTCCGGCGCGGAAAGTCCCGAAAGGACGGCTGAAGAATCCCGCGAATTGTCATGCCGCTGTCCGTCGCCACTTGGAACATCAATTCGGTGCGCCTGAGAATCGGGCTGGTCCTCCGGTTTCTGAAGGAATTCCGGCCGGATGTGCTCTGCCTCCAGGAGACCAAGTGCCCGGACGGCAGCTTCCCCTTCGCGGCCTTTCGCCGGGCCGGCTACCGGCACGTCGAGATCCACGGCCAGAAGGGCTATCACGGCGTCGCGATCGTCTCGCGCCGGCCGCTCCGCTCCGTCGACAAGCGGCGTTTCTGCGGCAAGGACGACGCCCGCCACATCGCCGCGACCGTCGAGCATCGCGGGCGCGAAGTCGCCATCCACAACCTCTATATTCCGGCGGGCGGCGATGAGCCCGACCCGGGGATCAATCCGAAATTCGCGCACAAGCTGTCCTTTCTCGACGAGCTGCATGGCTGCATGGCGTCGCTCGCGATGCCCGGCTCGATTCTCGTCGGCGACCTGAACGTCGCGCCGCTTGCGACGGACGTCTGGTCGCACAAGCAGCTCTTGAAGGTGGTGAGCCATACGCCGGTCGAGACGGCGGGGCTGGAGCGCGCGCGGGCGGCCGGGGGCTGGGTCGACCTGATGCGGCGCTTCGTGCCGCCGGAAGAAAAGCTCTTCACGTGGTGGAGCTACCGTTCCCCCGACTGGACGGTGAACAACCGGGGCAGGCGGCTTGATCACATCTGGGTGACGCCCGACCTGGCGGCCGAAGCGAAGGCCCTTTCGGTGTTGAAGGACGCCCGCTCCTGGGAGCGGCCGTCCGACCATGTTCCGGTGATCGCCGCCTTCGCCTAGCCTGGAAGCGATGCCAGCCGGCGCGCCACGTCGCTGAGCTCTGCCGACACCTCGATCAGGTCGCGGGCGATTCTGGCGCGCAGGGTTACGGCGATCTCCGGATATTCCTGTAACAGGCGGCGGAACATCGCCTTGCGAATCTGCAGCACCCGCGCCCGGCTCTCGACCCGCACGGATTCGCTTGCGCGCGTGTCGAGAATGAGCGCCCGGTGCCCGAGAATCGCGCCCGGTCCGATGGTGCGCGACAGCGTCTTGTCGCCGCCCGCAACCTGTCGCTCGCCGTGCAGAGAGCCCGAGACGATGACATAGGCCGAATGAAGAAGCTGGCCCTCGTCGTAGAGAAGCAGCTTTTCCGGCAGCGAGCGGCTCTCCGCCGAGAAGGCGATCAGCTTGAGATGCTCGTCGGAGAACCCGTCGAAGAACGGAATCCGCCTCAGCACGTCGACATCGGTGTCGAGCGACATTGCCATTCTTACCGCGCCAGCTTGTACCCGCCGGACTCGGTCAGGAGCAGTTCAGCGTGCGACGGATCGCGCTCGATCTTCTGTCGCAGCCGGTAGATATGCGTCTCGAGCGTGTGCGTGGTGACGCCGGAATTGTAGCCCCAGACTTCCGAGAGGAGCACGTCGCGCGTCACGATCCGGTCGCCCGCGCGGTAGAGATATTTGAGGATCGCCGTCTCCTTTTCGGTCAGCCGGATTTTCCCCCCGGCCGGGTCCAGAAGCATTTTCGCCGCCGGCCGGAACGTGTACTGCCCGATGGCGAAGGTCGCGTCCTCGCTCTGCTCATGCTGCCTGAGGTGTGCGCGGATGCGGGCGAGAAGCACGGCGAAGCGGAACGGCTTGACGACGTAGTCGTTGGCGCCCGCCTCCAGGCCGAGGATGGCGTCTGAATCCGTGTCGTGGCCGGTCAGCATGATGATCGGCGCGCGGACGCCGCCCTTGCGCAAGAGCTTGACGGCCTCGCGGCCGTCCATGTCGGGAAGGCCGACATCCATGATGATGAGGTCGACGTGGCTTTCGCGCGCCGCGTGGATTCCGGCGGTGGCCGTCTTTGCATGGCTCAGGTCGAATTCGTCGTAGAGAGAAAGCTGCTCGATGAGGGCCTCGCTCAGATCGGCGTCGTCGTCGACGATGAGGATCCTGCGGGATGTCATAGTGACCTCGCATGTGGCATCGGCACAGATTAGGCGAGAGAACCGCTGCACGCCACATTCGCTGCAATGTGCAAAGGACGGGCCATGCGTTTGCGTAAGACGGAAGGGAAGACCGGCTTGGCAAGACAATTCCGCCCGATCACGGTATTTTCATATCCCGGTGAACGGCACCGCGGCTTTCTCCGCTGCGGCCCGCTCACGCTTCCCTGCGCGCTCGGCCGGACCGGCATAACGCATCTGAAGCGCGAAGGCGATGGCGCGACGCCGGCCGGGCGACACCGGCTCTTGTCGCTCTATGTGCGGCGCGACCGCCTCCCCGGGCCGCGGAGCGCGCTGCCGGCCCGCCCCTTGCGCCGAAACGACGGATGGTCGGAGGACAAGCGGCACGGCCGCTACAATTGCCCGGTCCGCCTGCCCTCCTCGGCAGCGCACGAGACGATGTGGCGGGACGACCGTCTCTACGACGTGGTCGGCGTGCTCGACTGGAACATGCGGCCGCGCGTCCGCGGTCGCGGCAGCGCGATCTTCCTGCATGTCGCCCGCCCCTCTTATGCGCCGACGGCCGGCTGCATTGCGCTGAAATTTCGCGACCTGACGCGGCTTCTTGCACTCGCCGGCCGGCATGCCGAATTTCTGGTCGCGCCGAAACCGCGTAAGCTTTCGCGGCACGCTCGAGTGGGCGTTGCCCGGATGAACCGCCGGTAGGCACTCGCATTCAACAAAAGGATCGGAGGAGCGCATGCGTTGGGGAGGTGTGTTTGTGACTTTCTGCGTAATGGCCGCACCGGCTGCCGCGATATCCGAGGAACAGGCAGTCGCTTTACCGGTACATCACCTCCTTCGAGGACAAGGGCTCGCCCGCGCCGGACTACGTGCCTCCCGACGTCGATCCCGAGGGCCCGTATGTGCAGTTCCCGGCGCCTCCGCCGCAATAGGCGGCGGCTCCGCGGTCCTTAAGGAAGGAGGCGAAGATGCCGCTGCGGCTTGAGGGAAGCTGCCGCTGCGGCGCCGTGCGCTTCGCCGTCGACAGCCACACGCCCTATCCCTACCAGCTCTGCTATTGCACGATCTGCCGCAAGACGGCGGGCGGCGGCGGCTTTGCGATCAACCTGATGGGCGATGCCGCTTCGCTGTCCGTCGAGGGGCGGAAGCATCTCCGCATCTACCGTGCGGAGATCGAGCATGACGGGCACTGCGAGACGAGCACCGGCGAGCGGCATTTCTGCGAGCATTGCGCGAGCGCGCTCTGGCTGCATGATC
The DNA here is from genome assembly GCA_036396875.1 of Propylenella sp. Taxonomy (GTDB): domain Bacteria; phylum Pseudomonadota; class Alphaproteobacteria; order Rhizobiales; family Afifellaceae; genus DASWJZ01. The sequence goes on from DASWJZ010000122.1 coordinate 8,648, forward strand.
CGACCTGGCCCGATCTCGTTCATCCCTTCGCGTCGGCGATCGACTCGCCGCTGCCGTCGCCGCCGGAGCGGGTCCATTTGATGCTGCGGTTCAAGGCGGATTGGGTCGAGCCGGCGAGCGGCCCGCATGACCGGCTTTTCGAGGGCTATCCGGAGCAATCGATCGAGGACTGGCACAGGACGCGCGGCCTCTGGATCGACTGAGCGGCCGGTAATGTTGCGCGGCCCCGGCCCGGACGAAACCATTTCTAAGGGTTGCGAATTCGTTTGTCCGCCGCCACGCAAACCGTCCGAAACATGTCCGCGCAAGCCTCAAGCCGACAAGACGGCCCGAGCCGAAAGGGCTGGCCGACAGGACCCCAGGAGAGTGTCATGACGGAGACGTTACGCCGCTGGCGCTCAGAGCGCCGCTACCGAGCAACCCTTCGCGCCTTGCGCGGACTTTCGGCCCGCCAGCTGAAGGAGCTCGGGATCAGGGCTTCCGAGATCCAGCGTCTCGCACGCGAGGCGGCCCGCGACTCATGAACCGTGTGGCGCTGGCCGCTCGCCAGCGCCGACGCGCGTTTCGGCTGAGAAGCGCTCAGCTCTCCCGATGCGCGGCCGAGCGCCAGCGCTCCACAACCTCCGCCAGGAAATCTGCACTTCCTGCCTCGGACCACGCATCCTGGCTCTGTGGCGTGCGGAGCCCGGACAGCCGATTCTGCGGCAGCGCGGTCGGCGGCAGCGCGGCGAACCGCACGCGCATCGGCACCGGCACCGCCTCGCCGAAGGCAATGGCCTCGCGATTCCCGATCGAGGGCAGCGCGGCAAGAGTCGAGGTGGCGGCGTCCGAAACGGCCGAGCGGATGATGGCATGGTCCGCTTCGTTCGCCATCCGCATTGCGAAAATCGTGCTGCACTGGGATAGAATCGTCGCGTCGAGCTCCTTCGGGCGCTGCGTGACGAGTCCGAGATAGACGCCGTACTTCCGGCCTTCCTTGGCGATGCGGGAGATGGCGCGGCGCGTCGGTCCGAAGCCCATCGCCTTGTCCGCCGGCACATAGCGGTGCGCTTCCTCGCAGACGACCAGCACCGGCACCCGGCCGCCGCCCCAGACTCCGAGATCGAAGGCGAGCCGGCAGAGTACCGACACGACGGCGTCCACCACTTCCGCCGGGAAGCCCGCCATCTCGACGATGGTGATCGGTTTGCCGGCGACGGGAATGCGGAAGAGGGTGGCGAGGAGGTCCGACATCGTGTCATCGATGGTGCGGCCGGCGAAGATGAAGCGGTAGCGGCTGTCGCTGACGATCGACTGGATGCGCGATCTGAGGCGCCTGAGCTTCGGCCGGTCGTCCTTGCCGTCGAGCTTGCCGAGCTGTTCGTCGATCATGCCGATCACGTCGGCCATGCGGTAGGGGACCGGAGAATCGACGGTGTGACCGCCGTCGTCCGCGTCCCGCCGCAACAGGCTTGCCGAGCGGTCCGCGCCCTGCGCATAGCGCGCCTTGGCCAGCGGGATGAGATCGGCGAGCGTATCGATCTCCTCCGCCACCCCCGGCCTTCGGCGATAGATCACGTCGATCAGCTCCTCGAAATTGAAGAGCCAGTAGGGGAGGCTGAGATTGCGCGGGCTCACCACCTCGGCGCTGTCGCCGAAGGCGCTTTTGTATTCGTTGTGCGGATCGATCAGTAGCACGCGGGTTCCGCCGCCGACCCGCAGCACCTCGTGCAGGATGAGGGCGATCGCGCTGGATTTGCCGCAGCCGGTCGTGCCGAGCACGGCGAAGTGCTTCTGCAGCAGATCCCGCACCTTGAGCCTCGCTTCGATCCGCTCGTCCTGTGCCAGCCGGCCGATGACGATCGTGTCGCCGCCGCTGCACTTGTAGATCGTCTCGAGCGCGAACGGATCGAGCGGATAGGCGGCGGCGCCGACCGACGGATAGTTGCGGATGCCGCGGTCGAAGCTCGCGCTCCCGGAGTCGGCGACCTGGATCTCGCCGGTCAGTTCGACGCTGAGCAGCGTCGTGCCGTGCTGCGAGGCCGGCGCGCCGTGGCCGGCCGTCTCCGCCGCGAAGATCAGCCCAATCGCTCGCGACGCGCCGGAATCGATCGACACGAGCTTGCCGACCGACAGGGACTGGCCGTGCTGCCGGGAGTGGGTCGCGGAATCGAGGGCGATCACCGCGCGCGATCCGTTCACCGACACGACATGGCCGAGCGGACGCGCCGCCGACACCGCCAGCCGCTCGGGCGGGGAAGAGCCTTCGTAGTTTCTTTCCGGACTTCTTACCGCAAGGTTGCTCGGCTGCACGGTCTACCCCTCAGCACCCCTGCCTCCGCACGGGTGGGGTGCAAGGCGTCCAATGGTTGCATCACGGAATGGTTCAACTCTCCGGGCCATCATCGGCAACTTCGCCTAATCCCCGCCTAACGGCGCTCCGGCAAATTGCCGGAAAGTGAATCGAAAGCTTACGCGCGGCGCTCAGCCCGTTCGCCGAAGATCGCGCTTCCGATCCGGACATGCGTCGCGCCGTGGGCGATGGCCGCCTCGTAATCGGCGCTCATCCCCATCGACAGAAAGCGGAGGTCCAGCGCCTCGGCGAGGCGGCGCAGCATGTCGAAATGCGGGCGCGGGTCGTCGGCCAGCGGCGGAATGCACATCAGACCCTCGACCGGCAGCCTGTGCGCGTCGCGGCAGCGGCGGACGAAATCCGCCGCCTTCTGCGGCGACACGCCGGCCTTCTGCGGCTCCTCGCCCGTATTCACCTGCACGAAGAGGGAGAGAATGCGGCTCTGCCGGGCCATCTCCCGTGCGACCTCGGCCGCCAGCTTGTCGCGGTCGATCGAATGGATGGCGTCAAACAGCGCGACCGCGTCGCGCACCTTGTTGGTCTGCAGCGGCCCGACGAGATGCAGCCTAACGCCGGCATGGCTCTGGCGCAGCCGCGGCCATTTCCGCTGCGCCTCCTGGAGCCGGTTCTCGCCGAATTCCCGGTGACCGGCCGCCAGGACCGGCTCGATGTCGCGAGCCTCGAACGTCTTCGCGACGGCGACCAGGTGAATGTCGCCGGGGGCGCGGCCGGCCCGGCCTGCCGCCTCCGCGATCTTCGCCCGGACCTCTGCGAGTCTGGTGCCGGCATCCGCCACGTCGGTCGCCTCCTCGCCGCGCCGCTAACACGCTCTCCGGGCAAGGGCAAACTTGGCCGCCTGTGCACTTGAGCGTGTTGACCGCCTGTCGCAATTCTGTTGAAGGTTCGGCCGCTTTCTCGGCCTTTGCGAAAGACGATGTCCACCGAGCGCTACAATCCGCGTGTCGTCGAGCCGCGCTGGCAGTCCGCCTGGGAGGAGCGGCGGCTGTTCGAGGCGGCGACGCTCGACGCGCGGCCGAAATATTACGTCCTCGAGATGTTCCCCTATCCGTCGGGGCGCATCCACATGGGGCATGTCCGCAACTACACGATGGGCGACGTGCTCGCCCGGTTCATGCGGGCGCGTGGGTTCAACGTGCTGCATCCGATGGGCTGGGACGCCTTCGGCCTGCCGGCGGAGAACGCCGCGGCGCAGAAGAAGGTGCATCCGAAAGCCTGGACCTACGACAACATCGCGACGATGCGCGAGCAGCTGAAGTCGATGGGCCTCTCGCTCGACTGGTCGCGCGAATTCGCCACTTGTGACGTGGAATACTACGCGCAGCAGCAGCGGCTCTTCCTCGATTTTTTCGACGCCGGCCTGGTCGCCCGGAAGACCGCCAGGGTGAACTGGGACCCGGTCGACCGGACCGTTCTCGCCAACGAGCAGGTCATCGACGGCCGCGGCTGGCGCTCGGGCGCGCCGGTCGAGCAGCGCGAGCTGACGCAATGGTTCCTGACCATCTCCGACTACAGCCAGGAGCTGCTCGAAGCGCTCGGCAGGCTCGACCGCTGGCCGGAGAAAGTCCGGCTGATGCAGGAGAAGTGGATCGGCCGGTCGGAAGGCCTGCGCATCCGCTTCGAGTTCGATTCGGCCGACGCGCCGCAGCCTTTCCTCGAAGTGTTCACGACGCGGCACGACACGCTGTTCGGCGCCTCGTTCATGGGCATTTCGGCGGATCACCCGATCGCGACGGCGCGTGCCGCGTCCGATCCGGCGCTCGCCGCCTTCATCGAGGAGACGCACCGCATGGGCACCGCCGCGGCCGACATCGAGACGGCCGAGAAGCGCGGCCACGACACTGGCCTGCGGGTGCGGCACCCCTTCGTGCCGGGGCGGTTGCTGCCCGTCTACGTCGCGAACTTCATCCTCATGGGCTACGGCACCGGCGCGATCTTCGGCTGCCCGGCGCACGATCAGCGCGATCTCGATTTCGCCCGCAAATACGGTCTTTTGGTCCTGCCGGTGGTGCTGCCGGAAGGCGCCGACCCGGCGACGTTCCACGTCGGCGACGAGGCTTATCTCGGCGACGGTCGGCTTTTCAACTCGGCCTTCCTTGACGGCATGACGGTGGACGACGCGAAGGAGGCGGTCGCCGCGCGGCTCGAGGCCCGAGAGGTCGCGGGCGGCCCGCAAGGCGTGCGCGAGGTGAACTATCGGCTGCGCGACTGGGGCATTTCACGCCAGCGCTACTGGGGTTGCCCGATCCCGATGATCCATTGCCGGGCCTGCGGCGTGGTGCCGGTGCCGCGCGAGGATCTTCCGGTCGCGCTTCCCGACGATGTCGAGTTCGACCGGCCGGGCAATCCGCTCGACCGCCATCCGTCGTGGCGCGATGTGATCTGCCCGCGCTGCGGAGGGCCGGCGCAGCGCGAAACCGACACGATGGACACCTTCGTCGACTCGTCCTGGTATTTCGCCCGCTTCACCGCGCCGCACGCGGCCGGGCCGACCGACCGCCGCGAGGCCGATGCGTGGCTGCCGGTCGACCAGTATATCGGCGGCGTCGAGCACGCGATTCTGCATCTCCTCTATTCGCGCTTTTTTGCGCGGGCGATGCGCAAGACCGGCCATCTCGGCCTCGACGAGCCCTTTGCCGGGCTTTTCACGCAGGGCATGGTGGTGCACGAGACTTACCGGACCGAATCGGGTGAGTGGCTTGCGCCGGCGGAGGTGCGGGTCGAAGGCGAAGGCGCCGCCCGCCGCGCTTACGCCAAGGCGACCGGCGAGCCGGCCGCGATCGGCGCGATCGAGAAGATGTCGAAGTCGCGCCGCAACACCGTCGACCCGAGCGACATCATCGCCGCCTACGGCGCCGACACCGCCCGCTGGTTCATGCTCTCCGATTCGCCGCCCGAACGCGACGTGATCTGGACCGAGGCGGGCGTGGAGGGCGCGCACCGCTACGTGCAGCGCGTCTGGCGGATGATGGCGAAGCTCGCGGACGCGCTCCCGCCGCCGCGTCTCCCGCGTCCCGCGCTCTTCGGCGAGCGCGCGCTCGATCTCAGGCGGCACGTGCATCGCACGATCGACACCGTGACGCGGGACGTCGAGCGGCTCCGCTTCAACCGCGCGGTCGCGCAGCTCTACGAGCTGACAAACGTTCTGACCGCCGCGGCGGGCGACGGGGGCGACGCGCGCGATCCGGCTTTCGGCTGGGCGCTTCGCGAGGGTTGCGAGGCGCTGATCGTCATGATGGCGCCGATGATGCCGCATCTGGCCGAGGCCTGTTGGGAAGCGATCGGCCACAAAAACCTGGTGGCGGAGACCGCCTGGCCCGAGGCGGAGCCGGACCTCCTGCAGGCGGACACGGTCCTCTTGCCGGTCCAGGTGAACGGCAAGAAGCGGGCCGAGCTGACCATCGCGGTCAACACCCCCGAGGCCGAGGTGGAGCGCGCCGCGCTTGCGCTCGAGCCCGTCAAGCGCTTTCTGGACGGGCGGCCCCCCAAGAAGGTCGTGGTAGTGCGGAACAGGATCGTGAATGTCGTCGGCTAGGAGCATTCTCGCACGGGCCGTCCTTCTGCCGGCGTTGCTGATCGGCCTCGCCGCCTGTCAGCTGCGGCCGCTCTATGCTCCCTCTGCCGGCTCGGCCGGACCGCAGGCCGATCTCCCCGCGATCACGGTCGACACGCCGCTGACCCGTCCGGAGCAGGTGTTCCGCAATGCGCTGCTCTTCTCGCTGCGCGGCGGCGGCGACGGCCAGTCGCCGCGCTACGGCCTGGTCTACCGCATGACGGTCCGCGAGCAGGAGATCGCCGTCGAGCGCGGGACCGGCACGCCGAACGCCTACCAGCTGGTCGGCGGCGTATCCTTTCTTCTCAAGGATGCTGGCACCGGCGCGTCGCTATTCGGCACCAGCGTGACCGCGATCGACACCTACACCCGCTCCTCGCAGAATTATGCGAATGTCCGCGCGCGGCGCGACGCGGAAGACCGGCTGGCGAAGGTTCTGGCTGAGCTCACGCAGGCGCGCCTCGCCGCCTATTTCGCCACCAACTGAGGCGATGGCGGCAATCAAGCCCTCCGCGGCCGAGCGGTTCCTCACCGCGCCGCCCGAAGGCATCCGTCTCTTCCTCGTTTACGGCAACGACGCCGGCGCTATCACCGAGCGCGCCCGCCGCCTGGAGCATGTCGCCCTGCAGCGCGGCCGCGGCGAAGCGGTGCTGCGCTTCGGCTCCGACGAGATCTCGGCCGACCCCGGCCGCATCGCCGACGAAGCGTATGCGGCCTCGCTTTTCGGCGGGGAGCCCGTGATCGCGCTCCGCGTGCTCGATGGGCGCCACAACGTGTTCGGGGCGCTGCGGCCGCTCCTGGAACGGCCGCCCGATGCCGCCTGGCTGGTGGTCGAGGCGGGCGAGCTGAAGCCATCCAGTCCGCTGCGAAAGGCGTTCGAGGCGCTGCCCCAGGCCGCGGCGGTGCCGACATACGGGCTGGAAGGCGACGACGTCGCCGACTTCATCACCGCCGCGGCGGAGGCGGCCGGCCTGACCGTGGAGCCGCCGGCGCTGGAACTCCTGACCGAAAGTCTCGCGGGCGACCGGCTGGCGAGCCGCGGCGAGCTGGAAAAACTTTTCCTTTACGTAAAGGGCAACCACCTTATTGCGCTGGCGGACGTGCGTGCGATCGTCGGCGAGACGGCGGAAGCGCGCACCGACGCGGTGATCGACGCCGCGCTGATCGGCGACAACGAGGGCGTCGAGAGCGGGCTGGCGCGGATGCTGGCCGAAGGAGGCTCGGCGGCCGCCCTCGGCACGCTCACGTTGCGCCACCTGATCCAGGTGCAGGCGATGCGGACGGCGCTGGACGAGGGCGCGACCGTGGAAATCGCTCTTGGGCGTGCCCGGCCACCGGTTTTTTCGCGGCGGCGCAAGGCGGTGGAAACGGCGATCGGACGCTGGACGCTCGACGCGCTCGCCGACGCCCGGCGGACGACCGATCGCGCCATCGCGCTCTCCAGAGTGCAGCCGGCGCTGGAAGATGCGGCGATCTCGGAGGCGCTGCACTGGATCGCGTTGACGGCGCGCCGGCTGAAGCGCGGCGCGAGGCCGTAACTCCCCCTTGTGGCGAGGCCACGAGGCTCAGAACCCCAAGCCGACTGTCGGCATTGCCGGGCTTGATCCGGCAATCCATTCCGCGAACGAAGGACCCACCCCCGCCGTCTGGAATGGATGCCCTTGTTAAGCCAGGAAAAAGGACACCGCTTCGGTTGCGGCGCTGCGCCGCACAACCGCGCCCCGCGGATTGCTGGACGCGATCCGGCCGCAGTGTTTCTATCGATGCACGGCCTCCGCTCACACCCTACCCTGGGAGAACACCATGCGCGTCACCATTGCCTCGATGCTGTTTCTGGCTGGCCTCTCGCAATTCGCCCAAGCGGATGACATCCTGGCGGCGGGCCTCCTGTATGGAGGCCCGGATCAAGCTGCGGCGGCGTGCGCATTCTATAACGCCGGCACCACGGCGGTGACCGTCAAGAAGTCGAAAATCGTGGATCAGACAGGCGCAAAGCCTTCCCAGAACAACTCGTGCAACGATGACCCGCCACTGGCGGCCGGACGCGGCTGCACAATCACGGCCCAAATCGGCACTGGAAGCGGCTACTCTTGCCGGGCGGTTGTAAGCCCGAACAAAAAGAACGCTCGCGGCGTCCTGACAATCTTCAACGGCAGCACTGACCCTCTTGTGAGCATGGAACTGAGGTAGTGCACCCGCAAGCCGCTGAGTGGTTCCACAACTAACGAGGCCCGCCCCTGATGCGCGTCCCGCCGCCGGAGTCTAGCTCCGTATCCTCCGGCAGATCAGATCGAGCTGCTCAAGGCTGCGGTAGAGGACGGTCAGCCTTCCCCGTCCTTCGCCGTCGTCGATGATTTCGACCTTCATGCCGATCTGGTTGGTCAGCTCCTTCTCGAGCGCGACGACGTCGGCGCTCTTCGCCTTCGCAGCGCCCCCCTTCGCCTTCGCACGCGGCAGATCGTCGGGCGCCTGCGCCATCCGCTCGGCCTCACGCACCGACAGGCCCTTCGCCGCGATGACCTTCGCCAGCCGTCCCGGATCGGCGGCGCCGAGCAGCGCCCGTCCGTGTCCGGCCGAGAGCGTGCCCGCTTCCAGCATCTGGAGCACCGCGGGAGGAAGCTTCAGGAGTCTCAGCGTATTGGTGACGTGCACGCGGCTCTTGCCGATCGTCTCGCCGAGATCGGCCTGCGAGTAGTCGTATTCCTCGATCAGCGCCTGGTAGCCGCGCGCCTCCTCTACCGGATTGAGGTCCGTCCGCTGCACGTTCTCCACGATCGCCAGCTCCAGCGCCTCGCGCTCGGAAACGTCGAGGACGGTGACCGGCACCTCGTGCAGACCGGCAAGCTGCGCGGCGCGCCAGCGGCGCTCCCCGGCGATGATCTCGTAGCGTTCGCCGGCGCCGTCGATCGGCCGCACGACGATCGGCTGGACGATGCCGTGCCGCCGGAGCGAGCCCGCCAGCTCCTGCAGGTCCTCGTCGCGGAAATCGCGCCGCGGATTCCGTTGATTGCGGTCGATGAGGCCGATCGGAACAATGCGCCGGCCGGCTTCTCCGCCGCCCGCCGGACGAGGCTCCGGCGTCTCCCCCGGATAGGCGCCGAGGAGTGCGTCGAGCCCCCGGCCGAGGCGTCGCTTGGTTTCTGCCGCCAAAATATCTGTCCTTCCTGTCACGCCGCGCGAAGCGTGCGCTCGCGCTGGATGATCTCGCTCGCCAGCCGGAGATAGGCCTGGCTGCCGGCGCACCTGAGGTCGTAGAGGAGCGCCGGCTTGCCGTGTGACGGCGCCTCCGACACCCGCACGTTGCGGGGAATGACGGTGCGGTAGACTTTGTCGCCGAGATGCGCGCGCACATCCTCCACGACTTGTCCCGATAGCTTGTTGCGTCCGTCGAACATGGTGAGCACGACGCCGTGGATGGTGAGCTCCGGGTTGAGGCCGGCGCGCACACGCTCCACGGTGCTGAGAATCTGGCTGAGGCCCTCCAGCGCGAAGAACTCGCACTGCAGCGGCACGAGCACCGCGTGGCTCGCCGCCATCGCATTGATCGTGAGCAGATTGAGCGACGGCGGGCAGTCGACGAGCACATAGGTGAAGCCGGAGCCGCCGGCGCTGTCCGCCAGGCCCGCGACCGCCTTTCGCAGCCGGAAGTTCCTGTCCGGAAGCGCGGCGATCTCGAGTTCGACTCCGAGCAGGTCGAGGGTCGACGGCGCCAGCAGCAGGCGCGGAACGGCGGTCGCGCACGCGACCTCCCGGAGCGACGTCTCGCCGACCAGCACGTCATAGGTGGACGGCGCGCCGAGATCGCGCTCGACCCCGAGACCGGTCGATGCGTTTCCCTGCGGGTCGACGTCGACGATCAGCACGGTCTCGCCGATCGCTGCGAGAGCCGTCCCGAGATTGATGGCGGTGGTCGTCTTGCCGACGCCGCCCTTCTGATTCGCAACGGCGAGAACCCGAGGCAGCGCCGGAAGGGGGTCTCTGCTGATCATGCCCGCATCGCCTTCGGAGTGAGATGGCGGATGGCGAGAATCGTCCCGCCTGGGTCCGTCGCGCTCGGAATCGTTAGCATATCGAAGCCCCAAGATTTAGAGGCTGCTTCGACTTCCTGCACAAAATCTCGTCCCTTGTGCAGCAGCAGCACACTTTCTCCGTGCAGGTAGGGCGCCGCCAGCGGGAACAGGCCCGCGAGCGGGGCGAGCGCCCGCGCGGAGAGGATGTCGGCGGCGCCGGCCATCGTGACGGCGTAGGCCTCGATACGCGCCGCGGCGACGGTCGCCTTGACGCCGGTCGCGCGGACGGCGGCGCGCAGGAACGCCGCCTTCTTCCGGTTCGACTCGACCAGGGTGACATGGCTCCCGGGGCGGTCCTTGACGGCGATCGCCACGACCAGGCCGGGGAATCCGGCGCCGCTTCCGAGATCCACCCACTCGCCGAATTCGGGGGCGTGATCGAGAAGCTGCAGGCTGTCGGCGACATGGCGTGACCACACCTGCTCCAGCGTAGAGGGTGCGACCAGGTTGTGTGTCTGCTGCCACACGCGGAGGAGCGAGACGAAACGATCGAGATCGTGCCGCGTCCGAGGCGTGACGAAACCGAATCGATCGAGCGCGTCGGTGTCCACCGCGTCATGCCGCGTCGCGGCCGCCGCAAGCCGGCTTTCGCCTGACGTGACCGAGCAGGCGTGTCAGCGCGGCCGGCGTGACGCCGTCGATCCGGCCGGCCTGGGCGAGATTCGCCGGCCGCACCGCGCTGAGCTTCTGCCTTGCTTCGGCCGAGAGCCCTCCGATGCTGTGGTAGTCGAGGTCGGCCGGCAGCTCCAACGCCTCGTCGCGCCGCATCGCCTCGACGTCCGCCTGCTGCCGTTTCAGATAGACGGCGTATTGCGCGTCGATCGCAACCTGCTCGCCGATCGCCGCAGGGATTTCTTGGAGGGCCGGCCAGATCGCGGAGAGCCGCTTCAACGTCACCTCCGGATAGGCAAGCAGCTCGAAGGCGGTGCGGCGGACGCCGTCCTGATTGAGGGCGAGCCCGTGGCGGGCGGCGGCGGCGGGCGTAAGCGACAGCGAGTCGAGCAGCCGGCGCGCCGCTTCGAGCCCCTCCAGCTTCGCCGCGAAGGCCCGCCTGCGTTCCGCGCCGACAATGCCGAGCGCGATGCCGGTCGGCGTCAGCCGCTGATCGGCATTGTCGGCCCGCAGCGACAGCCGGTACTCGGCGCGAGACGTGAACATCCGGTAGGGCTCAGTCACGCCGCGCGTCACCAGGTCGTCGATCATCACGCCGATATAGCCGTCGGCGCGCCCGACGATGGCGGGCTCCGCCCCGCCCGCCGCCCGCGCGGCGTTCAGGCCGGCGAGCAGGCCCTGCGCCGCCGCCTCCTCGTAGCCAGTCGTGCCGTTGATCTGGCCGGCGAGATAAAGACCGCCGAGCTTCAGGCATTCCAGCGTCGGCGCCAGCTCGCGCGGGTCGATGTGATCGTATTCGATGGCGTAGCCGTAGCGGAGGATTTCCGCCCGCTTTAGGCCGGGCATCGAGCGCACCAGCGCCAGCTGCACCTCCTCCGGCAGCGAGGTGGAGATGCCGTTCGGATAGACCGTGTGGTCGTCAAGTCCTTCCGGCTCAAGGAAAATCTGGTGGCTCTCGCGTTCGGCGAAGCGGACGATCTTGTCCTCGATCGAAGGGCAGTAGCGCGGGCCCCGGCTCGCCACCCGGCCCGAATACATGGCCGAGCGATGGAGGTTCTGCCGGATGATCCGATGTGTGGCGGCGGTCGTGCGCGTTATGTGGCAATCGACCTGCGGCGTGTCGATCGTCCGGGTGAGCGTGGAGAACGGCTCCGGCGGGCAATCGCCGGGCTGGCGTTCGAGCCCCTCCCAGTCGACCGTTCGCCCGTCGAGCCGCGGCGGCGTTCCCGTCTTCAGGCGACCGAGCGCAAGCCCCAGCCGGGCAAGCGTCGACGACAGGCCGATGCTCGGCGCCTCGCCGTAGCGGCCGGCCGGCGTCGAGCGGTCGCCCACATGAATCAGGCCGCCGAGGAAGGTGCCGGTCGTCAGCACGACCGCGGCCGCGCGGATCTGGCGGCCGTCGGCCAGCCGGACGCCGGCGGCGCGGCCGCCTTCGATCAGGAGATCGGCCACCTCCCCCTCGACCACCCGCAGCCGCGGCGCGGCGGCGATCTCCGCCTGCATTGCGGCCCGATAAAGCGCCCGGTCGGCCTGTGCCCGCGGGCCGCGGACCGCTGGCCCCTTCCGCCGGTTCAAAACCCGGAACTGGATCCCTGCCCGGTCGGCGACGCGGCCCATCAGCCCGTCCAGCGCGTCGACCTCGCGCACCAGGTGGCCCTTTCCCAGGCCGCCGATCGCGGGGTTGCATGACATCTCGCCGATAGTGGCGGCCCGGTGCGTGACCAGAATCGTGTCGGCGCCGAATCGGCCAGCCGCCGCCGCGGCCTCTACGCCGGCGTGTCCCCCGCCGACGACGATCACATCCGCCTTCATGATCGCTCCCTGTTTCACGTGGAACAACCTTACTGCATGGTTTCACGTGAAACCTATTTACCGATGCAAAACTCTGCGAAAAGCCGGTCGAGCACGTCCTCGACATCGACTCGCCCGCTCAGCCGGCCAATAGCGCTGCTTGCGGAGCGCAGCAAGTCCGCAAGAATCTCGTCCGTCGCCGCGCCTGCCTCCGACAGCGCCGCCACGGCGTCGAGCAGCGCGCCCTTCTGGCGCTCGCGCGCGACAAGCGCCGTACCGCCGCCCATCGATTGCTCGGCGGCGTCCGCAATCCGGGCGATCAGCGCTGCGAGCCCCGCCCCGGTTTTCACCGAAACGCCCGTCTCTCCGAAGTCCGGCGGGGCGAGGTCGAGCTTCGTCGCAATACGCCAGACCGGCACGTCCGGCAGATCGGGCCTCGCTTCAGGGGAGACGGTGCAATCCTCCAGCCACAGCACCAGATCGGCGCTCTCCGCCGTCCGCCGGGCGCGGCGGACGCCCTCCCCCTCCGCCTCGGACACAGTCTCACGAAGCCCCGCCGTGTCGAACAGCACGACCGGGTACCCCCTGAGATCGAGCGGAACCTCGAGCACGTCGCGCGTCGTCCCCGCCTCCTCGGTGACGATGGCGACGTCGCGCCTGGAGAGCGCGTTCAGCAGCGAGGACTTCCCGGCATTCGGCCGGCCAAGGATCGCGATCCGAAAACCCTCGCGCACCCGCTCGCCGGCGTGGGCGTCGGCCAGCAGCGTCGCCATCTCCGCCCTCAGCGCCGCTATCCCGTCCATGACGCTCCCCGGCAGCGCCTCCGGCACATCGCCTTCATCGCTGAAATCGATGCGCGCCTCGACCTCCGCCCTGAGGTCGATCAGCCGCCGCCGCCAGTCCTCCGCCAGCCCCGCCAGCCTGCCGCCGGCCAGACCGACCGCCTGCCGCCGCTGCATCTCGGTCTCCGCCGCGATCAGGTCCGCCAGCCCTTCGACCTCGGTCAGGTCCATCTTGCCGTTGACGAAGGCGCGGCGGGCGAACTCTCCCGGCTCCGCGAGCCGCAGTCCGCAGCCCGACAGGATGGCGAACAGCGCCTGCACGACGGCGCGGCTCCCATGCACCTGCAGCTCCGCCATGTCCTCGCCCGTCTCGCTTCGCGGCGCCGGAAACCAGAGGACCAGACCCTGATCGACCGGCGACCCGTCGGCGGGATGGCGAAGCGTGCGAAGGACCGCCCGCCGCGGCTCCGGCAGTTTCCCCGAAAGCGCTTCCGTCGCCGCCCCGGCGCGCGCTCCCGACAAACGGAGGACCGCGACACCGCTCGGAACGGAGCCGCTTGACAGAGCGTATATGCTATCCATCGTCGATCAGATCGTTCGAGGCCGATGAACCGACTCGCCGGCTCCACCAGCCCCTATCTCCGCCAGCACGCCGACAATCCCGTCGATTGGTGGCCGTGGATACCAGATGCTTTTGCGGAGGCGAAGCGGCGCAACGTGCCGGTGCACCTGTCAATCGGCTACGCCGCCTGCCATTGGTGCCACGTGATGGCGCGCGAGAGTTTCAGCGATCCGGCCACCGCCGAGATGCTGAACCGCGACTTCGTCTCCATCAAGGTCGATCGCGAGGAGCGCCCCGAGGTCGATCAGGTCTATATGCGCGCGCTGCATGCGCTTGGCGAACAGGGCGGCTGGCCGCTCACCATGTTCCTGACGCCCGACGCCGAGCCGTTCTGGGGCGGCACCTATTTCCCGCCCGAACCGCGTTGGGGCCGCCCGAGCTTCCGGCAGATCCTCGGCGGCGTATCGGCGGCCTGGGCGTCCGGCGATGCCGCCGTGGCGCAGAATGCAACGGCGCTTCGCAGCCACCTCGCCCGGATTGCCGCGCCGCCCGGCCGCGCCCCCGGCGCAGAGGTGCTCGAGCGCGCCGCGCAAACGATCCTTTCGGTCTGGGATCAGGCGCGCGGCAGCTTTACCGGCGCACCGAAATTCCCCAATGCCGTGGTTCTCGACGCGCTATGGCGCGCCGCCCTCCGGGCCGGCGACGACCGCTACAGGTCGGCGGTTCTGACCACCCTCACCTTCCTTTGTCAGGGCGGGATCTACGATCATCTTGGCGGCGGCTTCGCCCGCTATTCGGTCGACGACCGATGGCTCGTTCCGCATTTCGAGAAGATGCTCTACGATAACGGCCTGCTGCTGTCGCAGCTGGCGAGCGCCTACGCCCACACCGGCGACCCTTTGTTCCGCCTCCGAATCGAAGAGACTATCGACTGGCTCAGCCGCGAGATGCAGCACGCGGCA
>DASWJZ010000123.1:0-5227 GCA_036396875.1 Propylenella sp.
CGTCATCTCGACCAAGGCCGGCTACACCATGTGGCCGGGGCCCTACGGCGATTGGGGCGGGCGCAAGTATCTGCTCGCCAGCCTCGACCAGAGCCTGAAGCGGACGGGCCTCGACTACGTCGACATTTTTTACTCGCACCGTGTCGACCCGCAGACGCCACTCGAGGAGACGATGGGCGCGCTCGCCTCCGCCGTGCGCCAGGGCAAGGCGCTCTATGTCGGCATCTCGTCGTACAATTCGGCGCGCACCGCGGAGGCCGCCGCGATCCTGAAAAGCCTCGGCACCCCCTGTCTCATCCATCAGCCGAGCTATTCCATGCTGAACCGGTGGATCGAGGCCGACAAGCTGCTCGACACGCTTGAGAAGCAAGGGATCGGCTGCATCGCCTTCTCGCCGCTCGCGCAGGGCATGCTGACGAGCAAGTATCTGGAGGGCGTGCCGGCCGGGAGCCGAGCGACGGCCGGGAAGACCCTGAAGCAGGAGTTCCTGCGTGAGGAGACGATCGAGCGCATCCGCTCGCTGAATGACATCGCCCGGCAGCGCGGCCAGTCGCTCGCCCAGATGGCGATCGCCTGGGTGCTGCGCGACAGGCGCGTCACCTCCGCCCTCATCGGAGCAAGCCGGCCGGAGCAGATCCGGGAGCTCGCTGGCGCGCTCGCGAACACGAGCTTCACCAACGAGGAGCTTGCAGCCATCGACCGCCACGCACAGGAGAGCGGCGTCAATCTCTGGAAGCAGTCGAGCGAGGCCTGAGAAAGCGGCTACTGGGATGCGACGGCGTCGGAAAGCCCCGACATGATCGCATCGACCATCTGCCGCTGCTTCTCGCTCTCGTCGTGGTCGACCGTCACGTTGAAGTAGTTGGCGTTGCCGGTCAGCACCGCGAAGTTGGAGAACGAGCAGTCGCCGCGGCCTTTCCGCATCGGCTCAAGCACGACATTGATGCCGCGGGCGTTGAGGGCGGCCGTCCGCGCTTTTGCGACCGGGTCGCTTTCGTCGGCCACCGCCAAAAGCACGAGGGCGTAGTCGCCCGCGAGCGGCCCGTCCGGGTCGGGTGCGGGCGACCTCTTCATGTCCTTGGGGACGCTGCGCATCGAGACATGACCGAGGCCGCCGGTCGAAACGTGCCCGTCGAAATTGTTATGCAGCGCAATGATCGGCCGGTCGGGTTCGAAGCGCTTTTTGAAGAATGACGAGAAGCGCGGCGCTGCGTCGTCGCCGAGCTTGCGGCAGCCGATCCCGCCGGCGGAGAAGTTCCGGTTCGGGTCGACGCCGTCCTGATTGCGCTTGCCGCCCGTATCGAGTGCGATCAGCTCTCCGCCGTAGGTGCTGAGAGCGTGGACCGCATTGTCGAACGACATGTCCTCGTCGTCATGTATGACGACCCAGAGGGGGCCGGGCCGTCCGGTTGCTATGGTGTGGATCGTCCAGAGCCGGCGGCGCTCCTTGAATTTCTCCTCCTCGATGCAGAAGCCGCTGCCCGAAAGCAGTCCGGCATGGCGCTCGAGGTCGCCGTCCCGGTCCGCCACCGCGTCCGGCGCGCGGCAGGCATCGCTGGCGATGAGTTCCGCGGCTGACGCCTCACTCGGCGGCGCCGGCGCCGCGACGAGCGCCGCATCGGAAGCGGTCGCCGCCGCGAGAAGCTGATGGGAGGACGGCGGCGGCTGCAGCGCCGCCGGCATCGCAATCGCCGCGCCGGCCACGAGGTCGAGCGGCTGCCCGATCAGCGTGGGCACATCGGCGTCCGCGGCATTCGCTCCGAAGCTGGCGCCCGCCGCAAGGGCTGCACCGGGCGCATCCTGCGAGGGCTCGGCGCCCGGCTCGGTCGGCCGCGGGCGCGGCAGCCGCGCCAGCTCCTCGGCCGAGCCCTGCTCAATCTCGGGTTCGCTGAGCGTGGCTGTCGAGAGCGGTTCCTCGGCCTCTCCCTCGCCGGCGCCGCGCCCAGTCGGATCGGCCTCGCGGTAGGCGAGCGGTGCGAGATCGGCGCCGTATTCGATGGACCTGCGTGCGAGGGCGCGACGCGTCAGCGGAACGGCAAGATCGAGCGGGTTGGCGAGCACCAGGCTGAAGACGGCCTCGATGCGCTCTTCAATCTCAGGCAGGGTCTCTTGCGCCTGAACGGGAGCGAGCGCCAGCCATCCTCCGGCCAGCGTTCCGGCAGCCACGGTGAAGCGCCGCCGCACGGATGCACCCGCGCGCAAGCGGCGCGAATCCAGCCGTGTATCCGGACTCGGCTTCTCCTCCACGTACGCACACCCCCGTCTTGCCGCTTGTCGCGGCTGGCATGTTGATCTGCCTTGCGCCCACAATTTAGGGGGAATGCGGCTAATATGTGAAGCCGGGAAAGGAGGTTGACGGGCGACCCTCACGCGCCGCGTGCGGCAAGCGCCGCGCGGTGATATTCCGCGGATTTCTCGGAGAAGCAGCAGAACACGATCTCGGAGAAGGCCCCTGGATGCGCAGCGGCAAAATCCGCGCACGTGGAGACGGCAATGCCGGCGGCCGGCCCCGGCGGAAACCCGTAGGCGCCCGTCGATATCGCCGGAAAAGCGACGCTGCGAAGCTGGTGCCGCAGCGCCAGCGCCAACGAGGAGCGGTAGGCGGAAGCGAGCAGCGCCGGCTCCCCGGCCCGCCCTCCCCGCCAGACCGGCCCGACCGTGTGGATCACATGCCGGGCGGGCAGGCGATAGCCCCTGGTGATGCGTGCCTCGCCGGTCGGACAACCGCCGATCCTTCGGCACTCCTCCAGGAGCTCCGGGCCGGCGGCGCGGTGGATGGCGCCGTCGACGCCGCTGCCGCCCAAGAGGCTTTCGTTGGCGGCGTTGACGATCGCATCGACCGCAAGCGTGGTGATGTCGGCGACGATGACGGAGAGCATGTTCGTTCTCTTAACGCTGTCCGAAGCTCTCGCAAGCGTCGCGTTCCAACCTCCCCTCCACCGTCTCCGCGCCGGCCTAAAGCGCCGTCCAACCGCCGTCGACGGAAAGCGTCGTGCCGGTGATCTGGGCGGCGGCGTCGGAGCAGAGGAAGACGGTCAGCGCGCCGATATCCTCCACCCGCGCGAATTCATGCGTCGGCTGCCGCTGCAGCATCACCTCCTTCACGACGCGCTCGCGCGGCAGGTTGTGCACCTTCATCTGGTCGGCGATCTGGTTCTCCACCAGCGGGGTCAGCACGTAGCCCGGGCAGATGGCGTTGCAGGTGATCTTCTCCTCCGCCAGCTCCAGCGCCACCGTCTTGGTGAAGCCGACGAGACCATGCTTGGCGGAGACGTAGGCCGACTTGAAGGGCGAGGCGGTGAGCCCGTGGGCGGACGCGATGTTGACGATCCGCCCCCAGCCCGCCTCGCGCATGGCGGGAATCGCCGCGGCCGTCGTGTGGAAAGCGGACGAGAGGTTGATCGCAAGAATCGCGTCCCATTTCTCGATCGGAAATTCTTCCACCCGCGCGACGTGCTGGATGCCGGCGTTGTTGACGAGGATCGCGACCGGGCCAAAAGCCTCCGCCGCCTCGGCGACCAGCGCGCGGCATTCCTCCGGCTTCGCCATGTCGGCGCGGACATACTTCGCCTTCACCCGGTGCTCGGCCGCGATGCGCTTGGCGAGCGCATGGTCCTCCGGCGTGTCGGTGAAGGAATTGAGGACGACATTGCAGCCGGCGGCGGCCAGCGCCTCCGCGATGCCGAGCCCGATGCCCGAGGTCGAACCGGTGACGATTGCGGTCATGCCCCGAAACATGCGCCTACCTGTAAACCTCTCGCCGATGCCCGATCTCCAGGACCAGAACTGTTACCCGTCGATCCTCAATTCTGACAATGATCCTGAAATCGCCCAGGCGGTAGCGCCACAGGCCCGAAAGCGGACCCTTCAGCGCCTCGCCCAAGCTTCGCGGGTCTTCCGCAACGGCGACACGCTCACTGAGGTAGCGAAGAATGCGCGTTCGGTCCCTTTCAGGGAGCTTTCCGAGGCGCCGCTCCGCCCGAGGCAAGAATTCGATACGCCAGGCGCGGCTCAAATTTCAGAGCCTAACCCGTACTTCCTGATCACATCCTCAAGGGGAACGGCCTTTCCGCCTTCCTTCAGTGCCTGACGGGCGAGATAGAGATCCTCCAGGTCTTCCAAATGAGTAAGAATCGCCTCCCGGGCGTAGAAGCTCTTCGAGCGGCCGGTTCTTTTGGCGAGGTCGTCAAGGCGCTCCTCGATCTCGGGCGGTAGGCGCAGGGCAAGCATGGCGGTCTCCTGTCTTGCTGTACATGTATATCACTGACCGGGGCGCCGCAAGCGTCGATCGATTGTCGGCTTCTTGTGCGATGTCACGCATTCATCATCTCCGGCGGCGAGAAGCCTTGTCGCGTTGACTTGGCGGGCGGTTTTCGCCACCTGTGCAGCGAAACGAGCCTCCGAGCGAGACGGCCATGAATTGTCAGCCATTTCCGGTCGACCGGGTGATCGTCGCGAGTCCCCTTTCCCGCCGCGCATCGGTCTGCGTCGACGTGGGCGGCGTGACGGTCGGCGGCGGCGCGCCGATCGTCGTCCAATCGATGACCAATACCGACACGGCGGATGTCGAATCGACCGCGGCGCAGGTGGCGGCGCTCGCCCGCGCCGGGTCGGAGCTGGTCAGGATCACGGTCGACCGCGACGAGGCGGCGGCGGCGGTGCCGCACATCCGTGATCGGCTGGCGAAGATGCGGGTGAGCGTGCCGCTCGTTGGCGACTTCCACTATATCGGCCACAAGCTTCTGGCCGGGCATCCGGCCTGCGCCGAGGCGCTCGACAAGTACCGCATCAATCCCGGCAATGTCGGCTTCCGCGAGAAGCGCGACCGCCAGTTCGGCGCCATCATCGAGATGGCGCTGAAATACGGCAAGCCGGTGCGCATCGGCGTCAACTGGGGCTCGCTCGACCAGGAGCTGCTGACGAGCCTGATGGACGCCAACGCCGGCTCGCCCGCGCCGGTCTCCGCGGCCGCGGTGACGCGCGAGGCGATGGTCCAGTCCGGCCTTCTCTCCGCGCAGCGCGCCGAGGAGATCGGCCTCGGCCGCGACCGCATCATTCTCTCCGCCAAGGTCAGCGCTGTGCAGGACCTGATCGCCGTCTACCGCATGCTCGCCGCGCGCTGCGACTACGCGCTGCATCTCGGGCTGACCGAGGCGGGCATGGGCTCGAAGGGCATCGTCGCCTCCTCGTCCGCGCTCGGCATCCTCTTGCAGGAGGGGATCGGCGA
>DASWJZ010000124.1:0-6277 GCA_036396875.1 Propylenella sp.
TCCTTCAAGCGAACCAAGGTATCGAGGTTGGCGACCTCCTGAGCCTTGAAGGCAATCCCGCCGCCGAAGCCGACGCCAACGCTCAGTAATACCAAGACCACAAACGCAACTGGAGCGCCTTTCATGACGCCCCATTCCTGCTTAAGGTGGTCCAGCCAGCCCATGCGCTAATCATAGCGCCCGGGGCCTTGTGTTTGCAAGCTACATAATCGCCAACATATTCCTATCTACCGCGAGGGGGCTTGTCGTGCAAGCCTCTGATTGAAGCCACTCTCCGGCCGGCAGCTTGTTTGCCGGCGGGCGGACCGCCGTCTGTCGTCTCTCTTAACGACAGCGGACGCGGCGCCGGCGCGGATTTTTGCGCGTGCGCCGGCCCGCTATATTGTCGCCACAAGTGGGTGCGAATCGCGAGCCACGAAGCCGAGGACAATCGCCGATGAACTTGAAAGTGAAAGCCTTGACGTGCGCCGCGTTTCTTGCAGCGACCGTCGTGCCTACCGCCGCCAGCGTCGCTTCGGAGAACAGCCGGTTCAATGCGGCCGTGGCGCGCGTGCTGTCGGGCATCAGGAACGACTTTTTCGATGGATTGACCGCCGCCGAGAAGAGGGAGTTCATTGCCTGCGCGCAGGGAATCATGGCGGGCGTGCCGCAGGGCCGCAAACGTTATGTTCTCCAGGCGAGGAACCAGAGCGAACAGCGCCAGCGCTTCGACGAGATCGCACAGGACAACAACGCCGCGGTCAAGCAGAAGATCGCGCGCGACTGCTCGTAGCCGCATCCCGGCGCGGAGCGGGCTTCGGGAAGATGCCCGCGCCGCCATTTCCTTCCCAAGTCGCCGCCACAGAACCGGATCGGGCGCGCCCGCCGGCAGCCGATTTTCTTGCTAGGCGGACTTCTGGATCGCCCATCCGTCCTGATGCCCGAGCCAGGCGCCCCCGTTGAACGACCGGAGCGCGACGCCGTCGCACTGCTCGACGGCCGCCGTCACATAACGGGGGGTCACAATCAGGGTCCCGTAATCTTCGACGTCGAGGTCGGACTGATCCGATATTCGGTAATACGTCCAGCCGTCGCCGCTCTCGCCCTCGCTGCGATCGAGGCCGGCCATTCGTTTCCGGGAGCGGTCGCCGTGCGTTGTAAAAAGGAGGATGCCGCCGGGTGCGAGAACTCGGCAGAGCGCCGCCAGCCAGGCGGCGAACGTCCGGTCGGGGAGGTGTGAGAAGAGCGACAGGACGAAGACGAAATCGTAGGGGCCGCCGACCGAGAGAGCAGCTGGATCGACGGCTGATTCCATGGCCTTCACGCCGAGCCGTTCGCGAATGAACGCGCATGCGGCGGGATGGATGTCCGAAGCCGTGATGTCCGCCTGCGGCAGCGCGCCTTTCAGATGCCGGGTCACGCGGCCGTAGCCGGAAGCAAACTCCAGGACGCGGATGTCTTTCCGCTTCAGCCACCGCTCGGCGCTCCGCGCCACGCGGAGGGCGTCGGCCTGACCGCCCTCGAAAT
The DNA here is from genome assembly GCA_036396875.1 of Propylenella sp. Lineage (GTDB taxonomy): Bacteria > Pseudomonadota > Alphaproteobacteria > Rhizobiales > Afifellaceae > DASWJZ01. The sequence continues at coordinate 1,507 of DASWJZ010000124.1, forward strand.
AGGCCTTGTGGCCCCGCTTCCCGCCGCGCGCGGACACGATCCACCGGTAGAGCAGATCGCCATCCGCGATGTCGCTCACGGGCTCACTGTCCCGGTTCGATCGGAACCATCTCCGCAAGGAGGCGCCGGCGGACGTCTTCATCGATGGCGACAGCGGACAGGCGCCGCACGTCTCTCGGCGCGATCCATCGGACTGTCATGTCTCCAGTATGAACCATCAGCTATCCTATCCAGAATGGACCGGATAGGAGTGGTGCCCAGGGGCGGAATCGAACCACCGACACGCGGATTTTCAGTCCGCTGCTCTACCGACTGAGCTACCTGGGCTGGCTTCGCCCGGGATGCCGCGAGCGGGCAGCCCGACGAAGGCGGGGCGGGTTATATCGGGTGGATTTCCGGCTGTCCACTCACTGTCCGGTCCCCGTACGGAGCCCGCCTCCCGGGGTAGGTAGCGATCGATTCGCCCGGCGCAAGCCTTGCAGGTCCCCGCCGGCGAACGGCGGCCCGCGCCGGTGCTCCGCCGCCGCCGGCGACAAGTGCGCCGCCTGACTCCGCCCCGCCAGCGGCGTAAGAGAGCGGCATGGACGCCACGCTGCAGGGCAACGCCGAAGAGCCGCGCAACTGGTCCGGCCGCCGGCTGCGGCTCTCCACGCTCATCCGGCTCCGCTGGCTCGCCATCGGCGGCCAGACGGCCGCCATCCTGATCGTCGGGCTGTGGTTCGGCTTCCCGCTCCCGTTTGGCGCATGCTTCGCGCTGATCGCGCTCTCGGCCTGGCTCAATCTGGGGCTGCGCATCGTCTTCCCCGCCTCCCACCGGCTCGATCCGAATTGGGCGACGCTGCTTCTCGGCTACGACCTCCTGCAGCTCGCCGGCCTGCTCTACCTGACCGGCGGCCTGGAAAACCCGTTCGCCATCCTGCTTCTCGGGCCGGTCATGGTCTCCGCCACGACGCTGCAATCGGACAAGACCTTCCTGCTTGGCGCCCTCACCCTTGCCGCGGCGACGGTGCTCGTCTTCGTGCACGAGCCGCTGCCCTGGTTTCCCGGCGAGGCGTTCAACGCGCCGCTGCACTACGTGGGCGGCGTCTGGGTCGCGCTCGCCTGTGCGCTCGTCTTCATGGCCTTCTACGCCTCGCGCGTCGCGGAAGAGGCGCGGCAGCTCTCCGAGGCGCTGGCGGCGACGGAACTGGTGTTGCAGCGCGAGCAGCATCTCTCCGCGCTCGACGGGCTGGCGGCGGCGGCGGCGCACGAGCTCGGCACGCCGCTCGCGACGATCGCCCTTGTGGCGCACGAGCTGGCGAGCGAGCTGCCGCACGACGACCCGCACGCAGAGGACATCCGCCTGATCCGCGCGCAGTCCGACCGCTGCCGCGAGATCCTGTCAAAGATCGCCTTGCTCTCATCCGCGCCGGAGGAGCATCTCGGCCGGATGCCGCTGTCGCACGTCCTCGACGCCGCCGCCGCGCCGCACCGCGACTTCGGCGTCGCCATCACCGTTTCGCTCGAGGGCGAAGGGCCGGAGCCGGTCGCGGCACGCAATCCCGGGGTGACCTACGGGCTCGGCAATCTGGTCGACAACGCGGTCGACTTCGCGCAGTCGGAAATCCACCTGGCTGCGGAATGGACCTCGACCCGCGTGCGGGTGACGGTGACGGACGACGGTCCCGGCTTCTCGCCCGACGTCCTCGACCGGCTCGGCGAGCCTTATGTCACGACCCGGCGCTTCGATGCGCATCCGAGCGCCGAACATGCGGGACTCGGCCTCGGCATCTTCATCGCCAAGACGCTGCTCGAACGGTCGGGCGCCCACATCGAGCTGGCGAACCGGAGGCCGCCCGATCGCGGCGCGCGCGTCACCATCGAGTGGCCGCGAACCGCCTTCGAGCGGCCGGCGCCGACGCCTCCAAAGGGTTGAACGCCCGCCCATAGTGCTTAGTTTCTGGGCAAACAGTATATGGTAACAGGCGAACACGATGCTTGAGCGCGGGCAGATCATGGCCGAGAAACCGTCCGTCCCGACGGCAGGCGAGGGCAAGGTCCTCCTCATCGTCGACGACGACAAGGCGTTCCTTCAGCGCCTTGCGCGCGCCATGGAGAAGCGCGGCTACATCACCGAGACGGCGGAATCGGTCGCGGAGGCCCGCGCCAAGGTGGAGACCGCGAACCCCGCGTTCGCGGTCGTCGACATGCGGCTGGAGGACGGCAACGGGCTCGACGTCATCGAAATCCTGCGCCACCGCCGCCCGGAGGCGCGCGCCATCATCCTGACCGGCTACGGGAACATCGCGACCGCGGTGACCGCGGTGAAGCTCGGCGCCATCGATTATCTGTCGAAGCCGGCCGACGCGGACGAGATCCATGCCGCCCTGACGCAGCAGAAGGACGAGCGCGCCGCGCCGCCGGAGAACCCGATGTCGGCCGACCGGGTGCGCTGGGAGCACATCCAGCGCGTCTACGAATTGTGCGACCGCAACGTTTCGGAGACCGCGCGGCGGCTCAACATGCACCGTCGCACGCTGCAGCGCATCCTGGCGAAGCGCGCGCCGCGCTAGGTCAACCGGCCGGGAACCTGGAGCCGCCTGCTCAACAGGGGTCATAGGGAAGCTGACCGAATTTCCGCCCGCAACGGCAGCATGCCGTCGCGCCGCCCCGCGGTCGTTCGCGACGTCAGACCTCGATGCCGGCCTGGCGCAGCCCGCCGAAGAGACGGTCGAGCTTGGCCGGGTCCGCATAGGGGAGCGATCGCTGCAGGTGCTGGATCGAAAAGTTCGGGTTGATCTGAAGCACCTCGTTCCACATCGCGCGAGCCTCGTCGAGACGGCCCGTGCGGCCGTATAGGCAGGCAAGGTAGAAGCGGCTCATGTCGGAACGCGGGGCAAACGTCAGCCGCCGCTTGAAGGCGGCCTCGGCCTCGTCGAATCGATCCAGCGCAAGCAGCGCGCGCCCCATGAAGTGCAGCGCCATGTCCCATTGCGGATCGAGCCGGTAGGCCCGCTGGAAGAGGGCGACGGCGTCTTCGTGCCGCCCCTGGAAATCGCGCACATTGCCGAGCCCGGTATATCCATCGGGGGAATTCGGATCGAGCTCCACGGCCCGTTCGGCCGCTACCTCCGCTTCGTCCGGCCGCCGCAGCCAGGAAAGTGCGAGCGCCAGGGCGATGTGGCCCTGCGGCTCGGTTTCGTCCGTTTCGATGGCCTTCCGCGCCAGTTCCATCGCGCGCGTCAGGTTCTCGGGCGTCGCGGCGTTCCACCGATTGGCGTATTCGGCGAACGTAACAATGGAGAGCCGCGCATAGGCGAGCGCCACGCCTGAATCGAGCGCGATCACGCGCTCGAGCATCTCGCGCGCCATCACCGCCGCCTCGGGGCGAAGCTGCAGCGCCGTCTGACGCGCGCGGACGAGCAGATCGTAGGCTTCCGGGCTGATCTTGCCGCGGCTGCCGCGTTCGGCCTCCTCCCCGGCCGTCAATTTCACCCTCAGCGCGCCGACGATGGTGCGGGTCACCTCGTCCTGAACCGCGAAAATATCCTCAAGGCCGCGATCGTAGCGTTCGGCCCAGAGATGACCGCCGGTGTCGCCGTCGACCATCTGCGCGTTGATACGAATCCTGTCGGCGGCCCTCCGCACGCTCCCTTCCAGGACATAGCGGACGCCGAGCTCGCGGCTCACCTTGCGGACGTCGCGCGCCTGGCCCTTGTAGGCGAAGGTCGAATTGCGCGCGATGACGAAGAGACCCGACACCTTCGAGAGGTCGGTGATGATGTCCTCGGTGATGCCGTCGGCAAAGTAGCCCTGCTCCGGGTCGCCGGACATGTTGTCGAACGGCAGTACGGCGATCGACGGCTTCTCCGGGGGCGGCAGGTTACCGGGAACGGCGGTTGCGCCGCCGCCCGCGTCCCAGCCCCAAACATGAAGAGGCCGGTCGATATTTTTCACCTCATGCTCGCCCCGATCGGCGAACTCGACGTCGACCCGGCCGCGGACATGCTGGAAGACGGCATCCGAAATCGCCACCCCACCCGGTTCGGCGAGGCCCTCGATGCGGGCCGCGACATTGACGCCGTCGCCGAAAATATCGTCGCCGTCGATGATGATGTCCCCGACATGCACCCCGACGCGGTATCGCAGGAGGTCGGCCTCCGCGGTTCCGTCCGCGCGGGCGGCCATCGCCGACTGCATGGCGACGCCGCAGCGGACGGCGTCGACGGCGGATGAGAACTCCACGAGCAGCCCGTCGCCGGTCGTCTTGACGATCCTGCCGCCGTGGTCGGCGATCATGGGGTCCATTACATCGGCGCGCGCCGCCTTCAGGCGGGAAAGCGTGCCGCTTTCGCTGCGCCCCATGAGTCGCGAATATCCCACCACGTCGGCGGACATGATCGCCGCCAGTCGGCGCTGCTCCCGCGGCATTTCTTGTTTCCTTCCCGCGCCCGCCCGAGTGGAAGCTAGGTTCGCGCCACGCCCACATCAATGGCCGCGCGGTCCATGCCCATATCCCCCGGAAACGGGGCGCGTCAGCGGAACCCGCTTTCGCAGTCCGGATCCTCCAGGTCGTGCAACCTGAGCGCGCCGGCGCGGGCGACGCGGATCAGCATCTCCTTGCGGGTGGCGGCCGGCAGCTTCACGCACACGGATGGGCGAAGAATTTCCGCGTCGTAGGGATCGGCGACGATCAGCCCCGCCTCCTGCGGAAAGATGTTCGCGGGAACGTGCGGGTCGGTCGCGAAGTAGAAATGGTCGGCATGCAGGCAATAATCCTGCCATTTGCCGT
>DASWJZ010000125.1:0-3084 GCA_036396875.1 Propylenella sp.
CCTCAAGGTCGACGTAGCTGAACAGCTCGCCCGACCGCTCGTCCCCGCCTCGCATCACCCGTCCTCCCGAATCGGAAACAATCGGAGTGAATCAGACAGTGGCCCCGCGAGCTACTTCTTCAACAGCCTGCTAGGGAGCGCCAGCCGATTTCCGCGCGTTCGTCAGAGCGCGCGGGATTGCGAGCCTCGCCGGCGGCCGGGCCCAAATCTCCCAAGCCTCGTCAGAGAAGCAACGCTGCTGTGCCAGACCGGCCGCCCGTTCAATCAGGACTGGTTCGTCAGACCTGTTTTGTCAGGGCAAGGCTGAATGTCACCGTGCAATTAGGCTGGAAATCATAGCCCTTGATCTGCCCTGTGATATTTACAAACGGCGTGTTCGCTTTGATGGGGCTTGGCTCCTGGGTGAGGAACTTCACCCTGACCGGGTTGTCCTCGTTCAGGCCTGATCCTCCTCCGATGAAGGTCGCCTGAACCTGCTTGAAGGAGCCGCCGAACGCGCCATCGACCAGGCGAAAGCCTTGGGCGAAGCTGATCTCGAACAGGTTGAGGTCCGAGTGAGGCGGATTGTCGCCGAGGTTGCGCGGCCGGAAGCGCGCAAAGAAGCGCTGACCGACCTGGTCGCCGTTCGGACACGTTCCCGCCTGCTCGGTGACCACGAACGCGCCGTAGAAGCGGACCTCCGCCGCGCTGACCGGCGAGGCGGCGACGACGGCGAGCGCTCCCGCCGCAACGAGATTCTTCAACATCATTTTCTCCTTCAAGTATTCTTTGGCGCTCTACTTGTGAGCCAAGTGTCAATCCTCGTCAATATGGCGCGGGGGCGGCCCGCTGATAAAAAACTGCTGCGGAGGGGAAAGAGCAGCGCTCGGCCCGGATGACTTGCCCCGCGGAACGGAAATGGGGTGATCGGGATTCCGGTGAACATTATTGCGGGATTGCGGCAAAGTGTGGCTCGTTCATCTGGGCGGAGCGCCCTGTCGCAGAGGAGGGCTCTCCGCTTCCCTCGACAGATGCGCGCGCATGTGCTGCACTGGCGAAGAACCCGCCGCTTTGCGCGCCGACGAACAGCTGTCGCGGCGGCCGGCGCCGCCCCGACCCTCCAGCGACCAGGATCAGAGGATGCCAGGACAGACCGAATCTTCCGACGTGGACGCGCTGGGCGAAATCATGATGATCCAGGGGGCCATGCAACGGCAGTTCCTGCGCGCGATGCTGAGGCGCGTGGCGACGGATGTCCCGGCCTTCAACGCGGAGCTGTTTTTGGCCGAACTGCAGATCCTGCAGGAGAGTCTCGTGGCCGGGAAAGACAAGTCCGCCATCCACAATTTCGCACTGAAGGAGTGGGAGCGGCTGTCGGAGATGGCGCTCGAGGCGATCGCTTCGACGCGGGCATCGGCCACGAGGCAATAGGGCGGCAATCGGCGCACCTTCGGATTTGGGCGCTCCGGCCTTTTTGGCGCTCATCCCGCCGACGAGAGGGGCTTTTTGACGACATGAGCACGTCGCTTTTCGCATTGAACGGCAGGATCGCGCTGGTCACCGGCTCGACCGCCGGGCTGGGGCGCGCCATCGCCCGCGGCCTTGCCGAGGCGGGCGCGACGATCGTCGTCAACGGCCGCAACGCGGAGCGGCTCGACGCGACCGTCGCGGCATTCCGCCGGCAGGGCCTCGCGGCGCACGGCTGCCGCTTCGACGTCACCTCGGAAAGCGAGGTAAACGACGCCGTCGGACGGATCGAGAGCGAGTTCGGCCCGATCGACATCCTCGTCAACAATGCCGGCATCCAGCGGCGGGCACTGCTCCTCGAGATGAGCGAGGCGGTGTTCGAGGAGGTGCTGAAGACGAACCTCACCAGCGTCTTCCTGGTCGGCAAGGCGGTGGCGGCGCGCATGATTCCGCGGGGGCGCGGCAAGGTCATCAACATCGCCTCGCTCACCAGCGAGGTGGCGCGCCGGACGATCGGTCCCTACACCGCCGCGAAGGGCGGCGTGCGGCAGCTCACCAAGACGATGTGCGTCGAATGGGCGCCCTTCAACATCCAGGCGAACGCTATCGGACCCGGCTATTTCCGCACCGAGCTGAACGAGGCGCTGATCAACGATCCGGAGTTCGACAGATGGGTTTGCGGGCGGACGCCGGCCGGGCGATGGGGCGATCCGGACGAGCTGATCGGCGCCGCGATCTTCCTCGCCTCACCGGCGTCGGATTTCGTCAACGGCCAGGTCATCTACGTCGACGGCGGGCTGCTGGCGGCGATCTGACGTCTTTCGCGCACGTGCGTTCGCAGCGTTCCGCCGCCCTCGCTCGTCCTATGGAATAAGAATTGTCCGCTCGCCGTTTTCTCACCGGGTCGACGGTTTCGACTCTATGCCCGGCCGCTCCGGCCGGAAGTAACCGAAGGGTGAAGCGATGAACGGCAGGACTCTAAACGGTATTTCGGCCCTCGTCATCCTCGTGGCGCTTGCGTCTCCCGCCGCTGCGGAAGAACGCGTGTGCCGCGGCACGATCGGCGACACAACGGTCGACAATCTGCGGGTTCCGCAGAACGCGACGTGCCGGCTGAACGGCACCAAGGTCAAGGGCACGGTCAAGGTCGAGCGGAACGCCAAGCTCTTCGCGCAGGACGTTGTCGTGATCGGCAACGTGCAGGGCGAGAATGCGGCGCAGGTGAACGTCACGGACGGCTCGCGCGTCGGCGGCTCCGTACAGGTGGTGCAGGGCGGCGGGGCGGTGGTCGCCGACAGCCGCATCAATGCCGACATCCTTTACGACGAGCAGGACAAGAAGGTGAGCGTCCTGCGCAGCCGGATCGGCGGGAACGTGCAGGCCTTCCAGAACGACGGCGGCGTCGAGATCCGCCGCAACACCATCGACGGGAACCTGCAGTGCAAGGCGAACAACCCGAAGCCGGTCGGCGGCAACAACATCGTCGGCGGCAACAAAGAGGATCAGTGCAAGAACCTCTAGGTTGCGAGCGCTGCCTCTGAACCGCGGCCGGCAACGATAACAGCCAGCCTTGTCCGCCCCGGGCAGTCGCCCGGGGCGTCCTGCGCGGGGCGCCGGGCCGATCGGGTCGATGCCGCC
>DASWJZ010000126.1:0-1563 GCA_036396875.1 Propylenella sp.
GCGGGCTCGGCGCCGGCGGGATGAAGAGCGTCAGACGGAATATCCAGATGGTCTTCCAGGACCCGTACGCGTCGCTCGATCCGCGCATGCGGGTAGGGGATCTCGTTGCCGAGCCGCTCGTCGTGCACGGCGTCGCCTCCGGCCGCGAGATCGAAGACCGCGTTGCAATGCTCTTCCGCCGGGTGGGGCTCAAGCCCGAACACATGCGGCGTCATCCGCACGAATTCTCCGGCGGCCAGCGCCAGCGCATCTGCATCGCCCGCGCCCTGGCGTTGTCGCCGAAGATCATCGTCGCGGATGAAAGCGTCTCCGCGCTCGACGTCTCGGTGCAGGCCCGCGTTCTCGACCTGCTGAAGGAACTGCAGGACGATCTCGGCGTCGCCTATCTCTTCATCTCGCACGACATGGCGGTGGTGGAGCGGATCAGCCATCGCGTGGCGGTGATGTACCTCGGCCAGATCGTCGAGATGGGAACGCGGCGGCAAGTGCTGAGCGATCCGCGCCACGATTATACGCGGCAGCTGCTCGACGCCGTTCCGATACCCGACCCGGCGCGGCGGCGGCAGAGACGCGTGGTCGCCGCCGGCGATCCGGCGAGCCCGATCCACGACCTCGGCGCCGTGGTTCGCCAGGTCAGCCTTGAGGATGTGGGAGGGGGACACCTCGTCGCATCGGCGTGAGCCCGGCGCCGCGCATGAAGGCCGGTCACCCTCTCAGTTTGTGATCCGGTGGATGTGGTCTCGTCAATCCACGTTCTTGATCACGACTTTCAGCGCTTCCTTGCGGATCATGCTTTGAAGCGCATCGACGATGCCGGCGATCGGCCGCGTCCCGGAGAGAAGGAGGTCGGCCTTGAACCGCGGGTCGGCGAGCAGCGCGATCGCCCTGCGGAATGTGTCCGGGCGGTGGTGGTAGACGCCCTTCAGCGTCAGCTCGCTGTAATGGACGAGATGGGTGTCGAGCGGGATCGATGTGCCGGGCGCGCAGCCGCCGAACAGGTTGACGAGGCCGCCAGGGCGCACCGACTCGATCGCGTCCGACCAGACGCCCGGCTGCCCGGTCGCATCGACGGCGATCCACGCTCCCTTTCCGCCGTCGGTCTCCGCGCGGATCAGCCCGGCCTGATTGCCGCCGCGCGCGATCTCGATCGTCTTTGACGCGCCGAGTGCGCGGCCCGTTTCGAGGCGGGCGGGATTTGGATCGGCCAGCAGCACGCGATGCCCCTGCATGGCAAGAGTGGCGACGAACATCAGTCCGATCGGGCCGCCGCCGAAGACGACGATCTGGACCGGCTCGTGCGCGCCGTAGCGGGAGAGGTCGCAGGCGTCGACGCCGTGGAGAACACAGGCCAGCGGTTCCGCCAAGGCCGCCCTCTCAAACGGCAGCTCCGCCGGAATGCGGTGGACGCTCCGTTCCAGGAACCGCGCCGGGACGAGCAGATACTCGGCAAACGCGCCGTTCAGGTAGTGGAGGTCCTCGCAAAGGTTCTCGCGGCCCCTTAGGCACGGCTCGCAGGCGAGGCATGGCGCCGAATTGGCGACGACCACGGCATCACCCGGTGCG
>DASWJZ010000127.1:0-6656 GCA_036396875.1 Propylenella sp.
GAGCTGGAACAGTCCGGCATAGGTCACCTCGACGATGAACAGGGTGTCCTCGCCGCGCGCGGCCTTGGCTTCCAGCTTGAGCTCGACCTCGAATTCGGATTGTGTCTGCGGCTTCGCGTTTACGTTGACGCTGAAGTCGAGTTTCGGCGCCTTGTCGCTCGGCCGAAGCGACCGCGGCGCGCCCGGATTCTCGAACGAGAGATCCTTTGTGTACTGGCCCAGCACATGTATCCCGGGCTGCTGGCTTTGAGGCGAGGCCGAGCCGCTTTGTCCGCCATTGCCGCTTGTTTCAGCCATATCCAGTCCGCCTGTTTCGCATGGCGCCCCGCCTAGCACGGTAAGCGAATGGGAATCTAGGACCCGCCGCCGTCCGCTGCCCGCCAAGGGCTCCGGCGCGTTGGAGCCGCCTCGTACTCGCCCCTCTCAAGTTCGAGGACGGTGGCGGCCGGGCTGTCGGGGCTCGCCGGGCGGACTCCGCGCACCTGCACCCGGTCTGAGACGGCGCGCCACAGCGCGTTCCTGACCGCCGGGACCAGGAGCGACAGGCCGGCGATATCGGAAAGGAAACCCGGCAGGATGATGAGGCAGGCCGCAATGGCGAAGACGGCGCCGTCGAGCAGCTGGCGAGCCGGCGCCCTGCCGGCGGCGATTTCGGCCCGGATCCGCGCCAGGGACGCGGTGCCCTGCCGGCGGAGAATCATTCCTCCGGCGGCCATGCCGAGGAGAACGAGGGCAAGCGTCGGCAGGACGCCGATTGCCTCTCCGACCAAGATGAAGGCGGCGATTTCGGCGAGGAGAAGGGCGAGCGCCAGGAGGCGAAAGGGGATGCGCATGACGGCCTGCATATGGGTGGGAGGCGGCGTCGGGTAAAGGATTCGGGGCCCGCTCGCTGGACTTGCAGGCAAAGGTGCTTACATTGCCCTTGAAAAGGCGTGCCGGCCGGTGCGCCCGTGCGAGCCGTTGTGGGCATGAGCGGGTTTTTCGACGTCTATTCCATCATTTTCCTGATTATCGCGGTCGTTATTTTCATGCGGCTCGGCAGCGTGCTCGGCCGACGCACGGGCAACGAGCCCTCGCCGTATGATTCGCGCGTCAAATCCCCTGCGGCGAACGCCCGCAACGACAATGTGGTCGCGCTGCCGCCGCGCGAACGCGGGGCCGCCGGACCGGCGGAAGCGCCGGACCTTGAGCCCCTTTCCCGCCACGCTGCGCCGGATACGCCCCTGCACGAAGGATTGGTCGCGGTGGCACGGGCCGACCCCGGCTTCGATCCCGATCACTTTCTTGTTGGCTCCCGCGCCGCCTACGAGATGGTCGTCACCGCTTTCGCCGCCGGCGATCGGGCGGCGCTCAGGAACCTCCTCGCTTCCGATGTCTACGAAGGTTTCGTCTCGGCGATTGCCGAGCGGGAAAGCCGGCAGCAGAAGGCGGAGCTCACCTTCGTCGGCATCGACGACGCGAAGATCACGGCGGCCGAGGTGGACGGGCGGACGGCTCGCATCTCGGTTCGTTTCGTCGCCGAGCTGATCACCTGCACGCGCGACAAGGACGGTCATGTCGTGGAAGGCGATCCGACGGAGACCCAGACCATCCGGGACGCCTGGACCTTTGCGCGGGAGACCGGTTCGCGCGATCCGAACTGGAAGCTCGTGGCCACCGAAGCGGTGTGATCTGGGCGATCGACCCTGCCGCCCATGGACCAGGTGGCGCCTCTCGCCAGCAAGGCAAAGCACGTTAGTCTCCTTCCGACCGGATTCGGCGACATCGTCGGCTGGCGCGATGACGACCACGCCGCGGCGTTCCGCGCGTTCCTGATCGGCGCGCCGCGGATCGCCAAAACTCTGCCGAAAACGCGTGGCCTCGGCATCGACGGCGCCGCTCTGCGGGACATCGCATGCGCTGCGCTGCGAATGCCGGCGAACCTTGGCGCATCCGCGGCGCGAGCCTTCTTCGAAACGCATTTCCGCCCCTTGAGAATCGGCGCCCGCGGCTTTGTCACCGGCTATTATGAGCCGGAGGTCGAGGCGGCGCGCGAGCGAAGCGCGAAGTTTTCCGTGCCGCTTTACCGCTGTCCCTCGGACCTCGTCGAAGTATCTGACCGCCGGCGTCCGGCGGAATGGGATCCGGAAATGCGCTTCGGCATGACGACGGCGGACGGCCTTGCGCCGTTCTACGATCGCGCGGCCATCGAGGACGGGGCACTCGCGGGGCGCGGCCTCGAGCTTGCGTGGCTGGAGGATCCCGTCGACGCCTTTTTCATCCACGTGCAGGGATCGGCGCGGCTCAGGATTTCCGACGGCGGGGCGATGCGGATCGCCTTCGACGGCAAGTCCGGGCATCGCTACACCTCGATCGCCAGGCTTGCGGTGGAGCGCGGCATCCTGACGCGCGAGGCGGCGGACAAGGCCGGCCTCGAGGCCTGGCTGGAAGGAAATCCGGAAGCGGGGAGGGCGCTGATGCGCGAGAACCGCTCCTTCATCTTCTTCCGCGAGACCGGCCAGGACGAGGCGGACGGGCCGATCGGGGCGGCCGGCGTGCCGCTCTCACCCGGACGGAGCCTCGCGATCGACCGTACGCTCCATACGTTCCACACCCCCGTGTGGGTGGAAGCGCTCGACCTTCCCGATCCGAATCGGGCCGGCGAAGAATTCCGCCGCCTGATGATCGCGCAGGACACGGGCTCGGCGATTGTCGGCCCGGCGCGCGGCGACATTTTTTACGGCTCCGGCGAGGCGGCGGGCGTATCCGCCGGCCGCGTGCGGCATGCCGCGGCGATGATTGTGCTCGCGCCCGTGGGCGGGGCGGCCGGCTTATGACGCGCCGCCTGCGGCACGAGGAGCGCGAGCTTTGGGACCGCCTGCGTCGGTCGGTGCGCCGGCTGCGGGCCGCGGAGACGGAGCGGATCGAGCCGGCCGCGGAAAGTGCAGTGACGGAGCGCGTGGCGCCTTCGCCTGCGCCGCCGCGCGCGCCGGCAAAAAAGTCTGCGCCGAAGGGGCCGTCGCTCGCGCCGCTTGAGGAGCGGACGAAGCGCCGGCTGGCGCGCGGATTGTCGGAGGTCGAGGCGCGGATCGACCTGCATGGCATGCGGCAGGAGCGGGCCCATGCCGCGCTCCTTTCCTTCCTCCGCCATGCGCAGGCGCGCGGACGGCGGATCGTGCTCGTCATCACCGGCAAGGGCGGCCCGGAGGACACCGGCCGCGGAATCCTCAGACAGTCGGTTCCGGCGTGGCTGTCGCGGCCGGACCTTCGCGACTTGGTCGTCGGCTTCCAGCAGGCGGGCCGGCGGCATGGGGGCGAGGGGGCGTTCTACGTCCAGATAAGGCGGCGGCGGGACCGCGCGCCGCGCCCCGCCCGCTGACCGCGTAGCGGCTCGCGTCGGCGCCGTAATGGCCGACATAGCGGGCGCTCAGCCGCTCGACCGGCAGCACGATGCAGACGTCCGTCGTTCCGAACTGCCGGTCGATGACGGCGCCGTCGCCGACAAAGGCGCCGAGCCGGAGATAGCCCTTTACGAGCGTCGGCAGCGTCCGGAGCGCCGCCCGTTCGTCGATCGCCTCGGGCGGCATGCGGTTCATCTCGACATGCAGGCGCTCCCGCGCCTTGACGCGCCATTCCTCCGGCGCCCGCGCCCGGTGGTGCAGATAGGAGAGCGGCAGCGCAAGCCGGTCCGGATCGGTGCCTTCGAAGCTCGCGCAGCCGATCATCACGTCGATTCCATGCATCAGCACGTAGGCCCAGATGCCGTGCCAGAGGAGTTCGAGCGTCCGCCGGTCGCGGTGGGCTTTGAGGACGCAGGACCTGCCGAGCTCCAGAAAGCGCAAGGCGGGCTTCCGGGCGATCAGCGGGCCGATTTCGTATTCGTTCTCCGTATAGAACCGGCCAAACGCCTTGGCGGCGTCCTGGCGAAGCAGGCGGTAGGTGCCGACGATCTCCGGCCGCAACCTGCGGAACGGCCCCGAGGGGGCTGCGTGGTCGAGCACCAGCAGATGGTCGCAGACGGCGTCGAAAGGATCGGTGTCCCGCCGCGCCCGTTTCGCAAGAGGATCGGCGGTCGCCGCCATTTCTTCGTAGAAGACGCGATAGCGGAGCGCCTGCGCCGCGCGCAGCTCGGATGCCGAGGCGGCGAGCCGCACCTCCAGATCGCCGAGCCGGCCGAGCGGCGCGGCATGGCGCGCGCCGCACCCGAGCGGCTTCACCCGCGCCGCGGTGCGGGACAATTGCCGGTGCAAGCCGCCTTGCGGCATCAGCGCCTCATTCTTCATACATTGCGCCCGCGCGGGCGCTCCCGGCTCCGGACAGCGCCGCAACCTTCACTCTGCCGGCTCTGCCGCAAACGGCGAATCGGCCTGGATCGATCCTAGGGCATAGAGCGCGAAAATTACGCCCGCGCGACAACGCCGCGGGCAGGGCCGGGCTACGCCGCGGCGGCAAGCTCGAGCGGCATGGCGCGGTAGGAGAGCGCCTCGGCGATATGGATGCGCGCCACCGTCTCGGCACCGTCGAGGTCGGCGAGGGTGCGGGCGAGTTTCAGGACGCGATGATAGCCCCGCGCGGAAAGCTGCATGGCGGTGGCGGCGTCCTCCAGCAGGCGAACGCCGGCGCGTTCCGGCGCCGCGACCTGCTCGATCAGGTCGGCGCCGGCTTGCGCGTTGCAGCGGATGCGCGATGCGCCGAGCTGCAGATAGCGCTCGGTCTGGATAGCGCGCGACGCGGCGACGCGCTCGGCGACTTCGGCGCTCGTCTCGCTTGCGCTCGGCCGGATGAGATCGGCGGCGGCGAGCGCCGGCACCTCAATGCGGATGTCGATGCGGTCGATGAGCGGGCCGGAGATGCGCGCCTGATAGTCGGCGGCGCAGCGCGGTCCGCGCCGGCACGTATGTCCCGGCTCGCCCGCCGCCCCGCAGCGGCACGGGTTCATCGCCGCGACGAGCTGGATGCGCGACGGGTAGGTGACGCGATGATTGGCCCGCGCCACCATCGTCTCGCCGGCCTCGAGCGGCTGGCGGAGCGAATCGAGCACCTGCGGCGTGAATTCGGGAAACTCGTCGAGGAAGAGAACGCCGTTATGCGCCAGCGACACTTCGCCGGGACGCGCGCGGATGCCGCCGCCGACCATTGCCGCCATCGAGGCGGAATGATGCGGCGCGCGGAACGGCCGCCGGTCGGTGAGCTTGCCGTCGGTCAGCTCGCCGGCGATCGAGGCGATCATCGAGATTTCGAGGAGCTCGCGCGGCGCGAGCGGCGGCAGGATGGAGGGGAGGCGGCTCGCCAGCATCGACTTTCCCGCGCCCGGCGGGCCGACCATCAGCATGTTGTGGCCGCCGGCGGCGGCGATCTCCAGCGCCCGGCGCGCGCTCTCCTGGCCCTTGATGTCGCGCATGTCGGGCTGGCCCGCGCCGGCCGAGCGGATCGCCGGCTGCGGCCGCGACAGCACCTGCAGCCCGCGGAAATGGTTGGCGAGCGCGATCAGGCTTGCCGGCGCGATGACGGGAAGGTCCTCGCCGGCCCACGCCGCCTCCGGCCCGGAGGCGCCGGGACAGATCAGGCCGCGGCCGAGCGCGTTCGCCCCGATGGCGGCCGGAAGCACGCCGGCGACCGCGGTGATGCGGCCGTCGAGCGCCAGTTCGCCGAGCACGACGCTTTCGGCGGCCGCGTCGGACGCGACCGCGCCCATCGCCACCATCAGGCCGAGCGCGATCGGCAGGTCGTAATGGCTCCCTTCCTTCGGCAGGTCGGCCGGCGCGAGATTGACGGTGATGCGCTTCGGCGGCAGCGCGAGGCCGGAGGCGTGCAGCGCCGCATGCACCCGCTCGCGGCTTTCCGCCACCGCCTTGTCGGGGAGGCCGACGATGTTGAACACCGGCTTCCCCGGCGTCATCAGCACCTGCACGTCGACGGGGACCGCCTCGATGCCCTGAAAGGCGACGGTGGTGATGCGCGCAACCATTCGGCAAAGCCCCCAGCCGAGAAACGCCACTTTAGGGGCAAGACGCGTTGACCGTCAAGAACGAAAAGAGAACACTCCGATTGAGCCCGGTTGAAGGAGGGCGACGCTGCGGCAGACCGTCGACGGTCGCACAATTTTGTGCGACAAAGGGAGTGCGGGTGAACAAGCGCGACCGCTTTGTCGGCCAGATCAGAAGGGAAGCGAAGGCGCGCGGCTTGGTGTTTCGTTTCATTCCTGGGCGCGGCAAGGGCGGACACGCGCTTCTCTTGGTGGGGGACCGGGTGACGACCTTGCCGAGCCGGGACATCGATCCGAAGACTGCCGCGAAGATCAGGCGGCAGCTTGGCCTCTCGTGAGACGGTTCGGGACATTGGAGCAGGAAGATGCGGACATTCACCTACCGGGCAATGCTGGAGCCGGGCGAGCGCGACGGCATCATCGTAGTCGGCTTCCCGGACGTGCCGGAGGCGATCACGGAGGGCGATGGCGACGCCGATGCTCTCAGAGCGGCGGAAGACGCGCTCGGCGCGGCTCTTCTTTCCTATCCGCTCCGCGGCCTGCCGCTTCCAAAGGCGTTGGCCCGGAAAGGTCACGCCGTCACCGTTGCGCCGGAGGTGGCCGCGAAACTCGCGGTGCTGGAGGCCTTCGCCGCCTCCGGCATCTCCAAGTCCGAGCTCGCGCGCCGTCTCAGGGTGAGCGAGAACGAAGC
>DASWJZ010000128.1:0-32755 GCA_036396875.1 Propylenella sp.
CGCCGCCGAGCTTGCGGCGGTCGGCGGGACCTTGATCGAGCTTCCCGTCGGCTCGAAGAACCCGGCCGCGATGGCGGCCAACGTCGCCCGTCTTGCCCGACTCGTCCGCCGCGAGCGCGTCGACCTCCTCCACGCGCGAAGCCGCGCGCCCGCTTGGCCGGCGCTCCTCGCCGCACGGACGGCCGGCCTGCCGTTCGTGACCACCTTCCACGGCATCTACAATGAGCGGCACGCGGCGAAGCGCATCTACAATTCGGTGATGGCGCGCGGCGACGCGGTCATCGCCAATTCGGACTATACGGCGCGCCTGATCATGGCCCGCTACGGCACGCCGGCGGTGCGGATCGTCGTCATTCCGCGCGGCACGGATCTTGCGCGTTTCGACCCGCGCTGCGTCGATGCGGGGCGGGGGGCGGCGCTCCGCGGCGCCTGGGGCCTCGAAGCCGGCGACAGGATCGTGCTCAATCTCGCCCGCCTCACCGGCTGGAAGGGGCAGAAGGTGCTGATCGCCGCTGCTCAGCAGGAGCCGCTCGCCAGCCGGCACGACGTCGTCTTCGTGCTCGCCGGCGACGACCAGGGCCGCGGCGAGTACAGACGCGAGCTGGAGCGCCTCGTCGCGGAGCCGGGACCGGCGGGCCGCGTCAGAATCGTCGGCCATTGCGAGGATGCGCCGGCGGCGCTTGCGCTCGCCGACGTGGCGGTCATCGCGTCGACCGAGCCGGAGGCCTTCGGACGGACGGCGGTCGAGGCGGCGGCGATGGGGGTTCCGGTAGTCGCCACGGCGCTCGGCGCGACGGTCGAAACCGTGCTCGCCCCGCCGGAGCACGACGCCGGGCTCCGCACCGGGTGGCGCGTCCCGGCGGGCGATGCCACGGCGCTGGCGGCGGCGATCGGCGCGGCGCTTGCCCTGTCCCCGCAGGATCGGGCCGCCCTCGCGGCGCGCGCCCGCGCCCATGCCGAACGCTTCGCGGTGGAGCGGATGCAGGCGGCGACGCTCGCCGTTTACGATCGCCTGATGTCCTCACGCGAGAAACTTCGCGAAACGATAGTGCCGTCCGTGAGTTGACTCCTGGCCTGAATCGCCGGATTCTTCGCCGTTGCAGTGGCGACCCCCGCTTGGGCCGCCTATATGCGACATTCCGTCAACCACTTGAGGAGAACGACCCATTCGCCGTCCTTATCGTGCTCCCCCTCCGGTCAAGGAGGGGCCCCGGATCAACGACGAGATCCGAATCCCGCAGGTTCAGCTTGTTGACCACGATGGTCAGAACCGTGGCATCGTCGATATCGACGAGGCGCGCCAGCTGGCCGAGGATGCCGGCCTCGATCTCGTAGAGATATCCCCCACTTCGCGCCCGCCGGTCGTCAAGATCCTCGACTACGGCAAGTACAAGTTCCAGGCGCAGAAGAAAGCTTCCGAGGCGCGGAAGAAGCAGAAGACCGTCGAGGTCAAGGAAATCAAGATGCGCCCGAACATCGACATCCACGACTACGACGTGAAGATGAAGGCGGCGCGGCGCTTCCTCGAAGAGGGCGACAAGGTGAAGATGACGCTCCGCTTCCGAGGCCGCGAAATGGCGCATCAGGAGCTCGGCCTGCGGCTGCTCTTTCGCGTGCGCGACGACCTGACCGAGGCCGCGAAGGTGGAGGCCGAGCCGAAGCTCGAGGGGCGGCAGATGATCATGATCCTCGCGCCTTCGGTGAAGGGCGGAGGCAAGCAGCAGGCGGCCGCCGCAATGTCATGAGCCGGCGGCCGGTCGCTGGACTGCAGGGCGACTGAGGGATGCCGGCGCCCGCCTGCGCCCGCCCGCAATGCTTGAAAACGGCACCTCGAATGACTAGGGTCGCGCCGCGCCTGAGGCGCGCGCCCGTGCAGCCGTAGCTCAGTTGGTTAGAGCGTCGGATTGTGGCTCCGAAGGTCGGTGGTTCGAATCCACCCGGCTGTACCATCATGCCCCAGCCCGTCTTGTTGATCGTTGGCCGAGACTCGTCCCGCCGCTTGGCCGCGCGAGGCAAAAACTTTTGTCGCGACGGGAAAACGTGAACCATAGGCCACGACACCGAGGGAACCGCGCCGAACCGCCGGCATTGTCGCTTTCTGCGCTGCAAAAGGATGCGGCTTGAGCAATTCCGATTCACGCCCTCCGGCCGCCGCGGCAGACGCTGCCGGCGGCGAAGAGCCGCCGGTCGAACGGAAGCTCGCCGCGATCCTCGCCGCGGATGTCGAGGGCTATGCCCGGATGATGCATGCAAACGAGGAGCAGACGCTTGCCGTGCTCACCGCCCACCGCCGGATCGTCGACGGGCTGATCCTCGGGGCGCACGGGCAGATCTTCGGCGCCGCCGGCGACAGCGTGCTGGCCGAGTTTCCAAGCGTCGTGGAAGCCCTCCAGGCGGCCATCGCCATCCAGCAGGCGCTCGGAAGCGAGAACGCCTTGCTGCCGCCGGACAAGCGCATGCACTTCCGGATCGGCATCAATGTCGGCGACGTGATGGCGACGGAAGGCGACGTTTTTGGCGAGGGCGTGAATATCGCCGCGCGGATCGAGCGGCTCGCGGAACCGGGCGGGATCTGCGTTTCCCGCGCCGTTCGCGACCAGCTGCGCGACAGGGTCGAAGCGAGGTTCGAAGACCTCGGCGAGCACAATGTGAAGAATATCGCCCGGCCGGTGCGGGTGTTCCGCGTCCTGTTCGATCGCAATCCTGCGACGGCCGGCAGTGCAGCGCCGCCCGCGGCGCGCGCCGCACGCCGCGCCGATTCCGTCGAGATCGCCTACTGGGAATCGGTGCAGGACAGCGAGGACGACAACGAGTACCGGCTCTACCTCCAGCGCTACCCCTCAGGCGCCTTCGCAGACCTCGCCCGGGCGCGGCTGGCGACCGGCGCCGGCGGGAATCATGAGGACGAGACCCAGGTCGAGGTCGCCTTCTGGGAGACGGTGCGCGAGAGCGGCAATGCCGAAATGGTGCACGCATACCTGCAGAAATATCCGGACGGGGAGTTCCGCAGCCTCGCCGAGATTCTGCTGGAGGGCCTGCAGGGCAAGGGCGGCTGACCCCCGCCGCACGCTGCGCCTCTCCCTGCCCCCGCGCTTTCGCTCTTCTCGACCATGATTTTCATAATTTTAGAACCGTTCTAAATACTTGAAATACCTGTCGTTTCTCTTGACGACTACAATAGTCAACTTATAATGCTCGCGTCCCGTCGGGGCCTTGAACCCTTTCGTTCGGAGATTCCAATGACATCTGCCATCGGCAGCCGCTTCGGTTGCGCTCTCCTTCTTTCGATCGCCGGCCTTGCCTCGCCTCCCGCCTTCGCGCAGGGCGAGGTCAACGTTTATACGACACGCGAGCCCGGTCTTATCCAGCCGCTGCTTGACGCATTCGCGCAGGAGACCGGCATTAAGGCCAACACGATCTTCGTGGAGAGCGGCCTCGGCGAACGGCTGGAGGCGGAGGGCGCCAACTCGCCGGCCGATGTCATCTCGGTGGTCGACTACGGCAATCTCATCGACCTCGTCGAGCGCGGACTGACCCAGGAGACCGATTCAGCCGTGCTCGACGCGGCCGTGCCCGAGAGCCTGCGCGATCCCGGCGGGCACTGGTACGCGCTCTCCATGCGCGCCCGCGTCGTCTACGCGGCCAAGGACCGGGTCGAAGAGACGGCGCTCACCTACGAGGATCTGGCCGATCCGAAATGGAAGGGCCGCGTCTGCATCCGTTCCGGCCAGCATCCCTACAACACGTCGCTCTTCGCCGCGATGATCGCCAAGCACGGCGCCGCGAAGACCGAAGAATACCTTGCCGGCCTCAGGGCCAATCTTGCCCGCACCGCCGGCGGCGGCGACCGTGACGTGGCGCGCGACATTCTCGCCGACATCTGCGATGTCGGCATCGGCAATTCCTACTATGTCGGGCTGATGCGCTCCGGCACGGGGGGCCCCGAGCAGCACGCATGGGGCGACGCGATCAGGGTCATCCTGCCGACCTTCGCCGACGGCGCCGGCACGCATGTCAACATCAGCGGCGCCGCCATCGCCAAGAACGCGCCGAACCGCGAGAACGCCGAAAAGCTTCTCGAGTTCCTGGTCTCGCCAGAAGCGCAGTCCATCTACGCCAAGGCGAACTACGAATATCCCGTTCTCGCCGGCGCCGAGATCGATCCGATCATTGACGAACTCGGCGAGCTCACGATCGATCCGCTGTCGCTTGGCGAGGTGGCGAAGCACCGCAAGGAAGCGAGCACGCTCGTCGACAAGGTCGGCTTCGACCAGGAAACGTAAGCAGAGCGGGCCGGGGCATTATGCGCCGCGTCGCCGCATGATGATCACGATCCCGGACGAACGGGTCCGGCGCCGGATGCGCGGGGCCCGTTCCGACCGCTGGTGGCTGGCCGCATCGCTTGTCATCGTCGCCCTGGTGCTGCTGCCCATCGGCGGCCTCGTCTACTTCGCCGCGCGCGGCTCCGGCTCGATCTGGCCGCACCTCATCGCAAACGTCGTGCCGCATGCCGTTCGCACGACGGTGCTGCTGCTCGCCGGTGTCGGGGCGCTGGCAGCCGCGGTCGGCGTGGGAACCGCCTGGCTGGTCACCATGTTCCGCTTTCCCGGCCGCCGCGTCTTCGAGTGGGGGCTGCTGCTGCCGCTGGCGGTCCCGACGTATATCGTCGCCTACGCCTATCTCGACATCATGCATCCGGTCGGTCCGGTGCAGAGCACGCTCCGGGACATTCTCGGCATCGCCAGGCCACGCGATCTCCGGCTCCCGGAGATCCGCTCGCTGGGCGGCTGCATCTTCCTGCTCGGCATGGTGCTCTACCCCTACGTCTACCTGCCGGTGCGTGCCGTCTTCCTGATGCAGTCGTCGACGGCGCTGGAGGTGGCGCGCACGCTCGGCGCCAATCGCCTCCGAGTCTTCCTGCGCGTGGCGCTGCCCTTGGCGCGGCCGGCGATTGCGGTCGGCGTCAGCCTCGCCCTGATGGAGGCGCTGAACGATATCGGCGCGTCGGAATTCCTCGGCGTGCGCACGCTGACCGTCGCCATCTACACGACATGGACGGTGCGCATGAGCGTGGAGGGCGCGGCGCAGATCGCGCTCGTCATGCTCGCCGTCGTGTTCGCGCTGATCCTCGTCGAGCGCTGGGCGCGGCGGCAGCGGCGCTTCGCCGGCCAGACGCGCCGGCACCACCCGCCGTCGCCGCAGACGCTCGGCGGTGCGGCGGCCGGCGCGGCGACGCTCGCCTGCCTGTTGCCGATCCTGTTCGGTTTCCTCGTGCCCGCCAGCTATCTGGTCGTCGCCTCCTGGCGCCGCTACCGGATCGCCGGCCTGCCCGACGCGCTCTTCGACTGGATCGGCAACAGTCTCCTCCTCGCTGCCGTCGCGACGGCGGTGGCGATCCTCGCCGGGCTGGTGCTCGCCTATTCCGTCCGCCTGTCGCGCAGCCCGGCTGCGCCGGCGATCGTGCGACTCGCGTCGATCGGCTACGCCATTCCCGGAACCGTGCTCGCCGTCGGGCTGCTGGTGCCGCTCGCCTCGCTCGACAACGCCGTCGACGCTTTCATGCGCTCGACCTTCGGCGTATCGACGGGACTCATCCTGACCGGGTCGGGCGCGGCGCTCGTCCTCGCCTATGTGCTGCGGTTCCTCGCGATCTCCGCCGGCGGCATCGAGGCGGGGCTCGCCAAGGTCAGCCCGAACCTCGACATGGCGGCGCGCAGCCTCGGGTCGCGGCCGCTCAAAATTCTGGGGGTCATCCACCTGCCGCTTCTCGCACCGGCCATCGCCGCCGCGGCGATGCTCGTCTTCGTCGATTGCATGAAGGAGCTTCCCGCGACGCTGCTGCTGCAGCCGTTCAATTTCACCACCCTCGCCACCGCGCTCTACGGCGAGGCGAAGCGCGGCACCTACGAGGACGGCGCCATCGCCGCGCTCGCCATCGTGCTCGTCGGGCTGATCCCGGTCATCATCCTGGCGCGGGTGAATGCCGGCGTCGGAATGCGCCTTGGCCGGCGGCCCTCGTCGGAGAGCCGCAGCGCCGATCTCGGCCCTCGCATCTGATCCGCTCCGGCGCGTGCGACACGACATGCGTGACGTGGTGGCACGGTGACTGCTACACATGAGGCCGCGCTGCGGGGCTCTGCAGACCCAGGAGGCGAAAAATGGCAATCTACATCGCGCTCATGAACTGGACGGACCAAGGGATCAGAAGCGTCAAAGAGTCTCCCAAGCGACTCGATGCGGCGCGTGACCTGGCCAAGAAGCTCGGATGTGAACTGCGCGAGTTCTACCTGACCCTCGGCAGATACGACATGGTTTCCGTGCTCGAAGCGCCAAATGATGAAGCCGCGGCAAAGTTTGTCCTCTCCGCTGCCACCGGAGGCAACATCCGGACGACGACGCTGAAGGCATTCTCGGAAGCCGAATACCGCAAGGTCATTGGCGCGCTGTAGACAGGGCCGCGGCGCCCTTGCTTCAGGGCGGACATGAGAGAGTGCGGAGCAGGCTCCTTCCCCGATTGCCCGCCTCCGGCGCTTCATCCGGGCTACGCCTGCACGTCCGCAGGGAGGGAGCCTTCCAACCCCTCGCGACATCACGTTGCGAGCTCCGGCAGGTCGCGGAAGAGCTCCAGCGCCTCGGGGTTGGCCAGCGCTTCCTTGTTCCTCACCTCGCGGCCGTGGACGACGTCGCGCACCGCGAGCTCGGTGATCTTGCCGGATTTCGTCCGCGGGATGTCGGCGACGGCGACGATCTTCGCCGGGACGTGCCGCGGCGAGGCGCCCGCGCGAATCCTTGCCCGGATCGCGGCAGCGAGCTGCTCGGTCAGCGTCACGCCCTCAGCGAGCCGCACGAACAGCACGATGCGCACGTCATTGTCGAAATCCTGCCCGATGGCGAGCGCCTCGATCACCTCCGGCATGCCTTCCACCTGCGCGTAGATTTCCGCCGTGCCGATCCTGACGCCGCCGGGATTGAGCGTGGCGTCGGAGCGGCCATGGATGACGATGCCGCCATGCTCGGTCCATTCGGCGAAGTCGCCGTGCGCCCACACGCCGGGAAAGCGTTCGAAATAGGCGCTTCGGTACTTTGCGCCGTCCGGATCGTTCCAGAATTTTACCGGCATCGACGGAAACGGAACCGTGCAGACCAGCTCGCCCTTTTCGCCGCGGACCGGCCGGCCGGCCTCGCTGAAGACATCGACCGCCATGCCGAGGCCCGGCCCTTGGATCTCGCCGCGCCAGACCGGCTTCAGCGGGTTGCCGAGCACGAAGCAGGAAACGATGTCGGTGCCGCCGGAGATGGAGGCGAGATGGACGTCCGGCTTGATCGCCTCGTAGACGAAATCGAAGTTTTCCGGCGCCAGCGGGGAACCGGTCGAGGTCAGCAGGCGGAGCCGCGAGAGGTCGTGCGTCTCGCGCGGCCGCAGGCCCGACTTTCGCACGGCGTCGATGAACTTGGCAGAGGTGCCGAAGACGCGCATGCCGCTCGCCTCGGCATAGTCGAAGAGCACGCGGCCGTCGGGGTGGAAGGGCGAGCCGTCGTAAAGGAGGAGCGTGGCGCCGCTCGCCAGCCCCGAGGCGAGCCAGTTCCACATCATCCAGCCGCAAGTGGTGAAGTAGAAGAGGCTCTCACCCTCCATAAGCGAGCAATGCAGGCGGTGCTCCTTCATGTGCTGCAGGAGAGTGCCTCCGGCGCCGTGGACGATGCATTTCGGTGCGCCGGTCGTCCCCGACGAGAAGAGGATGTAAAGCGGGTGATCGAACGGGAGGCGCTCGAAGGCGAGCGGCGCAGGCGCGAACGGTGCGATGAAATCGTCCAGCGCTTCCGCACGTGGCACGCCGGCCGCCACCGCGTCGGCCCGGCCGAGATAGGGGACGATGACCACCCTGCCGGCGCTCGGGAGGCCGACGGCGATCGCTCGCAGCTTCGTCCGCACCTCCTGCGCCTTGCCGTTGTACCAATAGCCGTCGCAGGCGACGAGGAGTTTCGGCTCGATCTGGCCGAAGCGGTCGAGGGCGCCGCGCTCGCCGAAGTCCGGCGAGCAGGATGAGAAGATCGCGCCGATCGAAGCGGCAGCCAGCATGAAGGCGACCGCTTCCGGCATGTTCGGCAGCATCGCCGCGACGCGATCTCCCGGGCCGATACCCGCCGCCCGCATCGCCTGCTGCAGCCGCGACACGAGCCGGCGGAGATCGTCGCGCGGGATTTCGCGCTCGACTCGGTTCTCGCCGCGAAAGCGGATCGCGATCTCGCTTCCGCCGAACCGCAGGAGGTTCTCGGCGAAATTCAGGCGTGCATCCGGGAAGAAGCGCGTCTCGCGCATCGAGCCGCCTTCGGTCAGCCGCCGCGCGCCCTTCTCGCCGATCACGCCGCAGAAATCCCACACAAGATCCCAGAACGCGGCGGGATCGTCGACCGACCACCGATAGAGCGCGTCGTAGTCGTCGAACGGCTCGCCGCGGGCCCGCCCCGCCGCCCGCATGAATGCGGTGATCGGAAGCGCCGCCAAAGCGTCGGAATCGGGCGTCCAGAGCGGGTTGCAGGTCATCTGCGCCATCGCGAATTCGGCAGGCGGAGGATGACCACGCGGAAACGGAAACCGCAAGCGGCGCGGCCTTGCCATCGGCACGGCCAGCCTCTATCGCGAAGCCGCCAGGAAGGACATCGGGCGAATGAAGCGCATCGTATGGATTTTCGCGGCGACCTTGCTGGCCGCGGTCGCGCTCTTTGCGCTGCTCATCGTGCTCTTGCCGCGGCAGACGCTGAAGACCCGCATCGGCGAGCAGATCGCCGCGTGGACCGGCCGCGACGTGTCGCTGCGCGGCGAGCCGACCTTCTCCTTCTTTCCGGCGCTCTCGGTGACGCTGAACGACGTGCGCGTGAGCGGCCCCGCCGACATGTCCGACGCCGAGATCGTCTCGATGGACCGGCTCACCGGCACCATCCGGCTCCTGCCCCTCATCGTAGGCCGCGTCGAGATCGGCTCCTTTACCATGGAGCGTCCGCTGATCCGCCTCGTGCGCGACGAGGAGGGCGCCCGCAACTGGGCGTTCGATTCAGGCGCCGCGGCGCTGCAGCTTGCCTTCGCCGGCGACGTGCCGCTCGGCGAGTTCCGGCTCGACGACGGCACGGTGCAGTACGAGGACCGTCTGGCGCAGGTGAGCGAACGCCTCGATTCGGTCGATCTCTCGGTCGAATGGACGAGCGTGAGGCAACCGCTCGTCGTCGCAGGGTCGGGAATCTGGCGCGGCGAGCAGGTCAGCTTTTCCGGCGGCGCCGAGGCGCCGTTCGCCTTCCTCAACGGGGGTGCGACGCCGGTCGAGGCGCGCATCGAGTCGGCGCCGCTCGGGATGATATTCGACGGCGAGGCGTCGGAATATCCGCGGCCCCGGCTCGCCGGCGCGCTCAAGATGTCGACGCCGTCGCTGCGCGGCTTTGCCGCCTGGATGGGGAGCCCGGTCGGCCCCGGCTCGACGCTTGGTCCTGCGAGCATCTTCGGGACCGCGGTCTTCAAGGACAGGGCCCTGTCGGTGGAGAATGCGGAGGTGACGCTCGACGGCAACGGCGCTTCGGGGGCGCTGAGGATCGTCGCGACGACCCGCCCGGAAGTCGTCGGCACGCTCGCCTTCGGCGCGCTCGACCTGACGCCCTATTTCGCAGGGCTCTCAACGTCGCTTCGGACCACCGACGACTGGCGCGAGGTCAAGTTCGAAACCGGATGGTTCGGGGACCTGCAGGCGGACGTCAGGCTGTCCGCCGGCGCCGTCAGGATCGGCGAAATCCGCACCGGCGACACGGCGGCGAGCGTGTCGCTGCGGGATTCCCGGCTGGAGATCGGCCTTGCGCGCGCGGTCGTAAACGGCGGCGGCCTGACGGGCGGCCTGACGATCGTGCACAAGCGGGACGGCCCCGCCACCTGGGAAGCACAGCTGCGGGCGAAGGACCTTGCCCTTGCGACGTCGGCGCCGCTGGCCGGACTTCCGCCGGATGTCTCCGGGACCGCGTCGCTTACGTTCGAAGGCGCCTCTGAAGGCAGCTCCCTCGGAGAACTGATGCGGGGACTTGGCGGCACTGCGCGGCTTGAGATTGCGAACGGCGCGGTGCCCCTTTTCGGGCTGCCCGACATCGCGACGGCCGGCGCACCGCCCGAGCCGCCGGCGAATGGCGGGTTCGAGTCTGCGCCGGTCGACCGCCTGTCGGCCGGGCTCAGCTTCGGAGGCGGCGTCGCCATCCTGGAACGCGCCAGCCTCGCCACGCCCACGTTCAGCGCCGACATGCAGGGCTGGATCGGGCTCCTCGACGGCAGTCTCGGGCTGAACGGAACCGTCACGCAAGGCGCGCCGGGCTCGCAGACGGCAGCGGCCGTGCCGTTCACGGTCGATGGCTCGCTCGCCCGGCCTGTAGCGCGCCCGGTGGCGCTCGCCAACTAGGTCCGCGGATCGACCGAGCGCGCCTTGGTGACGGCGGTGGTGATGAGCACGCCGGCGGTCACGACCGCGATCATGATGGTCGATATCGCATTGATCTCCGGCGTGACGCCGAGCCTCACCTGACTGTAGATGCGCATTGGCAGCGTCGTCGCGCCGGGGCCCGTCGTGAAGCTGGCGATGACCAGATCGTCGAGCGAAAGCGTGAAGGCAAGCATCCAGCCGGCCGCCACCGCCGGGAAGATGATCGGCAGCGTCACCAGGAGGAAAGCCCTGACCGGCGGCGCGCCGAGATCGAGCGCCGCCTCCTCGAGGCTTTGATCGAAGGTGAGGAGCCGCGACTGCACGACGACGGCGACGAAGCACATCGAGAAGCTGATATGCGCGAGCGTGACCGTCCAGAAGCCGCGGTCAAAACCGATGGCAACGAAGAGCAACAGGAGCGAAAGACCGGTGATGACCTCCGGCATGACGAGCGGCGCCATGACCATGCCGGTGAACAGGGTCCGCCCTAAGAAGCGGCCGCGCCGCACCAGCGCAACCGCCGCCATCGTGCCGAGCACGGTGGCGATCGTCGCGGAGAGAAAGGCGACGCGGATCGTCACCCAGGCGGCGTCGAGGATCGCCTGGTTCTGCAGAAGCGCGGCATACCATTTGGTCGAGAAGCCGCCCCACACGGTGACCAAGCGCGACTCGTTGAAGGAATAGATGATGAGAAGCACGATCGGCAAATAGAGGAAGGCAAAGCCGAGCACGACCGAGACGAGGTTGAAGGCAGTGAAGCGCCGCATTACCGCTGCTCCCTGACCCGCGCCTGCGCGTTCTGGAAGAAGACGATCGGCACGACGAGGATGATGAGGAGGATGATCGCGACCGCGCTCGCAACCGGCCAGTCGCGGTTCAGGAAGAACTCGTTCCACAGGGTGCGGCCGATCATCAGGGTCTCCGATCCGCCGAGCAGGTCAGGGATGACGAACTCGCCCACGGCCGGAATGAAGACGAGGAGCGAGCCGGCGATGACGCCAGGCAGCGAAAGCGGAAACGTCACCTGCCAGAAGCGTCGGATCGGCGGCGATCCGAGATCGGCGGCCGCCTCGAGCAGCGTGTTGTCGAGCCGTTCCAGCGAGGCGTAGAGCGGCAGCACCATGAACGGCAGGTAGGAATAGACGATGCCGATATAGACGGCGATGTTGGTGTTCAGGATGGTGAGCGGCTGGTCGATGAGACCGAGCCAAAGGAGAAGCTGGTTGAGCAGCCCCTCGGACTTCAAGATGCCGATCCAGGCGTAGACGCGGATGAGGAACGACGTCCAGAAGGGCAGGATGACGAGCATCACCAGCACATTGCGGACGTCCGCCGGCGCGCGCGCCATGCCGTAGGCGATCGGATAGCCGATCAGGAGGGTCAGGACCGTCGAGACGAAGGCGATCCAGAGGCTCGACAGATAGGCGCGGAAATAGAGCGGGTCTTGCGTCAGCCAGATGTAATTGTCGAAGGCGAGCTCGCCGGCCTTCGCCCACACATCCTGAAGGCTGTTGAAGACGGGCAAGTAGGGCGGGATGGCGGTCGCCGGCTGCGACAGCGAGATCTTGAAGACGATGACGAAGGGAATAAGGAAGAGGATCAGCAGCCAGACGAAGGGAATCCAGGTTACGATCCGGAGCTGGAGCGGCGTTCCGGCGCGCTCAGCCATCGCGGTCAGGACTCCGCCCGCTCGAACGGCCGGATCGGGTCCTTCAGCTCGAAGAAGTCGACGCCGCCCTCCCCGGTCATCACGAGGTAGCGCTTGCCGAGCTTCGGGTAGTCGAGGACGTCGAGCGGAAGATCCTCGCCGCCCATCAGATAGACGAGATCCTCCTCGAACGGATTCTTCAGGAGGTGGGCGACAGAGGGGGTCGCAAAGCCCATGAAGTCCCCGGGACCGACCTCATGCTCCACGCCGTCGATCTCGGCGACGCCGCGCCCGGAAAGAATGTAGATCCATTCCTCCTCCAGCATGTGGGCGTGGTAGGCGAAGGAATCCTTCCCCTGCCGGACCCGGCCGATCGAGACATGCGCGCGCTGCATGCCGGCCCGGCGGGAGAGCGATGCGCGCAGCAGATGGGAGTTCTCGTTGAGACGCTGCGTATAGGGCTTCAGGCCGGCTTCGATCTCGCCCGCCTTCCAGAGGCATTTCTTCTCACCCGCCACCCTCCCGCCTCCTTCAGCCTGTGAGCACGACGCCGGCGTCGGGCGCCCAGGAAAGCCACACCTGGTCGTGCCACGTGATCGGCTGCTCGATCGACCGCTCGGCGTTCATCATGCTGGCGCGCACGAACTTTCCGGTCGGCAGTCTGACGTTGTAGGACGTCATGTCGCCGAAATAGCCGATATCCACCACTTCGCCGGCGACGGCGTTGGCGGCGGGCGCGGCCGGCATGTCGTGGCGGAGACGAATCTTCTCCGGCCGTATCGCGAACCACACGGTCTGCCCCTTGCTGAGCTGACCGTTGGCGGCGGCCTCGACAATCAGGCCGTCCTGCAGGGCGATCCGCACGCTCGCCGGCGACGTCTCGGAAACGCTCCCCTCGAAGATGCTTACCGAGCCGATGAAATCGGCGACATAGCGGGAGTTCGGCGCCTCGTAGATCTCCGCCGGCGGGGCGATCTGAACGATCCTGCCTTGATCCATGACGGAGATGCGGTCGGCGACGGTCATCGCTTCTTCCTGGTCGTGCGTGACGATCACGAAGGTGAGGCCGAGCTCATATTGCAGGTCGACGAGCTCGAACTGCGTCTCTTCCCGGAGCTTCTTGTCGAGCGCCCCGAGCGGTTCGTCGAGGAGGAGCACCTTCGGCCGCTTGGCAAGCGCCCGGGCTAGGGCGACGCGCTGCCGCTGGCCGCCCGACAGCTGGTCCGGCTTGCGCTTGGCGAACGCCTCGAGCTTCACGAGCTTCAGCATGGCGGCGACGCGCTCGGCGATCTCGTGCTTCGGCATCCGGTCCTGTTTCAGGCCGAAGGCGACGTTCCCTTCAACCGTCATATGCGGGAAGAGCGCGTAGGACTGGAACATCATGTTTACCGGCCGCTTGTGCGGCGGCACGCCCATCAGCGGCTTGCCGTCAAGAAGAATCTCGCCCTCGGTCGGCTCCTCGAAGCCGGCGAGCATCCGCAGGAGAGTGGTCTTGCCGCAGCCGGATGGGCCGAGCAGCGCATGGAACTCGCGCTCGTAGATCACGAGGCTCTGGTTGTCGACGGCGGTAAAGGCGCCGAACCGCTTCGTTACGTTGCGGCACTCGATGAAGGGCCGGGCCGCCGGATCGTTCCATGGCTGGAACTCGCGGCGCACGGCGCCGAGGACCTTTTTCAATTCCGCGCCCCCTTGCGCTCGGGGCGGATGCCGCTGCGCCTCTGCCCGAGCAGATTGCCTCGCCGCTATTGCCCCGTCTTCACTTCGGTCCAGGCGCGTGTCATCTCGCGCTGCACCCGCGGCGGGCTGACCGATGTCGTGTAGAGCTTGTTCACGGTCTCCTCGGCAGGATAGATCGCCGGATCGGTGATCACCTCTTCGTCGATGAGCTCCTGCGAGGCCTTGTTGCCGTTCGCATAGAACACGTAGTTTGAGTTGCGCGCGGCGATGTCCGGCCGCAGCATGAAGTCGATGAACGCGTGCGCATTGTCGGGGTGCGGCGCATCGACGGGAATCGCGAAGCTGTCGAGCCAGATCAGCGCCCCCTCCTTCGGAATCGAATATTCGACGACCACGTCGTTGCCCGCCTCGGCGGCACGGTCGCGCGCCTGCAGGACATCGCCCGAATAGCCGACCGCCAGGCAGATGTCGCCGTTGGCAAGCGCGTTGATGTATTCGGAGGAATGGAACTTCTGGATCGAGGGGCGGATCGACTTCAGGAGATCGCCGGCCTTGTGGATGTCCTCGGGATTCTTCGAATCCGGATCGAGGCCGAGATAGTGGAGAGCCGCCGGAATCATGTCGTCGGGCGAGTCGAGCAGATGCACGCCGCAATCGGCGAATTTCGCAACGACTTCCGGGTCGAAAATCATCGCCCAGGAATCGGTCGGGGCGTCCGGCATCCGCTCCTCGATCTTGTCGACGTTGTAGCCGATGGCGGTGGTCCCCCACATGTAGTTGGCGGAGTGCTCGGCGCCCGGATCGTACTCCTCCAGCTCCTTGGTGATGACGTCCCACTGGTTCGCCAGGTTAGGGATTTTCGACTTGTCGAGCTTCTGCACCACGCCCGCCTCGATCAGCCGCTGCAGGTTGCGGTCGGTGGGGACGATGATGTCGTAGCCCGACCCGCCGGCCAGGAGCTTCGTCTCCATCATCTCCATGGAATCGTAGACGTCGTAGACGACCTTGATCCCGGTCTCCTCGGTGAAGTCGTCGAGCACGCCTTCGCCGACGTAGTCAGACCAGTTGTAGACGTTGACGACCTGCTCCTGCGCGACGGCCGCGAGCGGCAGAATGGAGAGGGCGGCCGCGGCCAGCAGCCTCTTGGCGATTGAGTTCAACGAACCGTCCTCCATGCTAACCGGGTTTTTCTTTGCATCTTTTCGCACATTAAGAGCCGAACAGCCGGCCTTCAACCAATGAGTTCGCAATCCGAAGGCCCGGCGACATGCTCGTGGAACGCCGCCGGCTGCGTGACCGGCGGGGCAAGGCGGTGGGCGCAGTCGAGCCGCTCGCACAGCCGGCAGGTCACCCCGACGGGGCGCGTCGGGCCGGGCCATTCGCCGGTGAAGCGCGCCGCTTCGTCGCGCCGCCAGCCGATCAGCGCGAGCCGGCGCGGCGGGGCGAGGCCGGGCGTCCACGGCCCATCCTCCGCAAGGGCGAGTGCGGTGAATGACGTCTCGTCCGGCAGGACGAGCACGGCGGAAGCGAGCCGGCCGGGGGTCAGGGCATCGAAGAGCGGCAGCCGCGAGCAAAGCGGGCCGAAACGGGGAAACGAAAATCCGGCGCCCGGGATGCGCAGGAGCACGCCGCCGCTCGCATCGAGCACCACCATGAAGGCCGGCGGCAGCTCGCCGCCGGCTGCGCCGATCGCGGCGAGCCGCGCCATCACGCGGAGCGGGCGGAGGGCGAAGCGGCCGGAGAGGCGGAGGATGTCGAGGCGCGCCTCCCGCGCGGCCTCCGTCATCCGTCCGGCGGGAGCGAGGATCGCCGCCGCCAGGCGGTGCGCAAAGCCGGCCCGGCACATTCTGAGCGACTCGGCCTCCGTGAGGCCCGACCGCGCGGCCATCCGCTCGACCAGGTCGCGGCAGCCAAGCAGCGCGAGCTGACGGGCATAGAGGAGCGGCCGCTCGAGGAGCGGCACCCGCTCGCTCACGAACAGCCGCCGCGAGTGGCGGTCGTAGCGCGCCTGCTCCACCGGCATGACGTGGCCCGGCAGGATGCGCACCTCGACGCCGAAGTGCTCGCGAAGATGCGCGCGAAGCGCCTCGGCCGGGTGGTCGCGCGGCTGCAGCCGGGCGGCGATCTCCTCGGCCGTCGCCTCGATCTCCGCAAACCATGCGCCCGCCTCCTCAAAGTAGTCGGCGGCGCCGACGGCGGGGAGGCGCGTCAGCCGGTCGGCACCGTCTCCCGGCCCGTCGGCGCCGGCCAGAAGAGCGGAGAGATGCGAGAGCCGTTCCTGCGCCTCGCGATAGGCGGCGTGCAGGCGCAGCGCGCCGCGGGCCGCGTTGGGCGCCGTCTCCGAGAGATCGGCAAGCTCGGCGGGCGAGGCGATCTCGCCGGCAAGCAGCGGGTCGGCGAAGACCTCCTTCAGCGCGTCGGTAAGGCCGGCTGCCTGCCCGTCGGCGAACTGCGCCATGTCGACGGCATAAACCTGCGAGAGCTTCAGCAGCACCTGCACCGTGAGCGGGCGCTGGTTGCGCTCGATCAGGTTCAGGTAGCTCGGCGAGAGGCCGAGTTCCGCCGCCATCTGCGTCTGACTGAGGCCGAGTTTCAGCCTGAACCGCTTGACCCGCCCCCCGGCGAAAATCTTCCGCTCGGCCATTTCGGAAACCTCGCTTGACAGAATTTACTTCTTGACCAACGGGAATTGCAAGAGCCGACAGAATGACCATTTTCGGAAGGTTAAGGCGGGAATCAGCCTCGACTTTTGCAGCGCAATGTCAACGTTATTCACAACATATGAGGCCGACCGAACCCGGGAGAGAGAATTTGACCGACTTCCGCGATCTTATTCCACAAGCGCCTGCGGGACGCTTCCTCGGCATTGACCGGCCCTATTCGCCGGCCGAGGTGAAGCGGCTGCGCGGCTCGCTGCCGATCCGCTACACGCTCGCGGAGCAAGCCGCCAACCGCCTGTGGCGGCTTCTCCGCGAGGAGGACTTCGTCAACTGCCTCGGCGCCCTCTCGGGCAACCAGGCGATGCAGATGGTGCGCGCCGGGCTAAAGGCGATCTATCTGTCCGGCTGGCAGGTGGCGGCCGACGCCAACACCGCCGGAGCGATGTACCCCGACCAGTCGCTCTATCCGGCGAATTCAGGGCCGGAGCTCGTCCGCCGGATCAATCGCACGCTGCAGCGCGCCGACCAGATCGAAACGCTCGAAGGCGTGCGCTCCGTCGAAACCTGGTTCGCGCCGATCGTCGCCGACGCGGAGGCCGGCTTCGGGGGACCGCTCAACGCCTTCGAGATCATGAAGGCCTTCATCGAGGCGGGCGCTGCCGGCGTCCATTTCGAGGATCAGCTCGCGGCGGAAAAGAAGTGCGGCCATATGGGCGGCAAGGTGCTGATCCCGACCGCCGCGCATATCCGCAATCTCGTTGCGGCGCGGCTCGCCGCCGACGTGATGGGCGTGCCGGCGCTCGTGATCGCGCGGACCGACGCTGAGGCGGCGAAGCTCATCACCTCCGACGTCGACGAGCGCGACCGCGCTTTCGTCGTTGCCGGCGAACGGACGGCCGAAGGGTTCTACCGGGTGCGGAACGGGCTGGAGCCGTGTATCGCCCGCGCCACCGCCTACGCGCCCTATGCGGACCTCATCTGGTGCGAAACATCAAAGCCGGATCTCGGAGAGGCGCGGCGTTTTGCGGAGGGCGTGCACCGGGCGCATCCGGGCAAGATGCTCGCCTACAATTGCTCCCCCTCCTTCAACTGGAGGAAGCATCTGGACGAGGCGACGATCGCGGCGTTCCAGCGCGAGCTGGCGGCGATGGGCTACCGGTTCCAGTTCATCACGCTTGCCGGCTTCCATCAGTTGAACCACGGCATGTTCGCGCTCGCCCGCGCCTATCGCGACCGGCAGATGGCCGCCTATTCGGAGCTGCAGCAGGCGGAGTTCGCCACCGAGGCCGACGGCTACACCGCCACCCGCCACCAGCGCGAAGTCGGCACCGGCTATTTCGACGCGGTCTCGATGACCATCACCGGCGGGCTGTCGTCGACCACCGCCATGCGGGATTCGACCGAGGCCGCGCAGTTCGACGGCGCGGATGGCGAGCAGAAGGCGGCGTGAGATGGAGACGGCGATGATCCAGACCAGGGTGAAGGAGCGCGCCGAGGCGCTCGCGACCGAGATGACCGACGACCAGCAGGTGGCCATCCGGGCGCTCGGCAACGAGCTGCACCGGCTCAATCAGTCGGTCGTGCGCTGCGTGGAGGCGGGGCTTAGCGTGGAGCTGATGCGCACCGCCCGCCACCACGCGGAAGGGGGTTTTTGGGGCGACCTGCTGGTGCCGGTCGTCGTCAAGCGGGGGTAAAGGGCGGAGCGCTCTTCAGCCTCCGCCCGCCCGATCGGCCGCTTACCAAGCGCCAGCACGCCGGTTCCGTCGGTTGGCGGCAGCGTCTTCGATGCCTGTCTGAGCACCCGCAAGGGACCGAACGGGCAACGCAAACGCGCCGATTCCTCACCTGCTGTGCCGCCGGTTCACCCGGCCGCCCCGCCTGAACTGCGCGAAAACACCTGCTTGAAACAACCGTTTGTTTGAATTATTATCAGCCTCGGCCGATGGAGGCGACGACTGGCGATGGCTGCGAGAAATGCAAAGCAAGGGGGGGCGAACGCGACGCGCGAGCGCATTCTCGACGCGGCGCTCGACCTCTTTGGCGAGCGCGGCCTGACCGGAACGACAGTGCGCGACATCGCCACCCGCGCAAAGGTCAATGTCGCGGCGATCTCCTATCATTTCGGCGGCAAGGAGGAGCTCTACCGCGCCGTCGCCCGCATGGTGACGGAGACGATCGAGGGCCGCGTCCGCAGCCGTGCGGCTGGGGTTCTCGCCGCCCCGCCGGCCGACGCCGCCGCCGCCGAGGCGGCGCTCGGCACGCTTTTGGAGACGGTGGTCGACGTCATAGTCGGACCGGCGGAAATGCGGCGCGTCGCCCGCTTCGTCATCCGCGAGCAGATGCAGCCGACCGCCGCCTTCGAGATCCTCTTCGGCACCTTCTCACGCCTTCACCTGGTCGCATGCCAGCTCCTCGCGACGGCCGCCGGCCTCGATCCGGAGGCGGCGGAGACGCGGCTGCGCGTCTTCCTCCTCATCGGCCAGGCGATATTCCTGCGGATCGCGGAGGCGGCGGTGCTCCGCCGCATGGGCCTCACCCAATATGACGAGACGTTCCTCGCCGGCGTAAAGGCGATCCTCCGGCAGAACCTGCACGCCATCCTTGCCGCCGCCCGCGAGCAGCCGGCGTGAGAGGCCTCGCCGCGACGCTGTTTGTCCTCGCGCTCGCCGCCTGCGGCACGGGCGGCGGCTCGCCTGCGTTCCAGGGCTATGTGGAGGGCGAATTCATCCACGTCGCGCCGGAGGTGACCGGCCGCATCGACGAGCTTGCGGTCCGCCGCGGCGATCGCGTGGAGGCGGGGGCGCTGCTCTTCCGCCTCGATAGCGCGGAGGCGGCGGCCGCGGCCAGCCAGGCGCGGGCCGAGCTGGCGCGCGCCAAGGCGCAGCTCGCCAACCTGCTTCAGGGCCAGCGGCCGCCGGAGATCGCCGTCATCGAGGCGAGGATCGCGGAGGCGCAGGCGGCCCTCGACACCGCGCGGAAGGAGTTTGAGCGGCAGAAGGCGCTGTTCGATCGGCGCGTCGTGTCGGAGGCGCGGCTCGACCAGGCGCGCGAGGCGATCGAGGTGGCCGAGGCGCGCTTGACCGCCGCGGAGCGCCAGAAGGACGTGGCCGAGATGCCGGCGCGCACGCCCGAGATCGAGGGCGGCGAGCGGGCCGTCGAAGCCGCGCTCGCGGCGCTTACGCAGACGGAGACGCGGCTCGCGAAGCATGTCGTCACCGCCCCTGTCGGCGGCCGCATCGAGGACACCCACTACGAAGCGGGCGAGGTCGCCGCGACCGGCGCGCCGGTCCTTTCGCTGCTGCCGGACGGACGCCGCAAGATCATCTTCTTCGTACCTGAGCCGGCGCGCGCCGCGCTCGCCGTCGGCGAAGACGTAACAATCGCCTGCGACGGCTGCCCTGCGGGCCTGACGGCAAGGGTGACGTTTCTCGGGGCCGAGGCAGAGTTCACGCCCCCCGTCATCTTCAGTCGCGAAACGCGCACCAAGCTCGTTTTTCGCGCCGAGGCGTCGCTTGCCGGCGCAGCCGCGGAGCTGCCGCTCGGCCAGCCGGTCGACGTGACGCCGGGGCCGGGTGCCAGCGGATGAACAGCGGCGCCACCGTCATCGACGTCCGCGGCCTGACCAAGCGGTTCGGCAGCAAGACGGCCGTCAACAACGTCGACCTGCAGGTTTCGCAGGGCGAGATCGTCGGCTTCCTCGGGCCGAACGGTTCCGGCAAGACGACGACGATCCGAATGCTCTGCGGGCTGCTCAAGCCGGACGGCGGCGCAGGCGCGTGCCTCGGCCACGACATCCTGCGCGAGGCGGCGGCAATCAAGCGCGAGGTCGGATACATGACCCAGCGCTTTTCCTTCTACGAGGACCTCACCATCCGCGAGAACCTCGAATTCGTCGCCCGCCTCTACGACCTTCCCGACGTCCGCACCGTTGTCGATGTGACGCTCGCGGGGCTCGGCCTGACGCGCCGCCAGCACCAGCTCGCCGGCACGCTGTCGGGCGGCTGGAAGCAGCGCCTGGCGCTCGCCGCCTGCATCATGCACAGGCCCCGCCTGCTCTTGCTCGACGAGCCGACTGCCGGCGTCGACCCCAAGGCGCGGCGCGAATTCTGGGACGAGATCCATCGGCTCGCCGAAGAGGGGCTCACCGTGCTCGTCTCCACCCACTACATGGACGAGGCTGAGCGCTGCCACCGCATCGTCTACATCGCCTACGGCTCGATCGTCGCCCGCGGAACCGCCGAGGAAATCATTGGCGCGTCCGGCCTCGGCACCTTCGTGCTGACCGGGCGCGATGTCGGCCGCGCGGCGCGTGCGCTGGAAAACATGCCCGGCGTCGAACAGATCGCCGCCTTCGGCCCGAGCCTGCATGTCGTCGGCTCCGACCGGCAGGCGCTCGCGCGAAGCGTGCGCAAGGTCGCCGACCGCTACGCGGTCGCGGTCGAGCCCGGCGAAACGACGCTGGAGGACGTCTTCATCCGCCTGATGAGCGACGCGCAGGCGGCGGAGGCGGCCGAGTAATGATCGCCGGTTTCTCGCTCTCCCGCATCCGCGCCGTACTGCTGAAGGAAGTGATCCAGATGCGGAGGGACCGGCTCACCTTCGCCATGATCGTCGGCATTCCGATCATCCAGCTCGTCCTCTTCGGCTATGCCATCAACACCGATCCGAAGCGGCTGCCGACCGGCGTGGTCATGGCCGATCCGGGGCCGGTGGCGCGGGCAATCGTCGCCGGACTGGAGGCCTCCGCCTATTTTCGCGTCGACGGCGGCCTGTCGGAACGGGCGGCCGCCGAGGCACTCGCCAAGGGAACGCTCGCTTTCGTCGTCACCATCCCGCGCGATTTTCACAGCGATCTCGCGCGCGGCCGGAACGCGGAGGTCGTGGTGGAAGCCGACGCCAGCGATCCGGCCGCCTCCGCCAACGCCATCGCCGCGCTGCCGGAGATCGTGCGGCGCGCCGTGGCCGCGGCAAGCGACGGTCCGATCGCCGGCCCGGCACCGGCAGCCCGGGGCGCCGAGGTGATCGTGCACCGGCACTACAACCCGGAGGGCATCAGCGCCTACAACATCGTGCCGGGGCTGATCGGCACGATCCTCACCATGTCGACGACATTGATGACGGCGCTGGCGCTCACGCGCGAGACCGAGCGCGGCACGATGGAGAACCTGCTTGCCATGCCGGCGCGACCGCTCGAGATCATGGTGGGCAAGATCGTTCCCTATATCGGACTCGGCTTCCTGCAGGTGGGCGTCATCCTCGGCGCGGCATACCTCCTCTTCGCCGTCCCGATGGAGGGGTCGCTTCTCCTTCTCCTCTCCGCGGTGCTCCTCTTCATCGCCGCCAACGTGACGCTCGGCTACACCTTCTCCACGCTCGCCCGCACGCAGATGCAGGCGATGCAGATGACCTTCTTCTTCTTCCTGCCGTCGCTGCTTCTCTCCGGCTTCATGTTTCCGTTCCGCGGCATGCCGGTCTGGGCGCAGACGCTCGGCCAGGCGCTGCCGCTCACGCATTTCCTGCGGGCGGTGCGGGGGATCATGCTGAAGGGCAACGATATTTCCCTGGTTCTTCCGCACCTCTGGCCGGTCGCGGCGTTCCTTCTCGTCATCGGCGCGATCGCGCTCCGCCGGTTCCGCCGGACATTGGACTGATGTGCGTCTCCCCCCGAGTGAACCATTGCGACAGTCGATCAACTCTCTAGTTTAACTCGCCATCGGCAAGGGAGAGAGCGCGATGAAGTACATGATCACCTGGTATGAGCGCCCGCAGGGTTCGGCGCTTGAATACGAGAACGCCCAAAAGCGCATCCTGGGAGTTTTTCGGCACTGGCAGTTCCCGGACTCTATCCAGGTGCACCAGTTCCTTGTCCGGCTCGGCGAATGGGGCGGTTTCATGCTGGTCGAGACCTCGGATCCGCTCGCCGTTCACAAGCTGACCACGACGTTTCCGGCATTCGAGTTCCGCGTCTCGCAGGTTCTGGAGGTCAAGGATGCCGTCGACGCCGAGCTTGAGGCGATGGCCTGGCGAGACGCCCTTCCGCCGGCTTAGCCTTTCCTTCGTCCTCCGGCTTCGCGGACGGCTGGAAAACGGCTAAGTATCAGTCATGACCGCAATAGCCGAAGCTCCCGAAGCGGGACTGAAGTCAGTGCGCGGCGCCCCGGACGAGGGTTCGGCGCGGCAGTGGTGCCGCGCCCGCCGCATCGACGACATCGAATGCATCATTCCCGACCAGGCGGGCGTGGCGCGCGGCAAGCTGATGCCGACCGAAAAATTCTTCGGCGGCAATCCGATGACCCTGCCGGCGTCGATGTTCATGCAGACGATCACCGGCGAATATCCGGAGGAGGACGTCGCCTTCATCGAAGGGCTGACCGACAGCGACCTGATCTTCAAGCCCGACTTTTCCACGCTCGCGGTCGTGCCGTGGGCGAGTGACCCGACCGCGCAGGTGATCCACGACGCCTTCCACAAGGACGGGACGCTGTTCGAGATCGCGCCGCGCAACGTGCTAAGGCGGATCGTGCGGCTTTACGAAGAGCGCGGCATGAAGCCGGTCGTCGCGCCGGAGATGGAGTTCTACCTCGTCAAGCCGAACATCGATCCCGACTATCCGCTCGAGCCGCCGGTCGGACGCTCCGGCCGCCCCGAGCGCGCCCGGCAGGCCTATTCGATCTCCGCCGTCAACGAGTTCGAGGAGCTGTTCGACGACATCTACCGTTTCTCCGAAGCCCAAGGCCTCGAGATCGATACGCTCAATCACGAGGACGGCACGGCGCAGATGGAGATCAATTTGCGTCACGGCGACCCGGTAGAACTCGCCGACCAGGTGTTCCTGTTCAAGCGGACGATCCGCGAAGCTGCGCTCCGGCACGAGATGTATGCCACCTTCATGGCGAAGCCGATCGCCAGCGAACCGGGCTCGGCCATGCACATCCATCATTCGGTCATCGACCTGAAAACGGAGAAGAACCTGTTTTCGGCAGCGGGCGGCGAGCTTGCCCGCCCCTTCCTCTGGTACATCGCCGGCATGCAGACCTACCTGCCGCGCGTCATGTGCATGCTTGCGCCCTACGTGAATTCCTACCGGCGCCTCATCCGCAACACCAGCGCGCCGATCAATGTGCGCTGGGGCTACGACAACCGAACGGTCGGGCTGCGCGTGCCGCTCTCCGACCCGGAGAACCGGCGGGTGGAGAACCGCGTCCCTTCCTCCGACGCCAACCCCTATCTCGCCATCGCTGCGTCGCTCGCCTGCGGCTATCTCGGCCTCGTCAACCAGCTCGAGCCCGACCGGCCGATCGAAGGCGCCAGCCAGGATCCGAATTTCGCCTTGCCGCGGTCGATCCTCGACGCCGTGCGCCTCCTGGAGAACACCCCCGAGCTCGTCGAGATTTTCGGCGAGCCTTTCGTGCGCACCTACCGCGCCATCAAGGAAACCGAGTACGAGACGTTCATGGGCGTCATCAGCGCATGGGAGCGAGAGTACCTGCTCCTCAGCGTCTAGATCGGCCAGGACCTCCGATGGCCCGCGCCTTCGCCCCTCCCTACTACGAGATCGCCGCCGGAGCGGGGCCGGAATATCCTCCCCTCGACGGCTCCCGCCGGGCCGACGTCTGCATCGTCGGGGGCGGCTTCACCGGCCTCTCCGCGGCCATCCACCTGGCCGAGGCGGGCGCCGATGTCGTTCTCCTGGAGGCCGATCGCGTCGCAAGCGGCGCGTCAGGAAGGAGCGGCGGCCAGATCCATTCGGGCCAGCGCCGCGACGTGCTCTGGCTGGAAGAGCGCTTCGGCCTGGAGCGCGCCAAGCTTCTCTGGGACATGGCTGAAGAGGCGAAGGCGCTGGTGCGCGCGCTGATCGTGCGCTTCGCCATCCCCTGCGACCTTCGCTCCGGCGTCATCGAGGCGCAGCACCGGGCCTCGCTGATGCGGGAGGCGGCGGAGCTGGTCGAGGCGCTGACCGGGCGCTACGGCTACGACCGCGTCACGCTGCTCGACCGCGCCGCCACCGCCGCGGCGCTCGGCACGGAATTCTTCGCCGGAGGCATCCACGATCGCGGCGGCGGCCACCTCGATCCCTACCGCTTCGCGCTCGGCCTGGCGCGCGCCGCCGACGGCCTCGGCGCGGCCATCCACGAGCAGACGCCGGCGGGGGCGCTCAGCCGCGATAGCGGGCCGATCGTCAAGACCGCCAGGGGCGATGTCGGAGCCGATCACGTCATCGTCGCGACCGACGGCCGCTCCGGAGCGTTCGAGCACATCACCCGCCGCCGCGTCGTCGGCATCAACAGCTATGTAATCGTCACCGAGCCGCTCGGGCCGGAGGGCGGCGCCATACTGCCGGCCGGCGAGTCGGCGGCCGACAGCCGGTTCGTGGTGCGCTACTGGCGGAAGACCCCCGACGGCCGGCTGCTCTTCGGCGGCGGCGAGAGCGACACGGGCAGCTTCCCCCCGGAGGTGGAAAGCTTCGTCCGCCCGCATCTCCTCGAAATCTACCCGCAGCTCAGGAATACCCGGATCACGCACGGCTGGGGCGGCGTGGTTTCGGTGACCGCGCCGCGGCTGCCCTTCGTCCGGGAGATCGCGCCCGCCGTCTGGGCGGCCGCCGGCTATTCCGGCCAGGGCGTGGCGCTCGCGCCCTTCCTCGGGAAACTGCTGGCGGAAGCCGTGCTCGGGCGCCCCGAGCGCCTTTCCGCGCTGACCGACCTGCCGATCCCGCCGCTTCCGCGCGCGACGTGGCTCCGCCGGCTGCTCGTGAGCGCAGCACTGATCCGCGGCCGAGTCGGCGACTGGCTCTAGCCCGGACGCTGGGCGAACGGCCCGTTTACCTGATCTTCAGCACAGTTGGGCGAAGGAAGGCGGCGTAACCGCGTGCGTAATGCCTTTTTTACCAGGCTCGCGGAAATGTGACTGAAACCACCACCAACCCACCGGAGGGTGACATGCGCTCCGTCCTTTACCGCCCGATCACTGCCCTGGTCGCCGCCTTTCTCGCTGCCGCAACAGCGGCTTCCGCGGCACCGCTTTCGACGCCTGCCGGCGAGGCGATCCTCACCGTGAGCGGCGATATACTGAACACCAACGACGGCAAGGTCGCCAAGTTCGATCGTGAAATGCTCGAGGCCATCGGCACGATGAAAATGCGAACCATGACCCCGTGGTACGAAGAGGCGGTGGAGTTCGAGGGCGTCTCGATGCGGGCGTTGATGGACTATGTCGGCGCTGCCGGTGACGAGGTGACCGCGACCGCTCTCAACGACTATCAGAGCACGATTCCGCTGTCGGATTTCAACGAGTTCGACGTCATCCTGGCGCTGAAGCGGGACGGCAAATACATGCCGATCCGGGACAAGGGCCCGCTCTTCATCGTCTACCCGTACGATTCCGACCCGGACCTGAACACGGACAAATACTACAGCCGGTCCGTCTGGCAGGTGAAAGAACTGACAGTGAAGTAGCGCGCCGACTTCCGCGCCGGCCGGCCATGTGATGAGATTTGCGAAGGTAATCCAGTTTGTCCTTCTGTCCACAATCGCTGCACTGGTTGTGGCCGGCCTCTACACGTCAGTCGTCATTCGCGAGCGCCAACAGGCGCTCGACCAGATCCTTCGCTACAACGTCGCCTACGATGCCAGCCAGGCCGTCATCGAATTCGTCCGGCTGCAGAAATCGCTGCTCAAGTTCCAGAACGACAGGACGGCGGAGAACCGAGACGATATCCGCCTCCGCATCGAGATCCTGTTCAACCGCCTGCAGCTGTTCGGAAGCGGCGAGTTCGGCCGATTCGTCGAGATGGATGCGCGGCGCAATGAGGTCTTCGAGCACTTCTCCTCGGTGATCGGCGCGGTCGAGCCGATCGCCCTCGCCGAAGGCATGGACCTCGAAGCGGCGGCGCCGCTGGCGCTTCTCGATCCGGTCGAACGTGACCTGATCGGCTTCGCGTCGGAGGCCAACCGGTACGTCGCCGCCGTGGTCGCGGCCGACCACCAGAAGCTGGTGGAGCTGCACTGGCGATTCTCCAGCCTCACCTTCGGGCTCATGACATGCGGCCTCGCCCTCGGCGGCATGCTGATGTGGCACAACCGCCTCCTGATGCGCGCGCATGTGCGCCTCAGCGCGACGACGACCGATCTTCAGCAGACCGCGACCGAACTGGCGATGGCCAACAACGCCGTCGAAGAGGCGAATGAGGAGCTCCGGAACCAGAATGCGCTGCTGGTGCAGAAGGAGAATGCGCTGAAAGAGCAGGTGTCGCTGTTCAACGCGGCCCTCAATAACATGTCGCAGGGCCTCTGCATGTTCGACGACGACATGGTTCCGATCGTCTACAACGCGCAGTTCAGGCGGCTTTTCCACGTTGACACGAACCTGCTGCCCACCAGGGCGGAGCAGAATAGGTCACGGGTGACATTGCGCGATCTGGCGCCCGATCTCGCTTTGGAAATCGGCGACAACGTTCACCGCAGCCGCGCAGCGACGTTCGAGACCGAATGTTCGGACAAGCGCATCATCGCGGTGGTCCAGCAACCGATGCCGCAGGGCGGCTGGGTGGCGACGTTCGAGGACGTCACGGAACAGCGGCGGACGCAGGCGCGCATCGCGCACATGGCGCGCCACGACGGGCTCACCAATCTGCCGAACCGCTATGCCTTCCGCGAGCGCATCCAGGGCGCGCTGCAGGAATGCGCCGAAACCGGCACGATGCTCGCCGTGATGTGCCTCGACCTCGACAACTTCAAGGAGGTCAACGACACGCTCGGCCATCCGACCGGCGATGCGCTCCTCTGCGCCGCCGCGGAGCGGCTGTCCGGATGCATCCGCGAATCCGACATGGTGGCGCGCTTCGGCGGCGACGAATTCGCCGTGCTGCAGCCTTTCATCGAACGCTTCGACGACGCCGAGCGGCTGGCGGCCCGCCTGGTCGACGAAATGCGCAAGCCCTTCCACATCAAAGGCGAGCTTGTCTATGCGACGGGCAGCGTCGGCATCGCTCTCTCCCCGCGGCACGGGCACGACCCTGACGTCCTGATGAAGAACGCCGACCTCGCCCTTTATGCCGCGAAGGCGGACGGGCGGCGCACCTACCGCTTCTTCGACACCGCCATGGACGAGCGCCTGACAAACCGCCACAGCATGGAGCGCGACCTCAGGCAGGCCATCGCGACTGGCGGTTTCGATATCCACTACCAGCCGGTGGTGCATCTCCGCTCGATGAAGATGACCGGGCTCGAGGCGCTGTTGCGCTGGACGCATCCGGTGCACGGCGTCGTACCGCCCAGCAAGTTCATTCCGGTGGCGGAAGAGGCGGGGCTGATCAGCGAGATCGGTCGCTGGGTGCTCAGGGAAGCCACGCGCGACGCCACGAAATGGCCGCCGCACCTGAAGGTCTCAGTCAACCTCTCCGCCGCGCAGTTCGCGCAGGGCGACATTGTGGAGGACATAAGGGAGGCGATGAGCCGGGCCGGCCTCCGCCCCGAACGCCTGGTCGTCGAGATAACCGAGTCGCTCCTCCTGACCGAAAACATGGGGACCGTAGACACGCTGAACCGGCTGAAGGCGCTCGGAGTCGGTATTGCCATGGACGATTTCGGGACCGGCTATTCCTCGTTGAGCTATCTGCGCAAATATCCCTTCGACCGGATCAAGATCGACCGTGCGTTCGTCAATTCCGCCGGCCACGGCGATCAGAGCGCGGCGATCATCCGCACGATCGTACAGCTCGGAGCGTCGCTCGGCATGACGACGGTGGCGGAGGGCGTGGAGACGGAGGAGCATCTGAATATGCTGCTTGCCGCCGGCTGCCCGGAAGGGCAGGGCTACCTGTTCAGCCGGCCGGTGCCGCGCGACCAGGTCTTTGAGATCGTCTCGGCGCACGAGCGCAAGATGAGTAAGGTCGCCTGACCGGCCTGCCCTGCCTGCCCGGACTCCGGGCGGCGGCGATCCCGACCATTCACGCCGGCGCGGCGCTCGCCCGGAGCCAGGCCGGCAG
Source organism: Propylenella sp. (assembly GCA_036396875.1). Classification (GTDB taxonomy): domain Bacteria; phylum Pseudomonadota; class Alphaproteobacteria; order Rhizobiales; family Afifellaceae; genus DASWJZ01. Next base: position 28,420 of record DASWJZ010000128.1, read on the forward strand.
ATCGCAAATGCTCTCCAGGACGGCGTCGGCGAGCGGCGCGAGATCGGCGCGGCTCGAATTGCCGGTCAGAACGCCGATCGCCGCGCCGGCGCCGGCATTGCGCGCCATTTCGAGGTCATGCGCATTGTCGCCGATGACGGCGATGCCCGCCGGCGGGACGCCGATCGCGCCCGAAAAGGCGTGAACGATATCGGGAGCCGGCTTCGGCCGCGCGACCGAATCGTAGCCGTAGATGTGCGGCAAATACGCGGCGAGCCCGAGCGCGGCGAGCGCCGCGCGGGTCGCGGCGGTTCCGTCGCTGGTCGCGACACCCAAGGCGAAGCCTGCCTCGGCGAGCGTCGCAAGCGTGTCCCGCGCGCCGGGAACGGCAACCGAATAGCGAATGCCGTTCTCGTAGAAGACGGCGTCCATCCGGGCGACCATCGTCTGCAGCTCGGCGCCCGCGAGGCCTGGAAACCAGCAGGACGCGATGTCGATCGTGTTGCCGGCCGCAAGCACGGAGCCCGCGCCGCAGCGGCCGGTAGCCGGGTCCATCCCCCCGGCCGTCAGCATGGCCATTGCGGCTTCGCCGTCGCCGCCGCAGAGTTCGAGAGAGAGCTCGCGATAGGCGCGCGACCAGCTCGCCTGGAAATCGAGCAGGGTGCCGTCCTTGTCGAAAAGGAGCCCGCGCATCCCCCTTAGGTGCCCCGCGCAGGGCGCGGAGGCAAGCCGGTTCGCCGGTGCCCCGGGGCGCCTCGGACATTCGGGTTCTCAGCAGATTGTAGCGTCGATTGCGGCGATGTAGCTTGCCGCGCCGCGATTGCGCGACCACCTGATGCGCCGCAAGCCCGCTCTGCCTGGCCAGGCGATGTTGTGCGGGCGATATCCGGCTCGCTGAGGTCCGGGATGCCGTTTCAGCCGCTCGTCCAGGAGATTGAATACCGCGACCCGCTGGCGGCGCTGGGCGGCGTTCTTCTCGGGCCGGGAGTCGTGTTCCTCGACAGCGCAGCGCCGCATCCTGAGCTTGGCCGCTGGAGCTGGCTCGCGTTGCAGCCCTTCGCGCGGTTCACCAGCGTCAACGGCGCGCCTTACTGGAACGGCGTGCCGCTTCAAGGCAACGCGGTGGAGGCTCTCCGTCTCCAGCTTGCGCGCTTTGCCGACAACCGACCCGGCCCGCTCCTCCCGTTCATGGGCGGGGCAACCGGCGTCTTCGCCTATGAGGCCGGGCGGCTTTTCGAGCGCCTGCCGGCGCCGAGAGGCGGGTTCGCGCGTCCCGAGATCGATCTCTGGTTCCATGACGCCGGGATTGCCTTCGACGTCGTCGGCCGCCGCGCCTTTCTCGTATCCGCCGGTTGGCCGGAGCAGGACGAGGCACGGCGGCGAAGGCGCGCCCATGCGCGTGCCGAGTGGCTGCGGGATGCGCTGGCAGCGCCGTCGCGGCGACGGCCTGTCCCCCCGGTCGCCGTGGCGCGCGACGCCTGGCGGCCGAATATGAGCGGAGCGCGCTTCAAGGCGATCGTCGAGAGGGCGCGATGCTACATCGCCGACGGCGACATTTTTCAGGCCAATCTTTCCCTTGCGTGGCGCGCGGACCTTCCCCGAGGGTTCGATGCGCTCGCCCTCTACGAACAGCTTCGCTCCGCCAACCCCGCCCCCTTCGGCGCGCTCGTGTTGACGCCGGACCGGCTTGTCGCATCGACGTCGCCGGAAGGCTTCCTGCGGCTTGCCGAAGGCGCCGTTGAGACGCGCCCCATCAAGGGGACCCGCCGCCGCTCCGCCGACCCCGTCGAGGACCGGCGGCTGGCGGCGGAGCTCGTCGCGAACGAAAAGGACCGCGCCGAGAACATCATGATCGTCGATTTGATGCGCAACGATCTGTCGCGCGTCTGCCTGCCGCGCAGCGTGCAAGCGCCCGCCCTGTGCGCGCTCGAGAGCTACGCGTCCGTTCACCACCTCGTCTCCGTCATCCACGGTCGCATGCGGCCCGGCCTCGATGCGCTGCACCTCATGGCCGCGTGCTTTCCCGGCGGCTCGATCACCGGCGCTCCGAAGATTCGCGCCGGCGAGATCATCCATGAACTTGAGCCGGAGCCGCGCGGCGTCTATTGCGGCTCGATCGCACATTTCGGCTACGACGGATCGTTGCGATCGAACATCGCGATCCGCACGCTCGTCGTGGAGGATGGCGTCGCCTCGATTCGCGCCGGCGCCGGCATCACGCTCCTGTCCGATCCGGAAGAGGAATATCGCGAGACGCTTTTGAAGGCGGAGCGGATGTTCCAGGCCTTGGAGCCGGCCCGGCACGTGGCGGCAGCGTCATGATCCTGATTCTCGACAATTACGATTCCTTCGTCTTCAACATCGCGCGCTATGTCGAGGAGCTCGGCTGCGACACGCTGGTGGAACGCAACGACCGGACCGACGTCGCGGCGATCCTCGCCTCAGGGACATCGGGCCTCATCATCTCGCCCGGCCCGTGCACGCCGAACGAGGCGGGCATCTCCACCGAAGCCGTCCGGCAGCTCTCCGGCCGGATGCCCATCCTCGGCATCTGTCTCGGCCACCAATGCATCGCGCAGGCGTTCGGCGGCACGATCGCGCGGGCGGTGCGGCCGATGCACGGTCGAGCCTCCACGATCCGGCACGATGGCACCGGCCTCTTCGCAAGCCTTCCTTCCTCCTTCCGGGTCGGCCGCTATCATTCGCTGATCGTCGCGGCTAGCCCGGACGATGGCGGGCTTGAGACCTGCGCCTGGAGCGAGGACGGCGAGATCATGGCGGTCCGCCACAATGCGCATCCGACATTCGGCGTGCAGTTCCACCCCGAATCCGTGCTGACGGAGCACGGCTACGATCTGCTCGCCGCGTTCCTTGCGCGGACCCGCGCATGACCGACAGGACCGTCTGGATCAACGGATCGCTTGGCGGGCGTCTGGATCCCTTCGACCGCGGCTTTCTGCTCGGGGACGGCGTCTTCGACACCGCCGTCGCCATCGGCCGCGTGCCGTTCGCCGGCGACCGTCATATCGCGCGGCTTGTCGGCCACGCCGCCGCGATCGGCATTGCGCTCGACGGCGCTTCGGTGCGCGCGGGCTGGAGCGCCCTGCTCGAAGCGGCCGGCCTCGAATGCGCAATCCTGCGAACCACCGTCACGCGAGGCAGCTCCGGCCGGGGCGTCCGGCCCGACGCCGACCCGGCGCCGACAATCCATGTGTCGGCAGCGCCGTGGAACGCGGACCTGATCGGGCGTCCGGTGCGGCTCGTGACCGCCGCGGCGCGGCGGAACGAGACGTCGCCGCTCTCCCGCCTCAAGGCGGTCGGCTATCTCGACAACATCCTGGCGATGCGCGAGGCGGTTGCGGCCGGCGCCGACGATGCGCTGTTCCTGAACGGCGCCGGGCGCGTCGCCTGCACGACCATCGCCAATTTGTTCGTCCTCGCAGGCTCCCGGCTCGCGACGCCGCCGCAGGAGGAGGGGATTCTGGCCGGCATCATGCGCGGGCTGGTGATGGAAACGGCAACGCCGCTCGGACTGGAGGTTGAGGAGCGATCGCTCGGCGTCGATGACCTCCGCGAAGCCGACGAGGTCCTGCTGACGAACAGCGTGCGGTTTGTGTTTCCCGTCCGTTCGCTGGACGGCGTTCCGGTCGGAAGCCGGCGCGCCGACCTCGCCGCCGCGCTCATCGACGCCCTTCTCGCCCGGGTGCGGGAGGCGTGCGGGCACGATCCGCGTCTTCGGGCGGCGCCGGAGCGGATCGGAGACGCGGTCGGACCCGATCAGTCCAACGCGGCGACGAGCTCGCGCGCCCGCGCGAAAGCGTCACGGAAATCGTAGGCGACCGCCTCCTCCGCGCCGATCATGGACTGCAACAGGCTGCGTTCCGTCTTGTACTTGATTGCGCCGATGGCAAGCGGGCCAAGGCCAAGCGCGCCCTTCTCGCCGAAAACCTCGCCATGCGCCTTCATGTTGAGCCCCTCGATTCCCGGGGGCGGGACGGCGTTGACGTCGGCGACCGCGAGAAGATTGCGCGCTGCGTCCACCTGCTGCCGCGACAGCACCTGCAGCCCCGCCCTTGCCGCGGATATCGCCACCTCGGCATCGCTCAGAATGTCCGACTTGCTTGCGTCGGTCGTGCCGTCGGCGATGTCCACGGCGAGGCCGAAGCGCTTCTTGATCTCCTCGGATTCGCGCTTGACGCGCTCCGGCCCGTCGTGTCCGACCAGCGTGACATTCGCCCCTTCCTGCGCCGCGATCACCGCGGCGGCGAAGCCGACGACGCCGGTCGCGCCGAAGATCGCGACGCGCAGCTCCTTCAGATCCCGCTGCTTCTTGTCCCGCAGCACCTTCTCGAGAAGG
>DASWJZ010000129.1:0-5370 GCA_036396875.1 Propylenella sp.
GGCTGTTGAAGTCGCAGTAGGGGCACTTCGCCGCGCAGAACGGCCAGTGCACGTAGACGCCGAAATCGGTCGCGCTTTCCGGGATGGCCACGGGCGCGGCCGACGCGATTTCAGCCGGCATTGAAGCGGCCATCGTTTCACGATCCTCCACGGCCAATAGAAACCCTTCGAGGCAGTGACGCGCAAGCGCGGGTGTCCGGCAAATCCATGCCGGACCCATCGCAGGCCTCGCAAGTTCGCGGGAGGGGGTATGCGGGGTCTCCGTCCCACCCTCCTCCCGAAACCGGCTGACGCCGGTTTCGACCTCCGCTCAAGGGGGAGGTTACCCCGTCCCGCGTCGTCATTGCCGAACTTGGTCGCGCGCGCCGCTCAGGCGGCGCCGAGGCATTCGCGCGCAAATTTCTGAAAGGCGCGGGCGCGGTGCGACAGCGCCTCGCCGGCTCCGGGCCGCCATCCGTGCTTCTCCTCCGCGCTCATCTCTCCGAAGGTGCGGTCGTGCCCGTCGGGGAGAAAGATCGGATCGTAGCCGAAGCCTCGGTCGCCGCGCGGCGGCCAGACGAGCGTCCCGTCCACGCGCCCGACGAAGGACTCCACGCGCCCGTCGGGGAGCGCGAGCGCAAGCGCGCAGACGAAATGCGCCCGCCGTTCTCCCGGGTCGGTCGCACCACGCGTCTTCAGCTCGCTCTCCACCCGCCGCATGGCGGCGGAGAAATCGCGCTCTTCGCCGGCCCAGCGGGCGGAAAATATGCCGGGCGCGCCGCCAAGCGCGTCGACGGCGAGGCCGGAATCGTCGGCGAGCGAGGGCAGCCCCGATTCCGCCGCCGCCGCGCGCGCCTTCAGCGCCGCGTTCTCCTCAAAAGTCTTGCCTGTCTCCTCCGGCTCGGAGAGGCCGAGCGCCGCGGCGGACTTCACCTCCAGCCCGAACGGGGCGAGGAGCTCGACCATCTCGCGCGCCTTGCCCCGATTGTGGCTCGCGACCACGATCGGGCCGGGCGCGAGACGGATCGCCATCCTCAGAGCACCGCCAGCTTCTGCAAATCGACCAGGCGGACGATGCCGGCGCGCGCGAGCTGCAGCAGGCGCGAAAAATCCTCCTCGCTGAACGGCGCGCCCTCGGCGGTCCCCTGCACCTCGACGATGCCGCCGGAGCCGGTCATGACGAAATTGGCGTCGGTGCCGGCGGCGGAATCCTCCTGGTAGTCGAGGTCGAGGACCGGCGTGCCGTCGACGATGCCGCAGGATACGGCCGCGACATGGTCGAGGAGCACGCGGTCGCCGGCCATGCTGCGCGCCCGCATCCAGGCGAGGGCATCGTGAAGCGCCACCCAGGCGCCGGTGATGGCGGCGGTGCGGGTGCCGCCGTCGGCCTGCAGCACGTCGCAATCGACGGTGATCTGGCGCTCGCCGAGCGCCTTCAGGTCGACGACGGCGCGGAGCGAGCGTCCGATCAGGCGCTGGATCTCGAGCGTCCGCCCGCCCTGCGCGCCGATCGCCGCCTCGCGGCGCATTCTTTCATGCGTGGCGCGCGGCAGCATGCCGTATTCGGCCGTCACCCAGCCCTTCCCGCCGCCGCGCAGCCAGCCGGGCACCTGCTCGGCGAGGCTCGCCGTGCACAAGACGTGCGTGTCGCCGAAGTGGACGAGGCAAGAGCCCTCGGCATGTTTGGAGATGCCCCGCTCCAGCGTGACGCGGCGCAACTCGTCCGGCGCTCTCTTCGACGCTCGCATTCCCTCAATCCGGCTCGTTTCGGTCTGGAGCGGGCCTGTTACGCCGTGCCGGGAGGGCGGTAAAGCGGAGACTTGCCATCCGGCCGCAGGAATCAATATCTGTCAGGTTCGGAAGGATTGGAACCGAGCGACATGCGCGCCGACGGACTTGCCGCACTTGACTCCCGCTCCCGCGATATCTTTCGCAGCATCGTCGAGACGTATCTCGACACCGGCGATCCGGTCGGCTCGCGCAATGTGAGCCGCATCCTGACCACCGCGCTCTCGCCCGCCTCGGTGCGGAACGTCATGTCGGACCTGGAGGAGATGGGGCTGATCTACGCACCCCACACGAGCGCCGGCCGGCTGCCGACCGAGCACGGCCTGCGCTTTTTCATCGACACGCTGATGGAGGTCGGCGAGCTGTCCGACGACGAGCGCCGCCGGATCGAGAGCCAGGTGAGCAGCGCCGGGCATGAGCAGTCGGTGGAATCGCTCCTTACCGAGGCGAGCCACACGCTCTCCGGCGTGTCGCGCGGCGCCGGCGTCGTGGTGGCCGCCAAGCAGGACATCCACATGAAGCATGTGGAGTTCGTGCGCATCGAGCCGACGCGGGCGCTCGCCGTGCTGGTCGCCGAGAACGGATCGGTGGAGAACCGGATCATCGAGGTTCCGCGCGGCCTTCCCACCTCGGCGCTGGTCGAGGCCGGGAACTATCTGAACGCGCATTTCCGCGGCCGCACGCTGCCGGAAGCCCGCGCCGAGCTGCAGCGGCAGCGCGAGGCGCGGCGTCGCGAGATCGACAAGCTGAGCGAGCGGGTGATCGCCGCCGGCATCGCCACCTGGACAGGGGTCGGCGACGAGCCCGGCACGCTGATCGTGCGCGGCATGTCGAACCTGATCGGCGACGTGAAGGCGCTTGAGGACCTTGAGCGCATCCGCCTGCTCTTCGACGATCTGGAATCGAAGAAGGACATCATCCAGCTCCTCGGCCTTGCCGAGCAAGGCGAGGGTGTCCGCATCTTCATCGGCTCGGAGAACAAGCTCTTCTCGCTCTCCGGCTCGGCGCTCGTCGTGTCGCCGTTCCACGATTCGAGCGACCGCATCGTCGGCGTGCTCGGCGTCATCGGGCCGACCCGGCTCAACTATGCGCGAGTCGTGCCGGCGGTGAACTACACGGCGCAGCTCGTGGCGCAGCTGATCGACCGTTAGGCGCGCCGCCGCCTTGAATTTCGCCGGCAGAACTTAGATATCGGCGCGCGGAGACCAACACCGGTATGATGTGAGATGAACGACAACGAGCGGAAATCCGCATGGGCCGAGGCTGCGGCCAGGGCCGAGCGCGAGCCTACCAGCGAGGAGGCTGCGTGCGAGGAGACGATCGAGCAGCTTGCCGGTTCGAACGCCGAGATCGAGCGGCTGGAGGCGGAGAAGGCGGACCTGACGGAGCGCCTGGTGCGGCTCGCCGCCGAAATGGACAATCTGCGCAAGCGCACCGAGCGCGACGTCGCCGACGCGCACAAATATGCGACGACGAAGTTCGCCGCCGACATGCTGGTGGTCGGCGACAATCTCCGGCGCGCGCTCACGACCGTTCCGGCCGAACGGCGCGAAGCGGCCGACGAGGTGCTGAAGGCGCTGGTCGAAGGCGTCGAGATGACCGAGCGCGAGATGGACCGGCTGCTTGAGAAGAACGGCGTCACCCGCATCGCCGCGCTCGGCGAGCGCTTCGACCCGCATCGCCACCAGGCGATGTTCGAGGCCGAGGATTCCGGCAAGCCGGCCGGCACGGTGGTGCAGGTGATGCAGGAGGGCTATCAGATCGGCGACCGCGTGCTGCGCGCCGCTTTGGTCGGCGTGTCGAAGGGCGGGCCGCCCGCCGCCGCCAAGGAGGGGGAGCCCGAGGAGGTACCCGGCGAGCCCGGATCCTCCTGAGCCGTCGGCCCCCGCCGAGCTCGCCGTCACGGCAATTTGAGGCGCGGGGGAACTTGTTCGCAACGGTTCGCCGGCGGACGATGCACCGACCCATCCGGGAGGCGTCCATGGCGGATCACGGCACTTTTCACTGGAACGAGCTGAACACGCGCGACGCGGACAAGGCGAAGCGCTTCTACGAAAAGACGATCGGCTGGAGCTTCGAGGCGATGGCGATGCCGAACGGGACCTATTGGGTCGCGAGTTCCGGCGGCAAGCCGGTCGGCGGCATTCTGGACATGAACGCGGTCGGCGTTCCGCCCGAGGTTCCGGAGCACTGGCTGCCCTATCTCGCCGTCGACGACGTCGACAAGCGCTTAAAGAGCGCCCGGGAGGCGGGCGCGACCGTGCTGCGCGAGCCGTGGGATGTTCCCGGCGTCGGCCGCATCGCCATCCTGAAGCAGCCGGGCGGCGGCGTAGTCGGCTGGATGACGCCCGCTCCGATGTAGAGACGCCGGCCTGCCCTTGACCGGGCGTGCCGGCTGCGGGCAACTCGCAGCCGGAGGCGGCGCATGGACGACCGGCGAAGGCTTTTCGACATCATTGCCCGGCGCTCGTTTCGCCAGGGGGGAGAGTTCAAGCTCGCCTCCGGGCGGACGAGCACGATCTACTTCAACCTGAAGCCTGCGATGCTCGATCCGGACGGCGCGCGCCTGATCGGCGCCGCGCTCGCGCAGCAGGCGGCGGCGCTCCGCGCCGACTATGTCGGCGGGCTCGAAATGGGTGCGGTGCCGCTCGTCGCGGCGACCGCCGCAATGAGCGCGGTGGCGGGGCGGCCGGTGCGCGCCATCTTCGTGCGCAAGGCGGCGAAGGCGCACGGAACGCAGAGCCTGATGGAAGGGCTGGCGGAAGGCGAAAGCCTTGCCGGCAAGACCGTGGTCGTGCTGGAGGACGTGACCACCACCGGCGGCTCGTCGCTGAGGGCCGCCGCCGCGCTTCGTGACGCCGGAGCGACGGTGACGGACGTGGTGACGGTGGTCGACCGCGAGGAGGGGGCGGGCGAGGCCTTTGCGGCGGCAGGCCTTGCGCTCCACGCGCTATTTGTGAAGCGCGAGTTCGCCAGCGAGACGGCTCCGTCAGCCTGATCCAAAACGAGCGCCGGAAGCCGAGCTGAGGGGCATCGCCACGCCAATCTGCGTATTGAGCGCAGACGATCAAAAACCCGTCGGCCTCGATCCGGCGGCAAGGAAAAGCTCGGGCCGGTATTCGAAATGCATGGTGTCGTAGTGATACCACTTGCCGCCCCAGATGAAGCCGTGCCGCTCGAAGATATCGACGATCTCGAGCGGCACCCTGTTGCGGTATGGATAGCGGCCCTCGACCGGCTTGTTCCATAGCCAGTAGTCGGTCGTGGCGGTGCTGATGTCGATCGCCGCCGCGAAGCCGTGCATCGACAGGCGCTCGGTGCCGGCGATGGTGCGGCAATTGTAGGTCCCGCCGGACGGCGCCAGGAATTTGCGGAATTTTGCCGGGAGCTTCGCCAGCTCGTCCGCCACGCGCCGCAAGCGGTCGGCGACTCCGTTGACGCTCGTCACGCGGAGCGTCGACCCGTCGATCCAGCGCACCGGCTGCATGCGCGGCTCGACCTCCCCGCGGCGGCAATCGCCGTACATCTTGGCGAAGAATTGCGTGTTGCGGATGCGGCCGGGATCGTCGTCAAGCGCCGGCTCGCCGGCCGCCGGGCCCGGCC
>DASWJZ010000130.1:0-5715 GCA_036396875.1 Propylenella sp.
TCATCGGGCGCTTCAAACCGAAAAACACGCCGGCGGAGTAGAACGCGCCTCCCGGTCGGTTCGATGAAGCTGCGCTTTCCTCTGCTCCGCCGACGATCATGTGGTAAGGTTTATCGGTGGAGACCGGAATGCTCAGCAAGATCGACCGGCGAATGACGCCGGAGGAGTTTCATGCTTGGCAGGAAGGCGAGGACGAGAAATACGAACTCGTCGGTAGCTATCCCGTGCTGCGATGCCCCGACCTGGAGATGATGACCGGCGCCAGCCGCCGGCACGATCAGATTGTCTGGAATATCCTTGCCGAACTGAAAGTCCAGCTTCGCGGTGGGCCGTGCCGTGGCTTCACAAGCGATACGGCGGTCAAGACGACGACAGGAAATCGACGCCGGCCGGACGCCGGCGTCGAGTGCGGCAAGCGGGATGACAAGGCGCATGACGCCGGCGACGTTCGCATGGTTGCCGAGGTTCTTTCGCCGTCGACGCACGAGCTGGACATGTTCGGCAAGCTCGACGAGTACCGCGCGATCCCGACAATGCATTACGTCCTGCTCATCGAGCCGAACGCGCCAAGGGCGATCCTCTGGGCCCGCGGCGACAACATGAGTTGGGACCACGTGGTCGTCGAGGGCCTCGATAGCTCGGTTGAACTGCCCTCTGTCGGCGTGTCTTTGAAGTTCAGGGATATCTATGACGAGATCGACTTCGATTCGGTGCCGCATCTCGTGGACGGGAGTGGAGCCTGACGGAGTTTCGACGAGCCGCCGAATCCATCCTTTTCCGCCACCCCTGGCGGTTCGTCACCGAAGCGCCGACGATGGCGGCGTTGCCGCCTGAGGCGGAGTAATACCCCCTGAGGCTCTTGACCGACCTCCGCTCGACTCATATGTATCCCGGTTGAGATACGCATTCCTGCGAGTATCCTGGAGGCGAGCGTGAAGTCAGAATTCATTCGGGCGCGCGTCGAGCCGAAGCTTAAGCGCGAGACCGAGGCGGTCCTGGCAAAACTCGGGATCAGCATGTCCGAGGCGGTGAATGTGTTTTGCCGTCAGATCGTGCTCCAGAACGGACTTCCTTTCGCGGTTCGCATTCCCAACGCCGAAACGCAGGCGGCGCTTGCTGAAGATCTGTCCGGAGCCGTACGGTATCCGGACGAGGCAACCCTGCTCGAGGCTATCCGCGCCGAGAAAGACTGAATTGCGGCGCCTCGTAACGACGAGCCGCTTTCGGAAGGATGTGAGACGGATCGAGAAGCGGGGACTACGCGCGGAAAGGCTCTTCACAATTGTGAGGGACATCCGGATGCACGGAGCCCCGCCGGAAAGCGCGCGGCCGCATCGCCTGGTCGGTTCGTGGACGAGCCATCTCGAATGCCACATCGGCTATGACTGGCTGCTGATCTATCAGGTGGACGAAGAGGAGGTGCGGCTCTATCGAACCGGAACGCACTCCGACCTCTTCGGGTGAGTCACATGTACGCCGTGCGGAGTTCGCGCGCATCCGGCGTCATCATGAGGCGGCACGGCGTGCCGATCGAGCTGTTCGGCAACCTGAAGGGGATCATCGGGCGCTTCAAACCGAAAAACACGCCGGCGGAGTAGCTTCCTCGCCGGCGCGGATTGAGGCCCTTTCAGCCGCGGCAGCGTTGCATCCGTTTCTGAATTGCCTTGATCACTGCCCGGGATGCGGAACGATGTGCGGCGCATGCTCCACGAGCGAGAAGCCGTAGCCGTCGCAGTTTAAGTTCGGATTGGTGGGGCTGAATACCCCGTACGGATTCTCCTTCCATAGCCAGGCGTGGAGATCGTAGTGATGCAGGTCCTTCGGCAGAAGCGGCTCGTGTCCCTCCATGGGTCCATCGAAAGCCTGACCATAGACCGTGGGGCGCTCTTTGACGCCCGTCGCCAGCGGGACGAACCATTCCACGGCGACCAGGCGCAGCTTTTCGCCGTCCGGCTCGTAGACGAGGATCGGCGGACGCATCGGATCCGGCTCCGGTCCGATCAATTGCAGGTTCAGGAAGTGAACACCCATTCCGCCGGACTTGTATGGAACCTTCCCATCGCCGCCCGCGTCCGGATACTGGACGCAGCCGACCGTGGAAAAATAGCCGTCGCGAACAGCCACATACGGATCCTGGTACTTGTCCAATGCATCCCGCAGCCTTTCGAGCTCCGGCGTGAGCGCAGGCATTTCCGCACGCGCATTTGGCGTCAGCGCCAACAGAACACCGGCTCCGGCAAGAGCAATCGTTACTCCCAGGCATCGACACGGATTCATGGCCATGCATTCCTCCCTCCGGCTGAGCGTGGCGGTGCTCAGTCGCCCTTGAAACCTAGCACCGGCCAACGCCCCTCTGATACTCATATCAATCGTCATGACAGACGCACTTCGCGCTCCGCCTCGACTCAATACCTCGTGCGCGACCGGCTCGTGAGGAGCATGTCTCCGGCAGCACCTGAGCCAGCTTCGGACTTGTGATGAACGCGGCTTCCCTGTCCCATCTTTTCCGCGATCCCTGGCGGTTCGTCACCGAAGCGCCGACGATGGCGGCGCTGCCGCCGGAGGGGCCGCCTGAGGTCGCCTTCGCCGGCCGCTCGAATGTCGGCAAGTCGAGCCTGATCAACGCGCTTCTCGGCGGGTCGAGCCTCGCCCGTACCTCCAACACGCCGGGGCGGACGCAGTCGCTTTTCTTCTACGTCCCCGACCCGGCGGACGCCGCTCCCGGCGCCCTTCCGCCGATCGCGCTCGTCGATATGCCGGGCTACGGCTTTGCCAAGGCGCCAAAGGCAACGGTTGCGACATGGACACGGCTCATCCATGCCTATCTCGCCGGCCGCGCGTCGCTGAAGCGCATCTTCCTGCTGGTCGACGCCCGCCACGGCCTGAAGGCCGCCGACGAGCCCCTGATGCAGGACCTCGACCGGGCCGGCGTTTCCTACCAGATCGTGCTGACCAAGGCGGACAAGGTCACGCCAGCAGCGCTCGCGGAAGTAAAAGCCGCGACGGCGGAGGCGATCCGGCGGCGGCCGGCGGCGCATCCCGACATCATCGCGACATCAAGCGTCACTGGCGAGGGCATCGACGACCTGAGGGCCGAGATCGCGAGCTTCGCACGGCCGGCGCCATGAGCCTTCAAGCCGCGCGGCGGCTGATCATCTCGACCGGCGCGACGATCCCCTTCTCCAGCGCGGCGACAAGGTTGGCAATCTTCGCCGGCGTTTCGGGACCCATGAGGATGTGCAGGCCGAGCGGCGGCGGGCCGCTCTCGGCAATCCGCGCGCGGATTCGCCGGAAGAATTCAAGGCCCATCTCGCGACGGCTCACCTCCGCGCCCACGACGAAGCCCGCCTCCGTGAGCGCCTCGCGATAGAAGTCCGGCGTCTCAAGAAAAGAAAAGCCCGGTTCCGAGGCCCAGGGCACGGGGAAGTCGAAGGCGCCCTCGTTTGTCCGCATCGGGTCGTAGACCGCGAGCACGCCGCCCGGCTTCAGCACGCGATGCACCTCGCGGAAGAGCCTGCGCTTGTCGGGAATGTTCATGCCGACGTGCAGCAACGTGGCGGCGTCGAACGTCCCGGCCTCGAACGGAAGGTCGACGCCGCTGCCCACCTGAAACTTCACCCGATCCGCAAGGCCCGCGCGTTCGCTCAGAGCGGCGGCGACGCGCACATATTCCGGCGTGAGGTCGACGCCGTGAACCATGACGCCGAAGGTGCGGGCGAAATAGCGCGCCGGCCCGCCGATGCCGGAGCCGATGTCGAGCATGGCCATGCCGGGCTTGAGATCGAGCTCCCCGGCGACCGCGGCGGTCGCCTCGCCCCCGCCCATGTGGAACTCGTCGATCGCAGCAAGGTCGGCGGGATCGATCCGATCGACGTCGCGTCCCGTGGCTCGAAGGCCGGCGAGGATGGCCTGATCCAGGCTTCCATGCGTGTAGTGGCGGACTATGTCGGTCTCTACGGCCATCGGCCTGCTCCCGGCGCCTGCGTCGCTTTGTATATGCGCCCCTTCGGAAAGTGAACCGAGGCGGCATCCGCCTTCTCAATCCCGCGCCGAGCGGCTATGAGGCGCGAGCTTCGAGGGCCGGCCGATGAACGACACGCCGACGACCGCAACGCAGGACGCTCACGACCAGGCCCGGCTTCTCGCCGAGGCGCTGCCGTTCATGCAGCGCTACGAGAACAAGACGATCGTGGTGAAATACGGCGGCCACGCGATGGGCGACCCGGCGCTCTCCCTGGCCTTCGCCCGCGACATCGCGCTGTTGAAGCAGTCGGGCGTCAATCCGATCGTCGTGCACGGGGGCGGCCCGCAGATCGGCGAGATGCTCGCCAGGATGGGCATCAAGAGCGAGTTCAAGGGGGGGCTGCGCGTCACCGACAAGGCGACGGTGGAGATCGTCGAGATGGTGCTGGCCGGCTCCATCAACAAGGAGATCGTCGCGCTGATCAACAACGAGGGCGAGTGGGCGATCGGGCTCTGCGGCAAGGACGGCAACATGGTCTTCGCGGAGAAGGCCCGGAAGACCATCGTCGATCCCGATTCCAACATCGAAAGGGTCGTGGACCTCGGCTTTGTCGGCGAGCCCGTCGAGGTCGACCGCACGCTGCTCGATCTGCTGGCGCATTCGGAGATGATTCCGGTAATCGCGCCGGTTGCTCCCGGCCGCGACGGCGCGACCTACAACATCAATGCCGACACGTTCGCCGGCGCCATCGCAGGCGCGCTCGCGGCCACCCGTCTCCTCTTCCTGACGGACGTGCCGGGCGTGCTCGACAAATCGGGCGCCCTGGTCGACGAGCTGACCGTTTCCGAGGCGCGGCGGCTGATCGCCGACGGCACGATCTCCGGCGGCATGATCCCGAAGGTCGAGACCTGCATCGCGGCGCTGAATCGCGGCGTGGAAGGCGTCGTCATCCTGAACGGAAAGACGCCGCACGCCGTGCTGCTCGAGCTTTTTACGGCGCACGGCGCCGGCACGCTGATCAAGGCGTAGCCGTCTGCGCGCTCCCATCCGGCGGCCGTGCGGCCATCACCGCTCGACCAGGACCTGGCCGCGAATCTCCCCGTCCGGGTTCTTCTCCGTATGCACGTTCATGTACCACAAGCCGTCCAGCAGCTGGCCGGCCTGCGCCTCGGTCAGTATCGCCGAGCCTTCGATCGGACTTTCGGTGCCGTCGAACTCGACCGCGGTCTTGCCCGGCTCCCCCATCGGGGCGGGGCCATGGAAGCGGGCCGCGGTGGCGGGGCTGGTGAGGCCCGAAAAGGTCAGGACCCAGGCCAGCCTCAGCGTCTCGGTGTCGAGGGCGATCTCCGCAGCGCCCGTTCCCTTGCTGTCGTTCGGCGGCGTTTCCTGGGCGGCGTCCAGGGCCGCCTTCATCCGCACCGTGTCCGCGTGAGCGGCGCAGCCGAGACCCACGATCGCAAAGATTGCCGCCGCAACGCTGGCTATGCGCACCGGCTCCTCCTCCCGTACGACGCCCACTTGCAGGAACGCATCATAATCAAGCGACCGGTCGGGCAAAAGATCGGCGCCGCGCTTACGCCCGGCGCCTCGGGCCGATGGCGGCCTACATATCGCCCGTTACCTGGCCGCGGATCTCGCCGCCCGGATTCGCCTCGGTGTGGACGTTGATATAAAGCATCCCGTCCGCCAAGAGCGCGGCCTGCTCGTCGGTCAGCGTCGCCGATCCTTCCAGCGGGCTTTCGGAGCCTTCT
>DASWJZ010000131.1:0-1701 GCA_036396875.1 Propylenella sp.
ACCACTTATAGACCGGGTTTGCAATATGCATAATCGCCCTTCTTTCTTATCCCCGCTCGTCAGGGCGGTGGTAGGATCGGGCGCCCCCGCGCGCGGAATCGCAAATCGTAGGGTGGGCAAAGCGGCGTCAGCCGCGTGCCCACGTCTTCGTTGCTTGCGTCGCGCGTGGGCAAATCGCAACGGCGATTTGCCCACCCTACGTGCCGGCGGATGCGTTCGGCGATCCTACTTCCCCGCCACGCCCTTGATCAGCAGCTGCTCCAGCGTCGTGCGCGCGGTGTCGAAGCGCGCGCGATCGTTGATGCCGCTGCCGAGGATCGCGCGGATCTGCACGTCGAAGTCGGCGTAATGCTGGGTGGTCGCCCAGATCATGAAGATGAGGTGGTGGGGATCGATCGGCGCGATGCGGCCCTCGTCGATCCAGCCGCCGATGACGGCGGCCTTCTCGTCGACCAGCGTCCTCAGCCGTCCCGCCAGGACGGGGCCGAGGATCGGCGCGCCTTGCATGATCTCCATGGCGAACAGGCGCGAGGCGGTCGGGCTGTCGCGCGACATTTCGAGCTTGCGGTCGATGTAGCGGGTGATCTCGTCGACCGGGTCGCCGTCCGGGTCGAGCGCCTCCAGCGGCTGCAGCCACATCTCGTGCGTGCGGTTGAGGACGGCGAGGTAGATGTCCTTCTTGCGGCGGAAGTAATAGAGGAGGTTCGGCTTGGTCATGCCGGCGACCGCGGCGATCTGGTCGACGGTGGCGCCGCGGAATCCGTAGCTGGAAAAAATCTCCAGCGCCGCGTCGAGGATGCGCTCTTCGTTCTCCGCCTGGATGCGGGTGCGCTTGCGCGTCTTGCCGGCGCGGGCGGTATTGGCGGTCATGGCGAATCCGCGTCGTCAGGGAAGTGGTGCGTCACGGCAGTGCCCGTCGAACGAACGCCAATCCTCACAGCAGCGACCACAAGCCCCTTGAGCGGCATTTCGAAACTGTCTAACGTTCCCTTGACCAATTGGTCAGGATTTTTTCGCCGCTTCCTCCTAGATGAAAAGGCTTGCCGGCGCAATCGGTTGGCTGCCTCGGACGATACCGGACGGGAAGCGGATTGGGAGGCAAAACATGGCGCGGACGCAGGTCACCACCAACAATCTTGAAGCCTTCTGGATGCCGTTCACGGCGAACCGGCAGTTCAAGAAGGCGCCGCGGATGCTGGTCGGCGCGGAGGGCATGTACTATCGCGCCGCCGACGGGCGGAAGGTGCTCGACGGCACGTCGGGCCTGTGGTGCTGCAACGCCGGGCATGGCCGCCCGAAGATCGTCGAGGCGATCGCCCGGCAGGCGAAGGAACTCGACTACGCTCCCGCCTTCCAGATGGGCCACCCGAAGATTTTCGAGCTTGCCGCCCGCCTCGTCACCTACATGCCGCCCGGCATCGACCACGTCTTCTTCACCAACTCCGGTTCGGAGTCCGTCGATACGGGCCTGAAGATCGCGCTCGCCTACCAGCGCGCCATCGGGCAGGGGACGCGCTATCGGATGGTCGGCCGCGAGCGCGGCTATCACGGCGTCAACTTCGGCGGCATCTCGGTCGGCGGCATCGGCGCCAACCGCAAGCAGTTCGGCGCCGGCCTGCTGCCCGGCGTCATGCACATCCGCCACACCCACGACGCGGCGCGGAACGCCTTCTCGCGCGGCGCGCCCGAGCACGGCGCCGA
>DASWJZ010000132.1:0-4852 GCA_036396875.1 Propylenella sp.
GGGGTGGCGAAAGACCGGCAGCGCGAAGGTCGCCTCGGTGATGAAGACGTCGCAGGGGACGGGCTCGAACGGCGCGCAGGTCGGGTCGCGGCGGCGCTTGTAGTCGCCGGAGGCGACGATGCGCATGCCGTCCTTTTCCACCGCGATCTGGGCGGAGCCGAGCACATGGCCGGCCGGGTGGAACGTCACCGTGACGCCGTTGATCGCCCGCGCCTCGCCGAGCGCCGCCGCCTCGGTCGCGCCGGAAAAATCCGCGCCGTAGCGCTCCGCCATGATCTTCAGCGTCTCGGCAGTGGCGAGCACGGCGCCGTGGCCGCGGCGCGCATGGTCGGAATGGCCGTGCGTGATCAGCGCGCGGGCGACCGGCCGCGTCGGGTCGATATAAAAATCGCCGGGCGGGCAGTAGATGCCGTTCGGCGTGGCGCAGAGAAGGTCGGTGAAGCGCATCGTCATGAAAGAACGCCGCGGAGCGAGGTGGTGCGGCTACGCGCTTTCCTCAATATCGCGCTGCTTCGATGTCCGTCTTCGAAAAATCGTCGCTCTTGAAGAGGAGCGGCTCGCCGCGCTCCTTCGCGAGCGCGTACGCGATGCAGTCGCCAAAGTTCAAACGCGCCGCGTGCCTGCCCTTGCCGAAGCGTAGAAACGCTTCGCGCGCGAGCATCGCCTGCTCCGCGGTGAAAGGCTCAACTTGCAGCATTAGGCTTGCCACGAGGCGATCTACCTCGGCCATTCCCCTGTCTCCTGCCCGCACCACCGCCACGATGCTCGTTTCAAGCAGAGTTGCTGAAGAGATGATTCGCCTCCGCACCAGCCCTAAAGCAGTCCCGAGACGATCTCTCTCCGGCTCCTTCGTTAGAATGGCAATTAGCGCGGAGCTATCGACGATCACGTCGGCAGTCCGTGCTCGTCGTAACCTAGGATCTCATCGGGCGTGCGCGGATCGAGCACGGGTAGAGACGTGAAATGCTCGCTTATCTCCCGAACTGCTCTCAACACGCGCTGAACCTCTCTCTGGCGAGTGACCTGCTCGAGCAGCGCTTGCTTGACCGCCTTTTCAAGCGGCTCTCCGGTAAGCTCGACCAATTCCTCGGCCAAGCTGTCGATTTCCGGGTCGTCTGTTTTCAGGACCATGGGTGTGCTCCTACTCTCGGAAGATAAGACAAATCGGCGACAGGCAAAACCGATGGCGACTACGACTCGACAGGCTCGCCTGTCGGTTCTACCTCTGTTCCATGCCCGCGTCTGCCCCTTCCCGAGCCCAAACCGACGAGTTGCCGGGGGTTTTCGGCGCCTGGTTCGCCGCGCGCGGCTGGGCGCCCCGGCCACATCAAATCGAACTTCTGGCGAAGGCCGAGGCGGGGCGCTCCGCGCTCCTCATCGCGCCGACCGGCGCCGGAAAGACGCTTGCCGGTTTCCTGCCGTCGCTCACCGATCTTGCCCGGCGCGGGCCGCCGAAGCCGGGCATGCCGGTCTTCGGACCGCACAC
Source organism: Propylenella sp. (assembly GCA_036396875.1). Taxonomy (GTDB): domain Bacteria; phylum Pseudomonadota; class Alphaproteobacteria; order Rhizobiales; family Afifellaceae; genus DASWJZ01. The sequence goes on from DASWJZ010000132.1 coordinate 1,487, forward strand.
GCTCTACGTCTCGCCGCTGAAGGCGCTCGCGGTCGACATCGAGCGCAATCTCGCCCTGCCGGTCGCCGAGATGGGGCTGCCGATCCGACTCGAGACGCGCACCGGCGACACGCCCGCCCACAAGCGGCAGCGCCAGAAACTCGACCCGCCCGACATGCTCTTGACGACGCCGGAACAGGTGGCGCTGCTCATCGCCTCGCATGACGCGCGCCGGTTCTTCGGCGGGCTGAAGACGGTGATCTTCGACGAGCTGCATTCGCTGGTCGTGTCGAAGCGCGGCGACCTTCTGTCGCTCGGGCTCGCACGCCTGCGGAAGCTCGCTCCCGGGCTGCAAACGATTGGCCTTTCGGCCACCGTCGCCGAGCCGGACGATCTCTGCGCCTGGCTGGTGGCGCAGACGCCGGGCGACAAGCGCCGCCTCGCCGACCGGATCGTCGTCGACGGCGGCGCGCCGCCCGAACTGTCGATCCTTGAATCGGAGGCGCGCGTCCCGTGGCAGGGGCACACCGCGCTCTACGCGCTGAAGGACATCTACGACGCGGTCAAGGCGCACCGGACGACGCTGCTCTTCGTCAACACGCGCTGGCAGGCGGAGCTGCTCTTCTCGGAGCTGTGGCGCGTCAACGACGACGCGCTGCCGATCGCGCTGCATCACGGCTCGCTCGACCGCTCGCAGCGGCGGAAAGTGGAGGCGGCGATGGCCGTCGGGAAGCTCCGCGCCGTGGTCGCCACCTCGACGCTCGATCTCGGCATCGACTGGGGCGACGTCGACCTCGTCGTGCATGTCGGCGCGCCGAAGGGGGCGAGCCGGCTGGCGCAGCGCATCGGGCGCTCAAACCATCGGATGGACGAGCCGTCGAAGGGCATCCTCGTCCCCGCAAACCGCTTCGAGGTGCTTGAATGCCGGGCGGCGCTCGACGCCAACTATCTCGGCCACCAGGACACGCCGCCGCTCCGCCCCGGGGCGCTCGACGTGCTCTGCCAGCACATCCTCGGAATGGCGGTGGCGGAGCCGTTCGATGCGGTGGCGCTCTTTGAGGAAATCACCTCCGCCGAGCCCTACCGGCGTCTCGACTGGGAGACCTTCGAGCGCGCCGTCGATTTTGTGGCGACCGGCGGCTATGCGCTCAGAACCTACGAGCGCTACGCCAAGATAAGGCGGCGCAAGGACGGCCCGCACAAGGGGAGGTGGGGCATCACCAATCCCCGCACCGCCCAGCAGTACCGGTTGAACGTCGGCACCATCGTGGAGGCGCCGGAACTGAACGTCCGCCTCGGCAAGCCGCGCAAGGGCGTGGTGCGCGGCGGCCGCGTGCTCGGCAAGATCGAGGAGTATTTTCTGGAACAGCTGGTGCAGGGCGACACGTTCCGCTTCGCCGGGCGGACGCTCCGCTTCGAGGGCATCCGCGAGAACGAGGCCTATGCCAGCCCGGCGGAGACGGAGGACGCGAGCATCCCCTCCTATGCCGGCGGAAAATTCCCGCTGACGACCTACCTCGCCGGCCAGGTCCGCGCGATCCTCGCCGATCCGCAACGCTGGCGCGCCCTGCCGACGCAGGTCTGCGAATGGCTGGAGGTGCAGCGCGAGCGGTCGGTGCTTCCCGGCCCGTCGGATCTGCTGGTCGAGTCCTTCCCTTTCCGCGGGCGCTATTACATGGCGGCGTTTCCGTTCGAGGGACGGCTCGCGCACCAGACGCTGGGCATGCTCCTGACGCGCCGGCTGGAGCGGTGGGGGGCGCGCCCGCTCGGTTTTGTGGCGACCGATTACTCGCTCGCCGTGTGGGCGCTGCGCGACCTCGGCGCCCTCTTCGAAGCAGGGCGGCCGTCGCTCGCGGCGCTCTTCGACGCGGACATGCTTGGCGACGACCTCGAAGCCTGGCTCGCCGAATCCTACCTCCTGAAGCGCACCTTCCGGAACTGCGCGATCATTGCCGGCCTGATCGAGCGCCGCCATCCCGGCGAGGAGAAGACCGGCCGGCAGGTCACCGTCTCGACCGACCTCGTCTACGACGTGCTGCGCTCGCACGAGCCGGACCACATCCTCCTGCAGGCGACGCGGAACGATGCCGCTGCGGGGCTGCTCGACATCCACCGTCTCTCCGAAATGCTCTTCCGGGTGAGCGGCCGAATCATGCATCAAAGGCTGGAGCGCGTCTCGCCGCTTGCCGTGCCGGTCATGCTGCAGATCGGCCGCGAGCCGGTCTTCGGGGCGGCGGACACCGAGATTCTGGCGGATGCCGCGGAGGCGCTCATCCGCGAAGCGATGGGCGAGGACGAAACGCTTGCGGCCACTCCGGGTGCACCTGTCGTCCCGGCCAGAACAGCCGGACGCCGCGCGGGAGCCCGGCATGGCTGAAGCGAGCGTGCACCTCGCGGGCGCGGCGGCGGTGCTCGATTCGTCGGGAGCGATGTGGCTGCCGGCCTGCCGCACGCTTGTCGTCTCCGACCTGCACCTGGAAAAAGCGTCGTCGTTCGCACGCCGCGGCATGTTCTTGCCGCCCTACGATACGGCCGCCACGCTGTCGCTCCTCGCCGAAGTGGTCCGCAGGCGCGACCCGCGCCGCATTGTCTCGCTTGGCGACAGCTTTCACGATCGCGGGGGTCACGGGCGGCTTTCGGTAGGCGACCTTGCACGGCTGGCCGAGCTGCGGCGCGGACGGGACTGGATATGGGTGACCGGCAACCACGATCCGGTGCTGCCGGACAATGTCGGCGGCGACGTGGTGTCCGAGCTGGCGTGGGGCGCTTTTGCGTTTCGTCACGAGCCCGCCGCGCACCGGGTTCCGCGCGAGGTCGCAGGCCATCTCCATCCGGCAGCCAAGGTCCGCGGGCCGGGGCGGAGCGTCCGGCGGCGCGCCTTCGCGACCGACGGATCGAGGATCGTCCTCCCGGCGTTCGGCGTGCTGGCGGGCGGCCTGAATGTGCTCGATGCGGCGTTCGCACGCCTTTTCGCTCCGGGGGCGCTGCGCGCCTTCCTGATCGGCGGGGACCGCTTGTTTCCGGTTGCGGGATCGATGCTCAGCCCGGATTGACGTTCGACCGGGCAGTCGGATCAGCCGCCGCCCTGGCGAGGGACGCGCGTGCGATATGGCGTCTCGCGCGACTCCAGGGCCGCCACCGTCCGATAGGGCGAGAAACGCAGCGCCTCGGCGCTTTCGGAGCCATCGGAGGGCGGCCGATCAAGAAGAGCCGGAAGCGCAACCAGCAAAGCGAGCGCAACCACCCAGGCAAACACACCGGCGCGCAAGACGCGGTCTCGGCGGCGGTAGCGCTTCGGAGGCGTTCGCAAAATGCCCTCCCAGACAGCCGGCAGCTCGGGGATACCAAGCCAATATGAAACATGGCGGGCGCATAAGGGTTCCCGAC
>DASWJZ010000133.1:0-6406 GCA_036396875.1 Propylenella sp.
AGGGCTTCTATCTGGGACGGAATTAACAGCTTTCTCCCGTCGAACAGAAAGTTGGCGCGCGTCGATCTGCTCGCGTCAGTGAATGCCGGCGAGCGCGAAAAGGTGCTGATGCATGAGTTGACCGTCGTCGCAATGGCCTCCTACCTGGACGATGAATCAATCGACGAAATTCTCTTCGATCCTCAACAGCGCGAAACCGCCAAGGCGTTTGCTGGAGTCGAGCTAAGTGCCGAAGCGCTCGAAAGTGCGTTCACCTCCGGGGCCGATTGGCTGCGGAACGCTCTTGTTGCATTCCAGCAGAATGCAGCGGCCTCTGGAAAGACGGGTGAGGCGCTCACATTGCTTGATGCGCAGCTTCTCGCCTATATCGATGGAGAAAAAAGCCGACTCGGCACCGGGGACGCGGCATTCCAGGAAATGATCGCGGAGGCCAGTACGAGATTCATCGTGGAGGATTTCGGCTGGGCGCTGGCGAATGCAAAGGCGGACTTCAGCAATCCGTTCCAGCTGGCTAGCGCGAGCGTCTTTGAAAACACCACGTTCGACTTCATTTCGTACGATCGAATTCACGATGCTCTGGTACAGGCGCAGAGCGATCCTCGCTACGCCGCTATCCATGGACAGATCGCCAAGGCGCTCGAGCCGATCGAGCTGGCCGGCCAGACCGTGGTTGCGACCTCGAGCCACGCTCACAACCCGTTCGACCAGGCCGAATTCGATCCTTCCTCCGCGAACCTTGCCACCCTGCAGTTGCAGGAGGGTCAGATCGGGACGTTCACGATGTTCCTTCCATATGCAGCACAGCCAGGCGGCCAGAAGATCAGGCTTGTCCTGGAAGGCGCAAGCGCCGGCGAAGTAGCGCTGCTCAAGGGCTCAGAAGCTCTGATGCAGGGGGCCGACGGCGGATATGAAATCCTCGTTCCGGAAGGACAGCGGGAATACGCCTTGGCGGTGGCCGCCTTGAGGCCCATACCGGCAGCTGAGCAACTGAGCCTGTCGGCGACGTTGGTGGATCAGGCTGGAACGGTCACTCACCTGCAGAACGTAGAGCTGTCGGCGAATCTAAGCGCCACCGCAACACCCCCGCCGTTCGATCGCACGATCGTGGGCGATCTGGCGCCGGTCGACTTCGATCCGGGCACGCCAGGCATCCAGACGCAGACCGATGACCTGGGCAACGTCATCACCGATCCGAACCAGCCGCAGCCGGGGCGCGCGGATACGCTCTTCGACAGCACCGGAAACGATGATATCCGGGCCTTTGCCGGCGACGATGTGATCGAGGCATCGCGCGGCGGAAACGACAGGCTCGATGGCGGCGCCGGGCGCGACATCGTTTCCGGTCGCGCCGGCGACGACACGGTGATCGGCGGGACGGAAGGCGATCTGCTGCGCGGCGATGACGGGAACGACAAGGTATACGCCGAAGCCGACGTCAGCGTCGAAATCGCCCTTGCGATGCAGGACGCCCCGGGCACCGGATTGCGCGGGGATTTCATGGATGGCGGGACCGGCGACGACACGCTGATTGGCGGTGCGGCGAACGACTCGCTAAACGGGGGCGCAGGCGGCGACCTCATCCTGGGTGGCGCTGGCGATGACGACGTGGACGGTGATCTCGAAACGTCGATCGTATCGATGGACTGGAGCATCACGCGCCAGGTGATCGAGTTCGAAGGCAGCACCCTTTACAACAGGGTCTATAGCGGTGTCGGTTTCCTTTCCACCTCCCCCGGTGGCGACGATGTCGTCTATGGCGGCGCGGGCGCGGACTGGCTGTTCACACGCGAAGGCAACGACTGGATCGACGGCGGCTCGGGAGACGACGTCGCGTTCGGAGAGGCGGGCAACGACGATATTTTCGGCGGCGAGGGCAATGACAAGCTGTTTGGCGACTCGGCCTCGGTGCCGCTCGCACAACACGGCAACGACCATATCGATGGTGGTAGCGGAGACGACACGATGAACGGCGATGGCGGCGACGATGTTCTCTTCGGTGGCGAAGGCAACGACGAAATGTTCGGGGACTCGACGCTGATCGGCGGCAACGACTATCTCGATGGCGAAGGCGGCGATGACCTGATATTGGGTGCCGCGGGTGACGATGACATCTTCGGTGGCGACGGCAGCGATTTTCTGCAAGGCGACTCAGGCACCGGGATGGGTGACGGCGACGACTTCATTGCCGGGGAAGCGGGCAATGACACGATCTTCGGCGAAGGCGGCGACGACGAGCTGGAGGGGGGTGACGACCACGACTTCATCGCCGGCAACGCGGGCTCCGACCGGATCGGCGGTGGCGCCGGCAACGACACTTTGGTCGGCGACGACGGCGACGGCGTACTCGGCGAGGCCGACACGATCGACGGCGGCGAGGGCGACGATCTCGTTCTGGGCGACGGCGGCGACGATATGGTCAGCGGCGGCGCCGGATTCGATCAGCTGCAAGGCGGCGCCGGCAACGACACGCTCGATGGCGGCAGCGAGGCCGACGTGCTCTTCGGCGAGGCCGGCGATGACACGCTCCTCGGCGGCGCCGGGAATGATTCTCTCCTCGGTGGCAGCGGCGATGACATGCTTGCCGGCGGCGACGGCGATGACGTGTATTTCTACGCCTTCGGCGACGGCCGCGACCGCATTTCCGACAGCGGCGGCACCGACTTCCTCGTTTTCAACAATTTCGTACTCGGCGACCTGCGCCTCGACGTGGGCTCGCTCAAGATCATCGTGCCGGGCGGCGAAGTGCATCTGGACGACTTCGGCGCGGATGATCCGCTCGCCGGCTCGATCGAGTTCTTTCAGTTCGCGGACTCGTCGGTCTTCACCCGCGAGCAAGTGATCCAGATTCTCGGCTTCCGGGTGCAGGGTACGCCGGGCGAAGATGCACTCACGGGCACCGCGCTTGGCGATTCCATTCAGGCCTTCGAGGGCAATGACGCCGTTCTCGCTGGCGGGGGTAACGACACGGTGGACCTCGGGGCGGGCGATGATTTCGCCGATGGCGGCGATGGTGATGACGTCATGACCGGCGGCGATGGGAACGACAGCATCGCCGGCGGAACGGGCGCAGACACGATCGATGGCGGTCCGGGGAGCGATTTTCTTCTCGGCGGGACTGGGGCCGATCACCTGTTCGGAGGTGACGGCGACGACTGGCTCGCCGGCGGCCCCGGCAACGACCTCCCGCTCGAGGGCGGCGCGGGCAACGACACCTATCTCTTCGGCGCGGGCGACGGCCAGGACGTCGCCATCGACACGCAGGGCGCGAACGGCGTGCAGCTGCTCGGTGGGCTGCTCGAGAGCGACGTCACGCTGCAGCGCGCGGGCGCGGATCTCGTCATCCTGGTCAACGGCACCACCGACCGCTTCACGGCGCGCGACTGGTTCGGCAACCCGGCGGCGTGGAGCCAGCTCGGGCTCGGCGACGGGACGCTGCTCGACCGCGACGGCGTGCAGGCGCGCCTGGTGCAGAACCAGGCCCCGATCCTCGCGCAGGATGCGGCCTTCGTTTCCGAGGATGGCGTGCTGGGCGCGAGCGGCAACGCGCTCGCCAACGACGTCGATCCGGAGGGCCGCGCCTTGCGCGTCACCAACCCCGGCACCTACGCCGGCGCCTTCGGCAGCCTGGTGCTGGGCGCGAACGGCGCGTTCAGCTACACGCTGAACAACGCCGCCGCCGCGGTGCAGAGCCTCGGCGCCGGGCAGTCCGCCATCGATCCTTACGGCTACACCGCGACTGACGACGACCCGGGCGGCGCGGCGAGCGCTTCCTCGCAGATCGTCGTCACGATCTCGGGGAGCAATGACGCGCCGGTGGCTCGCGGCGACGACAACTTCGTACGGGAGGATGGGGTCCTGCTGGCGCTCGGCAACGTGCTCGCCAACGACAGCGACGTGGACGCCGGAACGCTGCTGCGCGTGGGCACTCCGGGCACCTATGCCGGCTTGTACGGCACGCTGACGCTGAACCAGGACGGCGGCTACCTCTACAGCCTGGACAACGATGCGGCCTCGGTCCAGTCGCTGTCGCGATTCCAGCTGGTCACGGATCGCTTCAGCTATGGCGCGAGCGACGGCATCGCATCTACCGCGTCCGCGCTGGAGGTGGTGGTCGAAGGCACGAACGATGCGCCGGTCGTCGCGGTGCCGCTTGCCGACCAAAGCGCGCGCGCCGGCGGCAGCTTCACCTACCAGATTACCGCGGGCAGCTTCATCGACGTGGATCAGGGCGATGTGCTGAGCTACTCCGCCGCGCTCGTCGACGGATCGGCCCTCCCCGATTGGCTGGGCTTCGATGCCGCGACGCAGACCTTCTCCGGTGGCGTGCCGCGCGACGCGAGCGGCTTTCTCGACATTCTGGTGACGGCCGCAGACGGGCCGCTCGAGGGCGAGGAAGCGGGACTCGAGGCCTCCGACCTGTTCCGGCTCGATATCGCCGACAGCGGTGGCGGTGGAGGGGGCGGTGGTGGTGGCGGCGGCGGCGGGCACGGCAACGAGGGCGTCGGCAACGGCGAGGACCCGCCGCCTCCCGGGCATGACGAGAACTTCAATGACGGGCCGGGGACCGGGCCTGGCCATCCGGGCGCGCAAGATGGCAATGGCCTTGGCCATTCGATGCCCGCGCCGCGCGAGCTGCCGGCGATCGCGCAGTTGCGCCAGGTGCGCTCGGCCGCCGCACTGCGCGCCACCGCGCAAGAGCGTGCAGTGCGCGGTGGACAGAATCCCGGCGGCGCGCCGGGGGATCAATTCGTACTGGGGGACGCGTCGTCGCAGATCGACGCCGGATCGCCGAGCGCGCCGGCCCTGAGCGCGCCGATCGCAGACGATGGCGCTGCGGTGTCGGCGCAGGAACCGGCCGCAAGCCGCGACCCGATCGCGGAGCGGCTCGCGCAGACGCCGCACTACGATTTCACGGCGCTGCTCGAGTGGCTGGCGCAGCGCCGGGCGGACGAGCCGCTCGATCGCGAGGAGATCCGGCGCAGCTGGGCGCGGGTTGCGAGCGTCGACTACGGCGCACCCCAAGACGACGCGACGCTGGGCGCGGCGTCCGGCTGGCAGCGTCTCGCCGATGCGCTCGCCGCTTCTGCTGCCGCGGGCGCGGGCCTGGGGCAGTTCACCGGGCTCGCGCAGCCGGACGCACTGCCCCGGCTCGACAGCTTCCAGGGCCTGAGCGAGGGATTCCGGCGCCTGTAGCGAATGGAGACGCGCATGCCTACTGCGAGACAGCGATGACGCAGGCCAGTCCGGCGGACTTTGCGCCGCCGCTCCTTCGCATCCAGGACAATCCCCCGCCGCCGCTCGCCGGGTGGATGCTGCGGCTCCTGGTCGGGCTCCTCGCCGGGATCGCGCTGTGGGCGGTCTTCGGCCGGCTCGACATCGTCGCGGTGGCCGAGGGCAAGCTCGTGCCGTCCAGCCACCTGAAGATCGTGCAGACGGCCGAGCAGGGCATCGTCCGCGAGATCCTGGTCGCGGAGGGCGAGGCGGTGCGCGCGGGCCAGGTGCTGATCCGCATGGACGCCGTGCTCGCTGCCGCCGACGCAAGCGCCTTGCAGACCGACTTCGACCACCAGCGCCTCGCGCTGCGGCGCATCGACGCGCAGCTCTCGGGGTCGCGCCTCGCGCCGGCGCAGGGCGAACCGCCGGAGCTCTTCGCGCAGGTTCTCGCGCAGCACGACAGCAACGTGCGCGCCCACGAGAACGCGCTTGCGCAGGAGCGCAGCGTGCTCGACAAGGCGCGCTTCGACCTCGCCGCCGCGCAATCCACCAAGGCCAAGCTCGAGCAGGTGCTGCCGCACTACGTCGAGCAGGAAAAAGCCTTCGAGCAGCTGCAGCGCGACGGCTTCGCCGGGCGCATAGTCGCCACCGAGAAGCGGCGCGAGCGCATCGAGAAGGAGCAGGACCTGCGCACGCAGGAGTTCACGATCCGCAGCAACCTCGCGCTGATCGAGCAGTCCGAGCGCCGGCGCGCGCAGATCGCCGCGGACTACCAGCGCCAGCTGCGCGCCGAGCGCGTCGAGAGCGGCGCCCGGCTCGCGAAGCTGCGCCAGGCGCTCGCCAAGCAGGCGCATCGCAGCGAGCTGCTGGAGCTGCGCGCGCCGCAGGCCGGCACCGTGAAGGACCTCGCGACGCACACGGCGGGAACGGTGGCCGCCCCGGGCACGATCCTGATGACGCTGGTGCCGCAGGACGACACGCTGATCGCGGAGGTCTGGGTCGGCAACCAGGACGTCGGCTTCGTGCGTCCGGGCCAGGACGTGAAGCTGAAGCTCGCCGCGTTCCAGTTCCAGAAGTACGGCATGGTGGCAGGCGTCGTGCGCCAGGTGAGCGCCGATGCGACCGAAGCGCCTTCCGCGAACACGCGCTCCGACGCCCTCGGCGGCCGCGACCGGCCGATGGGGCCGCTTGC
>DASWJZ010000134.1:0-9118 GCA_036396875.1 Propylenella sp.
GGATTCGGCCACAGGCAACCGGGATAATCTCTAGCGTCGGTGAGTCGGTCGATTCTCGGGCATGCGGGAACAGCGCCTAAGCTGCCCTTTTGCCGTATGTCCTTTTCCCCGCCGGCACACCGCACTGCGCTCAGGCGTGGAGGTGTGAGTCGCCTGTGGAAAGGTCTCACACCCTCACAACCTGGCGCTGGCGCACCCGCCGCCGGCAGGGGTTTCGGCTCCTGCCGGTTGGGCACTAGGTGGGGCGGTAGGGACTGGTGTCCCGGAGACGGCGTCCGACCCTCTCCCACGGGTTCGATCCCCGACCGCTCCACCCCTGTCGGATAAAACCGACAGGAAAATATTACCTACTCCACCGTAGCCGCCAAGGCTACCGGCACCGTGCGTTTCGCACACTTCCGACCTGTCACGCCGCCTTCCGCCTCGCTCTGCCCAGATAATTTGTCAAGTGCATAATTGGGAAAGAATGCCTATTCCGCTGGTGATTTTGCCCCGGGTCCTTTGAATCCGGGGAGGGAGAGCATGGATTGCGCTCCTCGCCCACTTTCGCTGCATCGTGGCGATCGATGCTGCAGGCGGCTTTACGCGGATCGGGCGAGCCGGCGAAACCCTGAACCCCATACGAGCAGATGACGCGTCTTCCCGCTGCCGTCCTCGCAATCCTTGCCTGCGCACCCGTTCTCGCGCAGGAGCCCGCCCTCGTGACGGAGGAAGATATCTTTTCCCGGGCGGAGGAGCTGGAGGGGCGGCGCGTGATGGTTCAGGACGGGCGGATCTTTGCCGCCGCCGACCGGAGCGCCGGCCTTAAGATCGGTGCGGTCTTTCTGCCGCTCCGGACGATCGTGTCCTCCGGGGATTTGCGCTACGCGTGGGAGTATTGCGGCGGCATCGCGCCGGTCGATGAATGCAGGGTGTCCGTCACCGGCACGCTGGTGCGGAACGAGCTTGGAGAGCCCGAGCTGCACGATGTCGCGCTTGAGCGATGATGCGCTCGGGACTGCTGGTTTGATCTTTGCCGAACTGCCGCCCGAAGGCCGGCGCCCGTGGACGCACCGAAGCCCCATGTCTCCGGAATAAACCGTCACCTATGTGACCGGAATGGACCTGAGAAGGTTGGCGCACCCGACAGGATTCGAACCTGTGACCTCTGCCTTCGGAGGGCAGCACTCTATCCAACTGAGCTACGGGTGCCTGCTCAACGCGCCGCGCCGGGCGTGCTTCCAAGTCCTTTAGCCGATCCCCCGGCGGGCCGCAACGTGACGGCCGGATTGCGGACGCGCCGAACATCGCCGAGCGCAGGCCGGCCCGCTCCGCGCGGAAGCAGCATCCAAAATACCGTCCCCGGAATCTGGCGATGCGGCCGAGATAATGCAACGATCAGTTCGGGCCAGCCGCGGCGGCGCCGGTTGCTGGACGGAATGGAACCGGGGTAGCGTATCGCTTCGTCGCAGCGGGCGTGCATTCTCCGGGGGGTCGCTCCTTCGGCACGGTTCGCCGCCGGACCATCCTGTCGGGCCGGCCGATGACGTTGCGCCGGCTCGATTTCGCGGCGGCGCCAGAGCAACGAGGGCTCGTTGGACGTGGGGCAAGGCATGACCTGGGAATCATTGGGCTGGCGCTATCGGGCGCTTCGGATTGCTGCCGCTGCGGCGGCCTTCGCCGCAATCGCGGCATCCGCATCGGAGGCCGCGCCCGGACTCTTCACCAACATGGCCGGAAAATGGCGGGGCGACGGCTCGCTCAGCTGGACGACGGGCGAAGTCGAGCGCATCCGCTGCCAGGCGACTTACGAGGTCGAGGGCGACGGCAACAAGATCACCCAGAGCCTCACCTGCGCGACCGACAGCACCAAGCTGGTGGTGAAGAGCACCATCACCTACCGGCCGGCGGCCGGCGCCATCGTCGGGGACTGGCGGGAGGCGACCTACGGCATCAACGGCAGGGTCAGCGGCAGCGCCAGCGCCGGGAGCATCAGGGCGCTGGTCCAGAGCGGCGACAAGAATTTTACCGCGCGCGTCACCGTGGTGACGCGCGGCCGCGAGCAGGACGTCCTGATCCGCCCGGAAAACTTCAATGTGACGGAGGTCGCGGTGAAGCTTCGAAAGACCGGCTGAGGCCGCACCTTATTCGGCGGCCTGCGGCGCCGGGCGGCGCCGTCCGCGCGCCAGGCTGAAGAGGAACATCGCCGTCGGCCGCAGGATCAGCAGGTCGGCCACCAGCGCGGCGATCATGGCGAAGGCGGCGAGCCAGCCGAACAGCCGCAGCGACGGAAGGTCGGAGAACACCGTCACCGCCAGCCCGCAGGCGAGCACCACCGAGGTCAGGATGAGCGCCGGGCCGACGAGGACGGTCGCCCGCTCCACCCCGATCCCGGGATCGGCGCCCGGGCGGTCCTCCAGCCGCAGACGGTTGAGGAAATGGATGGTGGCGCTGAGCCCGAGCCCGAACGACACCGTCAGCGCCACCACGCTGGCGAATTGCAGCCCCTCGCCCATCGCCCACAGCACGGTGCCGGAGAGAACGATCGGAAAGATGCCCGGCAGGATGCTGGCCAGCATGACGACGAACGAGCGGAAGGCGAGGCCGATGAAGGCGGCGACGAAGACGATCTCGATCGTCAGCGCCCGGTTCAGCTTGCCGATCATGCTGGCGCTGTTGCGCGCCGCAATGGCCGAAAGGCCGGTCACGGCGATCTCATAGCCCGGATTTGCAACCCGCAGCTCCTCAAGCGATGCGTCGAGCGCCTCGATCACCGGCAGCAGGCGGCTTGCGTCAACGTCCGGGATGCGGCCGGAGACGATCACCGCGTCGCGCTGCGGCGACACGAAGCGCTGGGTCAGGTGCTCCGGCAGGATATCGACATATTCCGCAAGCACCGCGACATCGTTGATGCCCGCTTTCTCCGCCAGCCAGCGCCTCAGCGTCTCCAGCGACCACACATTGCCGACGCCCGCCTGCCGCTCGATGGTCGAATGAACGGCCCCGATCAGCGCCAGCGATTGCGGCGAATAGAGCGAGGCGCCGGCAGGGAGCTCGACCAGAATGTCGATCGGGTTGGCGCCCGTCAGCTTGGCGTCCAGCCGGCTGCTCGCGGCGACGGCCTGCTCGCGGTCGGGCACCTGGTCGGCAAGCCGGTAGCGCGGCTCGAGGCTGGCGTAGATCAGCGCCAGCCCGCCGACCAGCGCCAGGCTCAGCAGACTGTAGAGTCCGGGGCGGCTGACCATGCGGACGGCGATCCAGCCGCAGAAGCGGCGCAGCGCGTTGACGCCGGAATCGGCCGCCCGCACCTTGGCGGCAAAGCTCGCTTCCTTGCGGATGAGCAGCACGCCGAGCAGCGGCACGAGCATCAGCACGCCGAACAGCGCGATCACGGTGGCGGTAAGGCCCGCCTCGCCGAAGGTGCGGATCAGGCTGGAACTGGAGAATTGCAGCGCGATGAACGAAAAGCCGGCGGTGGCGTGGGTCAACACGCATGCCGGCCCGACGATCAGAATGGCGTTGCGGAACGCCTGATACTTGTCCTCGCCCGCAATCAGCCGGTCGCGCGCCGCGAAGGTCAGCTGCATGCTGTCGGCGAAGCTGATCACCATGATGAGCGGCGTCATTACGTTCAGGAACATGTTGAGCTGGAAGCCCAGCCAGCCGAGGGCGCCGAGCGCGAGAAGAATGGCGATCAGCGGCGGCGCCGCGGCAATGATCATGAACGAGATGCGGCGGAAGAAGGCGATCGCGATCAGGCAGCCGGCGGCGAATCCGAAGGCGTTGTAGAGCAGCCGATCGCGCTCGACGGCGTTGCGGATTTCCAGCTGCATGATCGGCACGCCGGAGAGCTGCGCCGTCAACGCCGAACCGCCGAGATCGAATTCGATCGCCTCGCGGATCTGGCTCACCACGTCGTTGAGGGCCGGGCCGCCGGCGATAGCTGGCTCGATCGCAAGCACGACGAGCGTGAGCGAGCCGTCCTCCGACAGGAGCTTCCCGCGCAGGATCTCGTTGGCCATCACGCGCTCGACCAGCCGGTCGTATTCGGCGCCGTCGGGCAGCGGCTCGGGGAAGAGGGGGCCCGGTATCTGTCCGGGTGCCGGCGGCGTGCGGGCCGAGAAAAGCGAGATGATCCCGCGGGTCCCGTCGATCAGCTGGACGTCGGTCACGAGATTCCGGAGCCGTTCCAGCGAATCGCGCTCCAGCAGCGTCTCACCTTCGACAACGATCAGAATGTCGTATTCGGTGGAGGGGAAGCGGCGCGTGACCTCCTCGAACTGACGGAATTCCGGGGTGTCAGACCGGAAAAGCTGGCTCAGTGAATCGTCCACCTGGATGCGGGCGACGCCGAATCCGGCGGCGACGCCAAGCGCGACCAGCACGAGGAGGCTGAGGAGCGGATAGCGGAGCGAGACGAGCCCGATCCGCTCGATCCCGAAAGCCAGACGATGCGGCTTGCGCGCCTGGGCGGCGGCGGCAGGCTGCGTCACGGCATCCTTATCGTCGCTGTTTTCCGTCGCCACGGGCCCTCCTCAGGCCGTTTCGCGCCGCGCTAGATGCACCGTATTCGACGCGAGCGTCAAATGCGCCGGCGCCGCGGCATCGGCGAGCCCGCCGGCCGGGGGCCGCCGCGTCGCTCCCCGATCAGCCGCCGGTCTCCTCGCCGTCATCCGCGTCCCGCCCGCGGATCACGTAGGTTCCGGAGAGCCAGCGGTTGAGATCGATATCGGCGCAACGGCGCGAGCAGAAGGGACGCAGGTCCTCCGCCGCAGGGCGGCCGCAGATCGGACATGCGCGCGGGGGACGGCGGCGGGCCTCCTTCGCGGCCGCGTCTCGGGGGCCGCCGTCCGTCATGCGGGGATCGCCCAACGGTCGTAGACTGGATAGCCCTCGCCGGCCAGCAGCGCGATCGTCTCGTAGAGCGGCAGCCCGACGACATTGGTGTAGGAGCCGACGAGGCGCGTGACGAAGCCGCCCGCCCTGCCCTGGATGGCGTAGCCGCCGGCCTTGCCCTCCCATTCGCCCGACGCGAGGTAGGTCTCGATCTCGCCGCGCGACAGGCGCTTGAACCGCACGCGGGTCTCGACCTGCCGGGTGCGCACCTTTCCGTTCGGGGTGATAAGGCAGACGCCGCCATAAACGCGATGGGCGCGGCCCGAGAGAAGACGAAGGCATTCCGCCGCCTCATCGGTGAACTCGGGCTTTGGCAGAATGCGCCGCCCGACCGCCACGATCGTATCCGCGGCGAGAATGAACGACCCCTGCAACTCGGCGTCGCGCTGCGCATTGTGACGGGCAACCTGCGCCTTCGTGTGCGCCAGCCGCTTGGCCAGGCCGCGCGGCAGCTCCTTCCGCTGCGGCGTCTCGTCGACGTCCGCCGGCAGGAGCTTGTCGGGCTCGATGCCGACCTGCTCCAGCAGCTGTAGCCGCCGGGCAGAGGCTGAAGCGAGGATGAGGCGCGGGTGATCGGGAGCAGACTGGAGCATGACCTGGCGGCTGACGCCCTTGACGGCGGGTCATGCAACTAGCGCATCGCGGCGGCGCTGTGAACTCAGGAACCGACGGCAGATCCCAGCCGGTGGCGGATGCGGACCGCGAGGCGCTCGCGGAGGTCGCGGTAGGAGCCGAGGATCTGCTCGCGCGATCCGGTAACCAGCGTCGGATCGGGCGTCGGCCAGTATTCCACCTCCATCGCCAGCGTGCGCGTCAGTTCGAGCGTGCGGTGGTGAGCCTCCGGCGAAAGCGTGACGGCGAGGTCGAAATTGAGGTCCTCGAGGTCTTCGATGGCCTTCGGCCGGTGCTCGCCGAGACTGAGGCCGATCTCGCCCAGAACCGCATCGACGAAGGGGTCGCGGTCGCCGGGCAGGACGCCCGCGGAAGCGGCATAGAAGCCATCCGGGAACAGGCTTCTGGCAAGCGCTTCGGCCATCGGCGAGCGTACCGCGTTCCGCCCGCAGACGAAAAGGATCGAGGAGAGCCTGCCCTCCGGCAAGGGTCAGCCGCGCCAGTGCAGAACGCAGATCAGCGTGAACAGCCGCCGCGCCGTGCCGAAATCGAGCGCCACCTTTCCGTCCAGCCGCGCGCGGAGGATCTCCGAGCCCTCGTTGTGCAGGCCGCGCCGCCCCATGTCGATCGCTTCGATCCGTCGCGGAGACCCCGACCGGATCGCCTGATGGTAGCTCTCGCAGATGAGAAAATAGTCCTTGACGATCTTGCGGAACGGCGTGAGCGACAAAGCATGGGCCACCAGCGGCTCGCCGCGCTCGCTGCGGATGTCGAAAACGAGCCGCTTGTCCAAGAGCGACAGGATGAGCCGATAGGGCCCGGCGTACTCGGCGAGGGCGAAGCTGTTCTCCTCGAGCAGATCGTAGATGGCGACTGCGCGCTCGTGCTCGATCTCCGGCGGCGCGCGGCCGATCGAGGCGTCATCCAGCATTATCGCGATGAGACGGCCGGCGCGGTCCGCGGCGGTCACGGCAGGGCCCTCAGAGGTTGAGCCGGATGGCGATCGAGCGTGCGTGCGCGTGCAAGCCTTCCGCTTCGGCCAGCTCAATCGCGGCGGGGCCGAGCTGCCGCAGGGCGTCGGCCGGGCAGCCGAGGACCGAGTTGCGCTTCATGAAGTCGAGAACCGAGAGGCCGGACGAAAAGCGCGCCGATCGCCCCGTCGGGAGAACATGGTTCGGGCCGGCCACGTAATCCCCAAGCGCCTCCGGGGTATAGCGGCCGAGGAAGATCGCGCCGCTATTGCGGATCATGGGCAGAAGCGCTTTCGGATCGGCGACCATCAGTTGCAGATGCTCGGGAGCGACCCGGTTGACGAGAGCGGCACTGTCGGCGAGATCGGCGACCAAAATGATCGCGCCGAAATCGCGCCAGCTCGCCCGCGCCGTCTCCCCCCGCGGTAAGCGGGCGAGCTGCCGATCGACCGCGGCCTCGACGGAATTGGCGAATCCCGAATCGTTGCTGACGAGGATCGCCTGGGCCTCGGGATCGTGCTCCGCCTGCGCAAGAAGGTCGGCCGCGACCCACGCCGGATCGTTGTCGCGGTCGGCGACGACCAGCACCTCCGAAGGCCCGGCGATCATGTCGATGCCGACGACGCCGAAGACCTGGCGCTTCGCCGCCGCAACGAAGCTGTTTCCCGGGCCGACGATTTTGGCGACCGGCGCGATCGTCTCCGTCCCGAAGGCGAGCGCGGCGACCGCCTGCGCGCCGCCCACGCGGTAAATCTCGTCCACCCCGGCGATCTGCGCGGCGGCGAGAACAAGCGGATTGATGCGCCCTTGCGGGGTCGGCACCGTCATCACAATCCGGCCAACGCCCGCGATCCTGGCGGGCACGGCGTTCATCAGCACGGTTGAGGGGTAGCTCGCCGTTCCGCCCGGAACGTAGATGCCGACTGCATCGAGCGCCGTCCAGCGGGAGCCCATCTCGACGCCGAGCGCATCGACGTGCATGTCGTCTGCTGGGCGCTGGCGGCGATGGAATGCCTCGATCCGCTCATGCGCCAGCTGCAGCGCGTCGAGTAGCTTCGGCACCACCTGCCGGTACGCCGCCTCCATCTCCTCCGGCTGGACGCGTATCCGGTCGGGCGGCAGCGCATGCCGGTCGAAGCGGCGCGTATACGCCAGGAGCGCTCCGTCGCCGTTCTGCCGCACGTCGGCGATGATCGAGCCCACCGCCGCGTCGACGTCCCGCGCCATTTCGCGCTTGGTTTCGAGGAAGGCGGCGAAGCGTGCCTCGAAATCCTCCTCCGACGCGTCGAGGCGGATCGCCATGCGGGTCAGGCGACGATGTGCCGGGGCGCGTGCGGCGTCGACCAGACCGGCCCGAGATCGGTCAACTGAGCCTCGAGGCACTCGACGGACAGACGGAGCGCCGCCCCGCCGGCGAAATCAAGCATCACGTCGCCCGAGGGCGACCGGCGCGGCTCGAACCGCACAGCGAGGAGTTCGAGGACGGCGTCGCCGGCGGCGCGGTCGATCCCGGTCGAGCTGACCGCCGCGACCCGGTCGAAGCGGAGCGCCGAACGGCGGCGCTGGTAGTCGCGCCGGCGGCTGCGCCCGAGCGCCGCCTCCCAGGCGAAACGGTTCATCGCCATGACCAAACGCCGCTCGGCGGGCATCCAGTTGATGTCCCGCACTTTCAGGACCGCGTCCTGCACGTACGCCGACAGGACCGCGAGATCCTCGGCGTCGAGCGCAATCAGGCGAAGACCGTCCATCATGATCGGAGTCTGGTAGGGCGTCGCTGCGCCGAGGGCAAGGCAGGGCCGGGATCTCAGGTGCGCAATCGCTCGATCTCAGCGCCGCATGCGGAGAGCTTCTGCTCCAGCCGCTCGAAGCCCCGGTCCAGGTGATAGACGCGGTTGATCACCGTCTCGCCCTCGGCCGCGAGGCCGGCGATGACAAGCGACACCGACGCCCTGAGATCGGTGGCCATGACCTGCGCGCCCTTCAGCCGCTCGACACCTCGGACCGTCGCCTTTTGTCCGTCGAGCCGGATGTCGGCGCCGAGCCGCGCCAGCTCCTGCACATGCATGAAGCGGTTTTCGAAGATGGTCTCGCGCACCTGCGAGGTGCCGTTGGCCATGCACATCAGCGCGATGAGCTGGGCCTGCAGATCCGTGGGGAAGCCCGGGAAGGGCTGGGTCTCCACCGAGACGGCGCTCAAGCCGCCGCCGTTCCGCGCCACTCTGATGCCGGTCGGCCTTTCCTCGATTTCGACCCCGGTCGAGCGCAAGGTCTGAAGCGCCTCCTGCAACAGGTCGGCGCGGGCCCCGTCCAGCAGCACGTCGCCGCCGGTGATGGCCGCCGCCATGGCATAGGTCCCCGCCTCGATGCGGTCGGGAAGGACGGTATGCTCGGCGCCGTAGAGGGTCTCTCGCCCCTGGACCCACAGCGTCCCGCTGCCGATCCCCTCGATCCTCGCGCCCATCCTGACGAGACAGTTGGCGAGATCGACGACCTCAGGCTCGCGCGCGGCATTCTCAACTAAGCTCTCGCCGCGGGCCAGCACGGCCGCCATCAAGGCATTGTGGGTGGCGCCC
This sequence comes from Propylenella sp., assembly GCA_036396875.1. GTDB lineage: Bacteria > Pseudomonadota > Alphaproteobacteria > Rhizobiales > Afifellaceae > DASWJZ01. The sequence goes on from DASWJZ010000134.1 coordinate 9,032, forward strand.
ACCGAGACCTTGGCGAGCGCAATCTTGTTGCCGGTCAAGCCTCGGGGCGCCCGCGCGATGACATAGCCGCCCTCGAGCTCGATCTCG
>DASWJZ010000135.1:0-21930 GCA_036396875.1 Propylenella sp.
CGACCTTCGCCGCGGCGGACAGGATCGCCGACCTCATCCGCTATACCGGCTACATCGTCGCGCCCGCCTACGACGCACCTGCCGCGGAAGGACACGGAGAGGTCCTCGTCTCCGCCGGCGGCGGCGCCGTAGGCGGACCGCTCCTTCTCGCGGCGATGGCGGCCCGGCCGATGACAGCGCTTTCCGATCGCGTATGGCGTTTTTTGACCGGCCCGAACCTTCCGCCCGCGGACCTCAGGACACTTGCGGCGGCGGTCGGCGCGCGGACGATCGTCGAGCGATTCCGGCCGGATTTTCCGCAGCGGCTTCGCGTTGCGGCGCTCTCGATCTCGCAAGCTGGCTACAACACCACGATGGACATTCTCCGCGCCGGCGCACGCGCCGTGGTCATCCCTTACGAAACGGCGGGCGAGACGGAGCAAAGGCTCCGCGCCGATGTGCTGGGCCGCAAGGGCCTGCTGACGGTGCTTCCCGCCGGCGAGCTGTCCCCCGAGGCTTTGGCGGCGGCAATCGCCGCCGCGCTTTCCAAACCGAACGCGAATGCCGTGACGCCGGCTCTTTCGGGGGCCGCGCGAACGGCGGCGATTGTATGGGCTTTTGCGGAGCAGAAGCAGCGCGCCGGTTGACATTGACGCCGGCTCGTAAACCTTACGGTCATTGCAAGGTCGCCGATTCCATGGCCCCATAGGACATCATGAACCGCCTCGATCGGCCCGAAGCGACCGACGAACTGCTGACGATCCGGGATCTGTCGGTGGAGTTCCGCACCCTGGCGGGCCGCGTGCAGGCGGTCAATCGCCTGTCGATGCGCGTGCGCCATGGGAGGACGGTGGCGCTGGTCGGCGAATCCGGCTCCGGCAAGTCGGTGACGGCACAGGCGATCATGGGTATCCTCCCGCGCACCGCCTGGATCACCCAGGGCGAGATCCTGTTCAACGAGCCGGCGACCGGCTCGCGCGACCTCGCCAAGCTGTCTCCGCGCACGAAGGAGTTCGGCGCGATCCGCGGCAACCGCATCGGCATGATCTTCCAGGAGCCGATGACGTCGTTCTCCCCGCTCCACACGATCGGCGACCAGATCGGCGAGGTGCTTGCCGTGCACAGCCGGGTGACGGCGGAGGAAAGGCGCGAGCGCACGATCGAGATGCTTCGGCTGGTGGAGTTTCCCCGCCCGGCGGAATCGGTGGATTCCTATCCTTTCGAGCTGTCGGGCGGCCTCAGGCAGCGCGCGATGATCGCCATGGCGCTGATCTGCCGGCCCGCCCTCCTCATCGCCGACGAGCCTACGACGGCGCTCGACGTCACCGTGCAGGCGCAGATCCTGAAACTGATCCGCGACGTCCAGGCGGAGCTCGGAATGGCCGTCCTCCTCATCACGCACGATCTCGGCGTCGTCGCCAACATGGCGGAGGAGATCGTCGTCGCCCATCACGGCCGCGTGGTCGAAGCGGGGACGTCGCATGACATCTTCGAACGGCCCGGGCACCCCTATCTTCGCGCGCTCCTGAAAGCCGTCCCGCATTTCGACATGAAGCCGGGCGAGCGGCTGCAGCCGATCCGCGAGATCGCGCGGCCGGCGGACCCGTTCGCCGGCAACCCCCTCAGGGATCAGAGCGGCGGCACGCTCCTCGACGTGCGAGGGCTGACGAAGCGGTTCGGACTGCGCAAGAATCTGCGGTGGCTGTCGCGCGGTCCGGAGGCGACGGTTCTCGCGCTGAACGACGTAAGCTTCACCATCGAGCGGGGCGAGTGTCTCGGCCTTGTCGGCGAGTCGGGGTCGGGGAAGACCACCGTCAGCAAGGCCATCATGCGGGCGATTCCCATGGACGAAGGGGAGATCCTCTTCCACGATTACACGGCGCCGGTCGACCTCCTGAAGCTCGACCGGCGGCAAATGGAGCCGATCCGGCGGAAGATCCAGTACATCTTTCAGGACCCCTATTCGTCGCTCAACCCGCGTATGACCGTCGGCACGATCCTCGCGGAGCCCTTCGCGATCCATAATATCGGGAACGACGCCACGCGCCGTGCGGCCGCGGTGCGCCTCCTGGAGATGGTGGGGCTTAGCACTCACCACCTGAACCGCTACCCGCACAGCTTTTCGGGCGGGCAGCGCCAGCGCATCGGCATTGCGCGGGCGCTGGCGCTGCAGCCGGATCTCATCATTTGCGACGAGCCGGTCTCGGCGCTCGACGTGTCGATCCAGGCGCAGATCCTGAATCTCCTGAAGGACCTGCAGACCGAGATCGGCCTGACCTATCTTTTCATCTCCCACAACCTCGCCGTCATCAATTACATCGCTGACCGGATCGCCGTGATGTGCGCGGGACGCCTCGTCGAGCTTGCGCCGCGCGAGGAGCTGTTCCGGAACCCGCTGCATCCCTACACGCGCGCCCTGATGTCGGCGGTGCCTTATCCCGATCCCGACCGGCCGCTCGATTTCGCCGAGATCGGGGCGACCCGGCAGTCCGTTCCGCAGGAATGGCCGGAGCCCTTCTGTTGTCGGGCGGCGGCCGATCCCCCCTTGCTCGAAGCGGCGCCGGGCCACTTCGTGCGCGCCTCCGCCTTGCCGAAGCCGGCCAAGCCGTCCCTTGTCGCCGTCCCCGCACAATAGGGGGAGGTCCGCGCAGCAACTTGTCTTGCCGGCGGCCGCGTAAGCCCAAGCCTGTCGCGGCGCGCTTTCGCCTGTCTCCGCACCGACATTTCGCCGGTTAGACAGTCGCGCGCGGCACCTGCTATATAACCGCTTCGGTCATGGCTCAGCCGTTGGCCTGAAAGGTAACGACCGGACGTCATGGACCAGAGCATCTTCAGATACACTTGGCGCCATTCCAAGCGCGAGCAGATCTGGCTGCTGTTCGTCGTTCTGTTCTCGCTGCCCTTCTATTTTCTGTCGCTGGAGCTGCCCAAGCGCATCATTAACGAACCGATCCAGGGCGAGGGCTTTTCGAGCCCCACCGATACGGAAACGGCGTTCCGCATCGCGTTCGACCTCCCGAGCTGGCTCGGCGGCGGCACGTTCGAGCTGTTCGACGGATTCGAGTTGGGGCGCGTGGCGACGCTCCTCTATCTCTGCTCGCTGTTCCTGTTCTTCGTCCTGATCAACGGGTACTTCAAGTTCTACATCTCGACCTTCAAGGGGCGCGTGGGCGAGCGCATGCTGCGCCGCCTGCGCTATCAGCTGGTCGACACGCTGCTGCGCTTTCCCCTTCCGCAGTTCCGCCGCCTGCGCTCCTCCGAAGTCGCCACCATGGTGAAGGACGAGGTGGAGCCGCTCGGCGGCTTCATCGGGGACGCCTTTGTCCAGCCGGCTTTCCTGATGAGCCAGGCGATCACCGCCATGGTCTTCATCCTGATGCAGAGCATGACGCTCGGGCTGATCGCCGGCGCCGTGGTGGCGGTTCAGGTCGTGCTCATCCCGCGGCTGCGCCGGCGGTTGCTGGTGCTGGGCCGGCTGCGGCAGCTGACGGCGCGGCAGCTGGCCGGCCGTGTCGGCGAGATCGTCGAGGGCATCGCCGGCGTCCGCGTCAACGACGCCTCCAACTGGGAGCGTGCGGAGATCTCGGGCCGCCTTGCCAGAATCTTCTTCATTCGCTTCGACATCTACCAGTGGAAGTTCCTGGTCAAATTCATCAACAACCTGCTCGCCCAGGTCACGCCCTTCATCTTCTATCTGATCGGCGGCTACCTTGCGATCACCGGCCGCCTCGACATCGGCCAACTGGTCGCCGTGATCGCCGCCTATAAGGATCTCCCCTCGCCGCTCAAGGACCTTATCGACTGGGATCAGCAGCGGCTCGACGTGCAGGTCAAATACTCTCAGGTCGTGGAGCAGTTCACGGTCCCGAACGTGCTCGCGCCCGCCCTGCAGAAGCTCGATCCTCAGTCGCCGCGCCGCATTGAGCGCGAAGTTGCCGCCAGCAACGTCACGATTCGCGACGATTCCGGCGCCACGCTGCTGGAATCCGTATCCATGAAGCTGGGGCCGAGCGACGCGGTGGCGGCGGTGGGGCCGGTCGGCTCCGGCGGCGAGTACCTGGCCGAGGCGCTCGGACGCCTCGTCGAGCCGGCATCAGGCCGCATCACACTCGACGGCGCCCCCATCGAGACGCTGCCCGATTCGGTGACCGGCCGCCGCATCGGCTACGCGGAGGCGAACACCTACTTCCCGCAATCGAGCCTGCTCGACGCGCTGCTTTACGGCCTGCGTCATGCGCCGCTGCGGCGCCGGGAGCGCGACAACCGGGAGGAGCGCCGGCTGCGCGCCGAGGCGCTTGCCTCCGGCAACATCGACGTGGACGTGAATGACGACTGGATCGACTATGAGGCGGCCGGCGCAACCGGCCCGGAGGATCTGCTCGTTCGCTTGCGGGAGGTTCTGGTCGTCACGGACCTTGAGAACGATGTCTACCGGCTCGGCCTCCGCAGCCGCCTGCCGGACGGCCGCCTTGACGATCTGGAGAGCCGCATCCTTGCCGCGCGCGACGATTTCCGCGAACGGCTCGAGAGATCGCAGGCGGAGCAGTACGTCGAGATGTTCGATCCCGACCGCTACGTCGTCAACGCTTCGGTGAAGGAGAACCTGGTCTTCGGCGTGGCGGTGCCGGAGGCGCTGGGCGAGACGCGGCTCGAAGATCACCCCTACATGATCTCGGTGATCGCCGAGACAGGGCTTGAGCAGAAGCTGGTGGGGATGGGCCTCAAGGTTGCCGAGACCCTGATCGATCTCTTCGGCGATCTCGGTCCCGACAACCCGCTGCTCGAACGCATGGATTTGATGGCGCCGGAGGAGATCGACATCTACCGGTCGGTCGTCCGCCGCGCCGCGGGTGCGCCGCAGCTGGAACCGGCGGACCGTCAGGCTCTGTTGCGGCTCGCCTACGGCTACATCGAGCCGCGCCACCGCCTCGGCCTTCTCGACGACGCCCTGCAGGCAGAGATCGTCGCGGCCCGCCATACGTTCCGCGCCAATGTGCCAGCGGAACTGGCGGGCGTGGTGCAGTTCCACGAGCCGGGCGTCGTCAACTCCGCCGCAAGCATCCAGGACAACGTGCTCTTCGGTCGCATCGTCGATACGTTCGCCGAGGCTGTCGAACGCGTGAATGGAATCTTGCGGGAAACGATGGAGGCCCTCGATCTGACCGGACCGGCGATCGAGCTCGGCCTCGCCTTCGATATCGGAAGCGGCGCAAAAAGGCTTTCGAACGCCCAGCAGCAGAAGCTCGGGCTGGCGCGCGCCTTGCTGAAGCGGCCCGATCTGCTGGTGGTCAACCGCGCTCTGGCGGCTCTCGACGCGAATGCGCAGGACGCGACGGTCACCCGGGTGCTCGATTTCGCCCGCGCGCCGGGGGGACCGCGCTTTGCGGTGTTCTGGGTTCTCAGTCACCCGAGTTCCGGGCAATGGTTCGACCGGGTGCTGCGCTTCGAGAACGGACGCATCGTCACATCGGAAAGCCGTTCGACGTCGCCGAGCGAGGAGCGCCGGCTCGAAGCAGCCAAGTAGGCCGCCCGTTACAGCGGCCGGGAATGAAAACCGGGGTGGGACCGACGTGAGTCTCTTGAGCAACGAAGTGGAGCTGCTGCGCCGGGTCCCACTTTTCGCGGGGATCGAGCCGGCGCGTCTGAAACTTCTCGCCTATACCTCCGACGTGGTGACATATCACGCCGGCCAGGTTCTGTTCCGCAAGGGCGACACCGGCGACGCCGCCTATGTCATTATCAACGGCGATGCCGAAGTCAGCATTCCCGCCGAGTCCGGTGACATCCCGATCGCGCAGCTCCATGACGGCGACTTTCTGGGTGAGATCGCGATCCTCTGCGACACGCCGAGAACAGCGACGATCACCGCCAAGAGCGAGTTGAAGGCGCTGCGGATTCGTAAGGAGCCGTTCTTCCAGCTCCTCCACCAATTCCCGGAAATGGCCGTCGAGATGACCCGGCTCCTGGCGGAGCGCCTGACCCGCACGACCGCGGAGCTGGTCGAGGCGCAACAGAAGCGGACAGCCTAACGTGGACGATGACTGACGACGCCCCATTCCTGGTGCGGATCTGGGGCGCGCGCGGAAGCCTGCCGGCGCCCGCGGTGGGCAATTGCCAGTTCGGCAGCGACACCTGCTGCGTCGAGATGCGCTGCGGGCCGCATGTCCTGATCTTCGACGTCGGCTCCGGAACCGAGGGCCTCGCCCAGCGGCTTATTGGCGAGAACGTGAAGCGGTTCGACGTTTTCTTTTCGCATTGCCACTTCGATCACATCATGGGTCTCCCCTTCCTGAAGCCGCTCTACCACGCCGACGTCGAGGCCCGCCTTTACGCCGGACACTTCGAGGATGCCACGACATGCCGGGAAATGGTGGAGCGCTTCATGGCGCCGCCGTTCTTTCCCGTCACCCCAAGGCTTTTTCGCGCCAACATCGAGTTCGCCGACTTCCGCCCGCCGGACGTTCTCTCGCCGCACCCGGGCATCACGATTTCGACGACTCGCCTCAACCATCCGAATGGCAGCGTCGGCTATCGCGTGGACTATGCCGGCAGTTCGGTCTGCTACATGACGGACCATGAGCACATTCCCGGCAGATCGAACGAGGCGCTGCTCGCCGCGGTCCGCAATGCCGATATCCTCATCTACGACTGCATGTACACGGAGGCCGAGTTCGAGCCGTGCCGCGGCTATGGCCACTCGACATGGGAGGAAGGCGTGCGGCTTTGCGAAGCGGCCGGCGTCAAGCGCCTCGTCCTGTTCCACCACCGTCCGGGACGAGACGACGAGGGCCTGCGGCAGATCGAGAGCGCCGCCCGCTCCCGCTTTCCCGGCGCCGTCGTAGGAGGCACCGGCCTTGAACTTATCCCCTGAAGTCCCGATGTTGCGGCGTTAGAATGGCGGAAGCGAGCCTCATCACACAGGTTACCGACTGGCTGGTCGACCAGTCCCTCGGCGAGCCTGACATCGTCGATCTCTTCGACGGCGTCTGCAAGCGCCTCTACGGCATCGGCGTTCCGATCGGCCGCGCCATGCTGATGTGGTCGACGCTGCACCCGCTGTTCCGGGCCGAAATGGTGCTATGGCGGCGCGGCCGACCTGCGGAGCTCGGCCAGTTCATCCATCAGGACACCGCCTCGCTCGCATGGCAGCGAAGCCCCATGCATCACATGCTGGAGGCGGATATTCCCCTCTTCCGCCGCCGCCTGACCGGCCCGGAGGCGGTGCTCGATTTCGATATTCTTCAGGACCTCGCCGAGCAGGGCTACACCGACTACCTCATCATCAGCACCGAACTCTTCTCGCGCTCCATCTTCCCCGACGACCGCCGTCGCGGCATGATCGTGACCTGGGCGTCGGATCGCCCCGGCGGCTTCTCCGACGACGATCTGGCGACGCTCCAGCGCATCCAGCGGCGCCTCGCCATCGCGGTCAAAACCGTCATCCAGTCGCGCATCTCGCGCAATATCGCGGAGGCCTATCTTGGCCGCCAGACGGGGCAGCGCGTGCTCTCGGGCTCCATCCGCCTCGGCGACGGCGAACAGACCCCGGCGCTTGTCTGGTATTCCGATCTGAGGAGTTCGACGCGTCTCGCCGAGACGATGCCAAGCGCCAGCTTCCTGGAGCTCCTGAACGTCTATTTCGAATGCGCGGCCCGTCCCGCGATAGCGGCGGGCGGCGAGGTGCTGGCCTTCATCGGAGACGCAGTGCTTGCCATCTTTCCCGTCACCGATGAGGCGCAGCTTCCGGCGCTGACGAACCGGGCGGTGGCGGCGGCGCACGAATCGCTTGCGGCGTGCGACCGCATCAACGCCGAACGTGCGCAATCCGGTCATGAGCCGATCCGCTATGGCATCGCGCTCAATGTCGGCACCGTGATGTACGGCAACATCGGCGTGCCGGAGCGGCTCGCCTTTTCGGCGATTGGCCCGACCGTGATCGAGGTGGCGCGCATCGAGAAGCTGACGAAGGCGCTCGGCACGCGCGTCATCACCACGCGCGAGGTGGCACGGCTTGAGCCGGGACTCTGGATGTCGGTGGGCGAACATCGGCTCGAGGGCCTCGGCCAGCCGCAGGAGCTTTTCGGTCTCAGAGAGGAAGCGGCGGCGGCAGCCGCCTGACGCCGTGGGCGGCGCCTTCCGCTACGGCGATCTTCCGGTCTTCGACTCGTTCGAGCGCGTCAGCGACCCGGCCGTCTACACGCCCCTCCCGGACGACTGGCACGTCGGCGTCGCCGATGTCGTGCGATCTACCGATGCGCTGAAGGCCGGCCGCTATAAGGCCGTGAACATGGCGGGCGCCGCGGTTGTGGGCGCCGTCAGAAACGCGCTCGAGCCGACGGTTTTCCCCTTCGTCTTCGGCGGCGACGGCGCCGTTCTCGCCGTTCCCGCGGAGGCGGAAGAGGCGACGCGGGGGGCCATGGCGGCGACGGTCAACTTCACCAGCGAGGAACTCGGGCTGCGTCTTCGCGTCGGGATGCTAGCGGTCGCCGAGATCCGGGCAGCCGGGTTCGACATGCGGGTAGCGCGCTATGCAGCCTCGCCGCAGGCGGTCTTCGCGATGTTCTCCGGCGGCGGCGCGAGCCATGCCGAAGCGGAGCTGAAGGCCGGCCGCATTGCGCTCGCGGCGGCGCCACCGACGGCGCGGCCCGATCTCACCGGACTCTCCTGCCGCTGGTCTCCGATCAAGTCGCGGCACGGAGTGATCCTTTCGCTCCTCGCCGCGCCGGCGCGCGGCGCCTCCCCGGAGGCTTTCCGTCAGGCGACATCCGAGGTGATCCGCCTGACGCAAATGGAGGAGCGCGGCGGGCACCCGGTGCCGGAAACCGGGCCGCAGTTCGGCTTCAATCCGGAAGCGATGCGGATCGAAGCCGCGGCGACGCGGAAGGACGAAGGGAAGACCGCGCGCTTTCTCCGCATCGCCGGCGAGATGCTGATTGCCCTGGCCCTCGACAAGACCGGCCGCCACCTCGGCCGTTTCGACCCGAAGCGCTACCGCAACTGGGTGACCAGAAACTCCGACTTCCGCAAATATGACGACGCGCTGCGCATGACGATCGACTGCAGTCCGGGCACCGTCCGGGCGCTTCAGGCGGTGCTTGCCAAGGCGGAGAGCGAGCGCATCCTCGATTATGGCCTTCACCAGCAGGATTCCGCGCTGATGACCTGCATAGTGCCGTCCTACGTGGACGACGATCATGTGCACTTCCTCGATGGCGCCGGGGGCGGCTACGCACTGGCGGCGGAGCGGCTGAAGAAGAAGATCGCGGCAAGGGACAAGCCGGACCTGGCGGCATGAGCCGCAGCGCGCGCCGTCTGGTTTTCGGCCTCGCCACGCTATTCGGCATTGCGCGGCGCGGCTTCTTCATCCCGTATCGCTATGCCGACCGGGTGCCGGACCACTCCCGGCGCATGGGATATGGCGCGCTGGAGCCGATCTTTGCGGCGGCCGAGCCGGCGTTCGACGCCCTCCTCGCGCGCATCGAGGCGTTCGCCGACGACCTCGGCGCCATCGGGAGCGAGCCGCCGCCCGAGCCGCGCTGGAACCAGGATTGGTTCCCCCGCCTCGACGCCGCCGCCGCCTACGTCGTGGTCCGCGAGCTGCAGCCGGCGCGGATCGTCGAGATCGGTTCCGGCCATTCGACACGGTTCCTGTGCCGCGCCGTCCGCGACGGCGGCTTGCCGACCGCGGTCGCGGCGATCGATCCGGCGCCGCGCGCCGAAATCGAGGGCGCGGGCGCAACAATTCTGCGCATGACGGTGCAGCAGGCGGGCGCCGCGCCCTTCGCCGGCCTCGCGCCGGGCGACATCCTCTTCATCGATTCCAGCCATATCCTGATGCCGGGCACCGACGTCGACTTTCTCTTCAACCATATTCTCCCGGCGCTGCCGAAAGGCGTGCGCGTCCACATTCACGACGTCTTCCTCCCCGACGACTATCCGCCGGAATGGGAATGGCGGGGCTACAACGAGCAGCTTGCCATCGCAGCGCTCATCCAGGGACGGGGCTACAAGCTCCTGTGGTCGAGCCATTACGCGGCGACGCGCATGGCGGCCAAGGTCGGCGCCGGCGTCGCCGGAAAGCTTCCGCTGAAGCCGGGAGCGGTCGAATCGAGCTTATGGATCGAGAAGGCCTGACCGGCGGGGCGGCGCTATTCGTGCGGGTCGATGGCGTCGCGCAGACCATCGCCGAGAAAGGAGAAGGCGAGCACGATCACCATCACCGGCACCATCGGCATCAGGAGCCACGGATAGAGCGCGACCGACTCGATGTTCTGCGCCTCGTTCAGGAGGACGCCCCAGCTTGTGATCGGCGGCCGCAGGCCGAGGCCGAGGAACGACAGCGCTGTCTCCGCCAGGATCATCGAGGGGATGGTGAGCGAGGCCGAGGCGATGAGGTGGCTGGTGAAGTTCGGCAGGAGATGCCGCGCGATCACTCGCGACGGCCTCGCACCCATCATCTCGGCCGCGGCGACGTAATCCTCCTCGCGCAGAGCGAAGAGCTTTGAGCGGACGGCGCGGGCAATGCTCGGCCAATCGAGCAGCGCCAGGATGATCGTGATGCCGAAATAGATGATGCGCGGGTCCCAGGTGACCGGCAGCGCGGCGGAGAGCGCCATCCACAGCGGCAGTTCCGGTATGGAACGCAGGATCTCCGTCAGGCGCTGCACGACGGCGTCAAAGAAGCCGCCGAAATAGCCCGCCATTCCGCCGATCGTTATGCCGATCAGATAGCTGAGGGTGACGCCGACGAGGCCGATCGTCAGCGAGATGCGCGCGCCGTAGATCAGCCGGGACGCCATGTCCCGCCCGAGCCGGTCGGTCCCGAACAGGAACATCGTGCCGTCCTCCGGCGGGCAGACGAGGTGGAAGTCGGCGGTGAAGAGTCCCCAGAAGTCGTAGGAATCGCCGGAGCAGAAGAAACGGATGGGCTGCGGCTCGGAGCGGTCAGCCACATATTCGCGCTTCAGCGTGTCCATGTTCAGCTCGAAGTCGAGCGGATAGACGAACGGCCCGACGAGCTGCCCCTCGTGAAAGAGGCGCACCGGCTGCGGCGGCGCGTAGATGAAGCCGGAATTGCGGTGGTGCAGGTCGTAGGGAGCGATGATCTCGCTGACGAGGATCGGTGCGTAGCTGAGGCCCAGCACGACGAGCGAAACGACGGCGACGCGGTGCCGGATAAAACGCCACCAGATGATCTGGCCCTGCGAGGCGTTCAGGTACCGTTCCGACGGCTGCGAGCCCGGCGCGACCGTCGCCTCCGGATCGAACGCCTCGTCGGAGATGTAATGCGCAATCGGCATGCTCACCGTGCCGCCCCCCCGGTAAGCCTGATGCGGGGATCGAGCACGGCGAGCAGGATGTCGGAGACGAGCATGCCGACGACCGTCAGCACCGCGAGGAACATGAGGAACGAGCCCGCCAGATACATGTCCTGGCTCTGCAGGGAGGACAGAAGCATCGGCCCGGTCGTCGGCAGCGACATGACCGCCGATACGATCACCGAGCCGGACACGACCTGCGGCAGCAGGCTGCCGATGTCGGCGATGAAGGGATTAAGCGCCATGCGGAGCGGGTAGCGGAGGAGCAGCCGTCCTTCCGACACGCCCTTGGCGCGCGCCGTCGTGACATACTGCTTCTGCAACTCGTCGAGGAGATTGGCGCGCAGCCGGCGAATCATGCCGGCAGTGCCGGACGTTCCGATGACGGCGACCGGCACCCAGAGATGCTCAAGCACCGAAAGCGCCTTGCCGACGCTCCACGGCTGGTCGATGTATTCCGGATCCATCAGGCCGCCGATCGACGTCCCGAACCAGACATTGGCGAGGTAGAGCAGGATCAGCGCGAGCAGGAAGTTCGGCGTCGCCAGTCCCAGGAAGCCGAGGAACGAAAGGCCGTGATCGGCGACGCTGTATTGGTGCGTGGCGGAATAGACGCCGATCGGAAACGACACGACGTAGATGAAGAGCACAGTGAAGAAATTCAGCACCATGGTCAGGAACATGCGGTCCCCGACCACGTCCGCCACCGGCTGGTTGTACTCGAAGGAATATCCGAGATCACCCTGCAACAGGCCCGTGACCCAGACGAGATATTGCTGCCAGAGCGGCCGATCGAGCCCGTACTGCTCCCTGAGAAACGCGATCTTCTCGTCGGCGATGCGCTCGCCCTGCGCCTGGATCTCGGCGATGTAGCTCGAAAGATAATCGCCCGGCGGCAGCTGGATGATAATGAACACGAGGACGCTGATGCCGATCAGCGTCCACACCATAGTGATCAGCCGCCGGACGAGAAAGGCGAGCATGAGCCGATCCTATCCTTCGCTCAGCCAGAACGTATCGGGACGGTACATGCCGAAATAGGAACCAGGGTCGAAATTGTAGGTGCCCTTCTCCGGAACGTTCTGCAGCTTGTCGCTGACCACGACGAGCTGTTCGACCCCCGATACAATTCCGATCGTGAAGGCCTGATCGGTCCAGAGCTCGAGGATCTCGTGCCAGACCGCCTCGCGAGCTTCGGGCGTTTCCGCCTCGCCCCATTTCCGGTTGAGCTCCATGAGCTGCGTCACCGGCTCCAGCGTCGGCTCCTCGCCCATCTGACCGCTGGTCTGCGCCCACAGGCCCCAGGCCGGCCACTGGAACTGGTCGGGCGTCTGCGGCGCGAACTCCGCCGGGCTCATCGACGGCCGCAGCATCGCATTCTCCAGCCCCCACCAAACGGCCATCTGCGTCTCGCCGGCGTTGATCCGGTTGTAGAACACCTCCCGCTGCGACGGCTTGATGAAGAGCGAAACGCCGACATCCTTCCAGTGATCACGGATCAGTTCCAGGACATCGGTCTGCTCCGTTTCCTCGCCGGCCGTCTCCACGACGATCTGCAGCGGCCGCCCGTCCGGCAGCTTGCGGACCCCGTCCTTATCCCGTTCGGTTAGCCCGAGGCCGTCAAGGAGCTGGTTGGCAAGCTCGGGATCGTATTGGGTCCACTTCGTCTGGTACTCGTCCCTAAACAATTCCGACTGTGGCAGCACCGTGTTGTTGGACGGCGTGGCGACGCCGTAGAAGATCGTGTTGTTGATGTCGTCGCGGTCGATCGCCACCGAGAGCGCGCGCCGGAACTCCGCCTTCTGGAAAAGCTCGCGCAGCACCGGATCGACGACATTGAGATCGGGATAGAGCGCCATCCGCGCCCCCTTGGTCGCAAGCCAGCGCCTGACCTTGTAGCCGCTGCGCTCCTCCGCCTCCTTAAGGAAGGTGTAGTTGGAGAAACCGAGATAGGCGCCCTGCAGGTCCGCTTCGCCGGCCGCCACCTTCGCCGGGATGAGATCGGAGCTTGCGACGGCGAGGGCCACCTGGTCGATGTATGGAAGCTGCAGCCCGTTCGCATCGATGCGGTGATAGTACGGGTTGCGCTCGAAGATATAGCGGTCCGACGGCGGCTGCGTCTTCAGCACCCACGGCTGCAAGGTCGGGTAGTCGAGATTGTCGTTCCGGTATGACCGGTCCTTGTTGTAGAGCAGCGCCACCCAGTTTCGCTCGCCTGCATCTGCGGCGATCTTCTCGACGGTCTCCCGGCCGGCGTGCTTGGCGTGGAATTGCTTCAGGTAATGCGACGGCCGGAAAATCTCGATGGGCTGCGCCGCCGCGAGCGCCGGGAGGAAATAGGGGTTCGGCTTCGACCACGAATAGCGCACCGTCGTCTCGTCCGGGAACTCCACCTTGGGCCTTTCGCCATCGACCAGCAGTTCCTTCGGCGGGCCGAAGCGCGCGACCTCCGCATCGTTGCCCATGTCCTCCCAATAAAAGCGGAAATCCTCCGAAGTGAACGGCGTGCCGTCCGACCACCGGTGCCCCGGCCGCAGATGGAAGGTGAAGACGCGGTCGTCCTTGACCTCGAAGCTTTCGCTGATGTCGGGCACGATCTGGTAGTCGGGCGCATAACCGACGAGACGGGCATAGCCGTAGATGACCAGGAGGCGCGTGTCCTTCGCGCTGCCGCCGATGAGGCGCAACGTGCCGCCGTAGCGGCCGGGCGTCTTGCCCGCGTCTTCCATGTCGACGATCGCCGGATGCGCGGGAATGCGCTCGCCGATCGGCGGAAGTTCGCCCGCCTTGACCGCCGCTTCGAGAAACGGCGGCTCCACCAGGGCCGGCAGCGCGGGCGTATCCTCCGAACGCGCCGCAGTCGCTCCGAAAAGAACGAGCGCCGCCAAGCCAACAGCTTTCCGAATTGTCATCTGCTCACACCTTTCACGATCCCTCCGCCGGAAGCAGAAGGTAATTGCAATGGGTCTTGTCGGGGAAGAGCTTTTCGATGCGGTAAGTGTTCACGTCGATCCAGGCCATGAAGTCCGGGATTGTTTCGTCGACCACCTCGATGTAAAGCGCCGGCCGGCAGCTGGCCATCAGGGATTGCGCCCCAGCCAGCACCTCCATCTCCATCCCCTCCACGTCAATCTTGACGAAGTCGATGCGTCCCTGCACCAGCTTGTCAAGCGGCGCGACGGGCACAGTTCCTGCGGGATCGACCACGAAACGCATCGCGCCGAGGCCGGCGGTGCCGGAGGGCACCGCCCGGAGCGCGCCGTCGTGGTCTCCGGCCGCCTGCCCGAGGAGCGACAGGTCCACATTGGTGAGCGCATTAGCGTCCACCACGGTCCGGATCGCGTCGGCCGACCGCGGATGCGGCTCAATTGGAATCACGATCTCGGCCTCCATGATCGTCGCAAAGAAGAGCGTGTGGTTTCCCGTATTGGCGCCGACGTCGAGGATGCGCAGGCCGCGCGGAAGGCGGTCGGCGAGGAACTGCAGCTCCTCATGCTCGAAGAACAAGCCCCGCATCTGGTCGCGCTCGATGACCGGGTTGAGGCCGGTATAGGGCACGCGGAGCGTCCGATCCGCCACGCGGATTGACATGAAGACCGGCTCGCGCTCCAGATGGTCAACAAGGCGCACGCGATCCTCGTCCGCCAGCGGCGGCACGATGTCGCGGAAAACGGTAAGGCCCTGCGCCGTTTTGTAGGGGCGGCAGCTTCTCCACAGGGATACGAGGTAGTCGCCATACCAACCGGACGTCTCCGGGCCATGCAGGGGCGGTAGCGCCGCCGCGGGCCGCACGAAGTGGCTGGGGCCGATCCACCAGGCGAGCGCCGCGTGGAAAAGTTGCGGCAGGTCCTGGGCCGCCAGCCGGGTAATGCGCTCGAGCCTCCCCGTCTCGGCCAGCGACGCGCCGCCCCAGATAGCGTCGTGCAGGCGGAGCGCCGGCGCGACCTTGACGAAAATATCGGGCGCAAGCGTCTCGGCAGGACCAACCGCGAGGAGCCAATCGAAGCCTTCCTCCACCGCTTTCCTGGCGGCGGCGGCAAGGGCCGACCTGACGCTGTGTTCCGCAACCCGAAGCGGCACAACCTCGCCGAAATCGCCCAGGCCGACAAATTCCGCCGTCATCAGCGACTCGCTCAGCCGCTCGGGGGCGAAACCGTCTCCCGGCAGCATCACCAGCGCGCATCGCTGCCTACGCATGATCCGGCTGAGCGTGGTGGAGGGCGGACGGGTCCACGTCCTCAAAGGAATGACCGCGGCTGTAATTGTCGTGGTAGACGACGATCGGCTTCGGACCGGGCGGCGACCAGTAGACGCCGAGCTTGAAATACGGCCCCTCCGCCTCGTTCTCATAGCCGAGCGGACCGCGCCAAGCGATGATTCTGCGCCTGTTCAGCCAGGCTTCGATCGCAGAGCGTCCGTGCCGCGACCAGTCGACCCGAAAGACGAAATCATGCCAGACGCCGCGAGGAAAGTCGGCCGCGCTCCAGAACTCGTAGCGGATGTCCGGATCGGGCGAAGCGACGCGCCCGTAGGCGCCCGTCACGAAGAGCCGGCCGCCTCGGTAGCGAATTGCGATCGGCGGCTTCCCTGACGGGTCGCCGAGTTTCGCCTGGTCATGCCACTGGGCGAGCACGCAGCCCATGGCGTCCGGCAACTCGAAATCAGGGGCGATGAGCGTGCTGAAGCCGTACCAGACAACCTCGTCCCACACCACGTTGTAGGGGTCGCGGAGTTCGGCGCGGTGGCCTTGGGAAATGTAGTCCCCCGGCCGCAGCTCGAACCGGCATGCCCTGGCTCCGGCGCGCACGACCTCCGACTGGACCGCAGCGGAATGGGCGCCGCTCAGCCGCTTGACGCTCCAGCCGTCGAATGTCCCGCTCTCGAAATCGAGATGGACCGTCCGGAAGGTTGCGCGTCGGGGCTCGCTCGGCGATAGCAATGGCAGGTCCCGGATAGGGCGCCGTTCCCGCCCGGGGGCAGGGCCGGCCGCGATGGAGGCGGGAGACCATGAACCGGATCGCGACGATCGTGAAGGGCTATCCCCGCCTGTCCGAGACGTTCATCGCCCAGGAGATTCTCGGCCTCGAGCGGCGCGGCATCGCCCAGCTCATCGTCTCGCTTCGGCATCCGACGGAAGGCGCGGTGCACGACCTCCATCGGGAGATCGCTGCCGACGTTCTCTATCTGCCGGAATATCTGAAGGACGACCCGCCGCGCGTCCGCGAGGGGCGGAAATGGGCCGAGGCGCAGCCGGGCTTTGCACCCGCTGTCAAGGCCTTCCAGGCGGATTTCGCACGCGACCGCACCGCCAATCGCTGGCGGCGCTTCGGGCAGGCCTGCGTGCTCGCGCGCGAACTGCCGGGCGACATCGACTGGCTGCACACGCACTTCCTCCACACGCCCGCCTCCGTCGCCCGCTACGCGGCGCTGATCCGCGGGCTCGGCTGGTCCTTCTCCGCCCACGCCAAGGACATCTGGACGACGCCCCCCTGGGAGCTGTCGGAAAAGCTCGGCGATGCCGACTGGGGCGTGACCTGCACCCGCGCCAACCTCGACTATCTCCGCTCGCTCGCACCCGACGCGGCCAAGGTGCATCTCGTCTACCACGGGCTCGATTTCTCGCGCTTCCCGAAGCCGCCGGAACGGACGCGCCGGCGCGACCGCCCCTTCACGATCGTCTCGGTGGGCCGGGCGGTGGAGAAGAAGGGCTATGCCGACCTGCTGCGGGCGCTTGCGCTTGCCCGCGACCTCGACTGGCGGTTCGAGCATGCCGGCGGCGGCCCGCTCGCCGCGCGGCTGAAGTCGAACGGAGAGCGGCTAGGTCTCGGCGGCCGCATCGTCTGGCACGGTGCGCAGAGCCGCGGCTTCATCTTCAACCTGCTTGAGCGCGCCGACCTCTTCGTCCTCCCCTCGCGGCTCGCCGCGTCCGGCGATCGCGACGGGCTGCCGAACGTCCTGATGGAGGCGCAGGCCTTCGCCGTGCCTGTTCTCGCCACCGACGTGTCGGGCATTCCGGAGCTTGTCGCGCATGGCGACAACGGCTGGCTGGTGCCGGAGAAGAACCCGCGGGCGCTGGCCGAAGCGATCCGGCGGCTGATCGGCGACCCGGCCTTGCGGCAGAAACTTGGCCAGGCCGGCTGCAGGAGCGTGCGCAAGAATTTCTCTACGGCGCCGGGTCTCGACTTCGTCGCCGAGAAACTCCGCGCATCGCGCGCACGTCGGCGCGCCGCATGACCGGCCCTGCGGACGGCGACGAAGCGAGCGCGCGCTTCCTCCGCGTCCTGGACGATGCGGCGAGCAGGAGCACGCAGATCGCCTTCTGGTGGCGCGACGACGACGCGGAGACCGCGACGCCGGCGCTCGACCGGCTTCTCCGCCTCGCCCGCCGCAACAGGCTCCCCCTCGCGCTCGCAATCATTCCGAAAGGCGCCGACGCGCCGCTGGCCGCGCGGCTGGCGGACGAGCCGGCCGCCGCCGTCCTGCAGCACGGCTGGCAGCACATGCGGCATAGTCCGGAGGGTGAGAAGAAGATGGAGCTGGGCGACCACCGCCCGCTCGCCGCCGTCCTCGACGAGTTTAGCGCCGGGCGCGAGCGCCTGCAGGCGCTCTTTCCGCGCCGCTTCCTGCCGGTTCTGGTGCCGCCCTGGAACCGGATATCCGCGACGGTGCGGGAAGCGAGGGGGCAGGCCGGACTGCCGGGCCTCTCCACCTACGGTCCCGCGCCGGCGGACGCCCCGCACTGGATCAACACGCATATCGACCTGATCGACTGGACGACGCGCGGCCCGCTTTCGCGAAGCGCAGCCTACGCCCTCCTTTGCCGGGAGGTCGAGCGGCGGCGGAGCGGGGACCGCGAGCCGATCGGCCTCCTGACGCACCATCTGATCCACCAGGAGGGGACGTGGGATTTCCTTGAAGAGCTGCTCGACATCCTCGCGCGTCATCCGGCCGCGTCATGGCCCCGAATCGCCGACCTCTTCGCGCTCTCCCCGAGCCGCTAACGTGAATTAGCCGAGGCCGTGATAGGCGCGGAACCAGTCGACGAAATGGTGGAGCCCCTCCTCCAGCGACGTCGCCGGGCGGAAGCCGAGAGCCGCCTCGATCGCCGAAATGTCGGCATAGGTCGCCGGCACCTCCCCGGGTTGTGGCGGCAGGAGTTCGAGCCGCGCCTCTTCGCCGAGAAGACGCTCCAGAATCCGCACCATGTCGAGGAGCACGACCGGGCGGCTGTTGCCGATATTGTAGATGCGGTGGCCCGGTTTTTCCCCCGCCGCGTCGGAGGCGGCGATGACGCCCGTGACCACATCGTCGATGTAGGTGAAGTCGCGGCTCATGTCGCCGCGATTGAAAAGCCGGACCGGCCGTCCCTTCAGGATGGCGTCGGTGAAGAGCCAATAGGCCATGTCCGGCCGGCCCCACGGGCCGTAGACGGAGAAGAAGCGGAGGCCGGTCTGCGGAATCCCGAAAATGTCGGCATAGACCGCGCTCATCATCTCCTGCGATTTCTTCGTCGCCGCATAGAGCGAGTTCGGCCGGTCGGTGACGCCATCCTCGCGGAAAGGGATTTTGCTCCCGCCGCCATAGACCGAGCTGGAGGACGCGTAGACGAGGCTTTCGAGACCGTCGGCGTGGCGGCAGAATTCGAGCACGTTCAGGTGCCCGGCGACGTTCGACTCGACATAGGCGTGCGGGTTTTCCAGCCCGTAGCGGACATTCGCCTGGGCCGCGAGATGGATCACACGGCGGACCCGCTCGCCCGCCAGCGCGTCGGCGAGAGCGCGGCGGTCCGACAGCTCGACCCGCCGGAACTGGAAGCCGGGAAGGCCGGCAAGCTCGGCGAGCCGCCGCCGCTTCAATTCGGTGTCGTAGAAGTCGTTCAGGTTGTCGACGCCGACGACGCGCGCGCCGCGCCCGGCGAGCCGCCGCGCGACGTGATAGCCGATGAAGCCGGCGGCCCCGGTGACGACGACGGTCATGCGCGAGTTTGGTCCCGACAAGGAGAAGAAGGTCAAGCCCAAAGGGGCGGGCAGCGCGTCGGCAGTGACCGCAAGCCCGTGGGCGGAGGCGGCGCGGCTGGCGGCGCTCAAGAGCGTCTCGGAACACCTGGACCGGGGCGGCCGGCTGCTCCTGAGCTACTGCGCGTCGCTCACCGACGCGCGCCTGATCGAGCGCGCCGAGGCCACCGAGCGCCGCGCCGAGCTGTTCGCGTGAGGCCCGGCCGCCGCCGCGTCATCGCCGCCGCCGGTCTGCGCGCGCGGCTGATGGCGGCCCCGGCCGGCGCGTGGCGGGTCGAGTACGACCATGTCGGCGGCTCGGCCACCACCACCTGGATCGGGACCAACACGTGCCGCTTCATGTTCACGCCCGCCGCCGTCAACACCGTCGGCTCAAAGGTGCGCGCCACGCTGCGGGCGGGCACGCTCGACCTGCCGATCACGAAGGCCTACGTGGGCATTCGCGCCGCCTCGGGGGACCCCTACGACTTCGCGACCACCCCCACCCCGCTGACGTTCAACGGGGGAAGCGCAGCGGCGACGATCCCGGCCCTGACCGACCTGCTGTCCGACGAGGTCGACCTGCCCGTGGGCGCGGGGGACGGCCTCGTGATCTCAATCGTCGTGAGTGGCGGGCGCTCTTGGTGGCAGGCCACCGCCGCCGACGGCATCTTGGCCACCTACAAGGCCGGGGACGACGGGGCGACCGTGGACGCCAGCGGCTACCCGAGCGCCACGGCCCGCTACATGGTTCGCAAGCTCGAGATCTTCGGCGTGCCCGAGTGACGCTCTCCGGCCGCGCTAGCGGCTCGAGACCGGCGGCCGGGTGGGCCGCCGGTTCAGGCCCAGGGCGGCACTTGCCCCCGCCGCCCTGGGCCGCCTACTTTCTTTTCTTGCCGCGCCGCTGCAACGTGGCGAAAGGCCCCCTGGTACCGGCGGCTAGCGCGGAGAGATCAGAGAGGCGATCAGCTTTTTCGAGCAACCGGCGATAATGCTGCTTTGCGCGGCGGAAAGCTGGTTCAACCTGCGGATCAGCCGGTGATCGTGCGCCGTGAGGAGAACTTCTGATCCACGCTGGCCGCCGGGAGCCACCGCAACGTCACTGGCGATGGGTAGCCAAAGCTCCGCCTTTTCGGGTGCAAGCTCAGTGAAGCCCGGAGCCTTCATTTGCACGACCGGCTTGCTGCCAATGATGAACGCCTTTTTCGGATCGGTGATCCTAACGATCACCATCCCAATGCTAGCCTGCTTCGCGGCCACCATCTGGCTGAAGGAGGCCTGCGCGCCGACGCGGACATTCCTGATGATCCGCTCACGAGTAACAGGGTCGGCAACGATTGCCCTCTCGCTCTCGGTGAGCGGCCGATAGCCCTCTTCTACCTCAATGATGCCCCGCTCGTATCCCGCCTCTAGGTCGGCGGCGTATCGATTGATGAAGTCGGGCACGCGCTTCATTTGGTAGTAGACAAGGGCGTTCCAATCAGCGCGCTCCTGAGCGGTCAACTGCGGCGTCTTACCTGCGCGTGCTGCCGTGACTATCTTCTTGATGACGGGGGCTGCCTTGTGCTCGACCACGCGTCCCAGATAGAGCTCTAGGGCGACGTCCTTCTCGCCAGTGTCGTAGTCCACCGCGCTGTAGAAATGCTCCTCATGGAAGATGCCCCTCGGCCCTTGATGGCGGATGCCTTTCTTCGGCTCCCGCTTGTCAAAATAAAAGAGCAGGCCGCTCGGGTCCGCAAACCAAGCGACCTGCATTTGTGCGATAAAGTGGTGACGCCAGGGTGCGTTCATGGGGCAGCGCTTCTGCATCGAGTCGCCGCGCATTTCAAGCGCACGGATCGATGCGTTCCGACCGACTCCTTCCGGTGGTAGCTACGGCTAGGCGCGATCAGCGTCGGTTCTACGCCGGGCGATGTCACGCCTACCACAGGCGCCTATTCGCAAAGGCGTGGCCGGAGCCAGACTTCAGATAGCGCTCGAAACCTTCGGCCTTGCGGTCGTTGGAAAAAGCAATGTAGGTCACGAGCTTCCACGGCGCGTATTTCGATGTGTGCGGGGATTTGCCGGCATTATGGTCGGAAAGGCGATTCTTCAAATTGGAGGTCACGCCAACGTAGCGTTGGCCGGTGATCGATCTGCTCTCAAGCAAATAGACATAGCGCATGCGCTCAGCCCTCCTTCGCCAAGGCTTCGGAGGGCATCCTGCTTCGCCATCTGGCTTGGGGCAAATCCTGCGGAGCGCGGAGCGCGAAGCAGGATGGTGGGTGTAACAGGACTCGAACCTGTGACCCGCTGATTAAGAGTCAGCTGCTCTACCAACTGAGCTATACACCCGCCTGCCGTCGGTTTTATAGGGATGCGGCCGCGCCGCCGCAAGGCTGGGGGCGGTCCGCCCGCCCCTCGCCCGCCGCGCAACGCCCACTTCCGCACGGAGTTTCCGCTTGGCCCGACCGGAACCCCTGAAATCCCGCATCGCCGGCGCCGACCGTGCGCCCGAAGATGGGGAGCGCTTCGCCGACATCAACCCGGCGACCGGCGAGGCGGTGCGCGAGGTGTGGGCGGCGGATGCGGCGCTGGTCGACGAGGCGGTCGCCGCCGCAAAGAGCGCGCAACGCGCCTGGGCGGCGCTTCCCGCGGCG
>DASWJZ010000136.1:0-2721 GCA_036396875.1 Propylenella sp.
CTACCACCGCTCCGGCGACCGGGGATAAGAATAAATTCCACGAAAGTTATCCCCGCCCCACCTGACCGGGCGCATACTGCTCATCGTCCCGGCTCGTTACCAAGGGCGCGTTCATGAGGCGTCATTTGCGCGGAGCCGGGATGTGGCGCCCGCGTGCGGTCTCGCACATCGCATGTCGGGTGGTCGGACGCGAGGTAGTCAGCCGGCATGTCTTGTGGGCAACCGCGAGGCTGGTATCCCGGCCGTGGGGCGTATCCCCACCTTCGCGGGCGGCGCGGCTCTCTTCCATGGGAGCCGGAGATCCGCTTGCTGGCGCGAAAGCGACGGCCAAAGACGCCACGGCGGGCGCCAGACAAGCGCCCCCATTTCTTTCGCGGACTACCGCACGGCGTGAGCCGGGCGCCCGCCAACCCTTGGCCTCACAAGAGGCGAGGAGCGCCGCAAGGCGCGACAGGGAAGCAAGGAATGCGCATGACCCGGAGCGAAACCGCTCGCGGGAACAGTCGCGTGCGCGCAGCCAACCGACTACAGCGGCGCCGCGTAGATCTGGCCGAGGAGGGCGCGCGCAATCGTCGTGGCCGGATCGCGGCCGTCGGCAGCCGGCGCGAGGTTGGTCCACACGATCAGCGTTACGCCGTTGACGGGATCGCTACCCATGAACGTATTGAACCCCGGCAGTTCGCCGGTGTGCCCGTAAAGAGGGCCGAACTTCGCGATGGCGAGCCCGTAGAGGGCTCCCCCCGGGTTGTCCGCACTCTGCGGTCTCGGGCTCTGCATCCGGATCGCCTGCATCTCGGGCTCGAGAAGCTGGCCGGTGGTCATTGCTTCGACGAAGTCCGCCAGATCGCTCGCTGTGGAGATTCCGGCGCCCGCCGCCCAGCCCCACGACGGGTTCGTATCGGTCTGGTCGTTCGGAAGAAGCGTGCCGTTCTCCGCAGCGAACTGGAGGTCGGGCGGAATTGCGTTCGTGGCCAGCGTCAGGACGTTGTTCGTGAACATGTAGCCGCGCGGGTGCGGCGCAGGAATGGCGTTGGAAGCCCGCGCCGGCAACAGCGTCTCCGTCAAGCCGAGCGGCGCGAACAGACGATCCTGAAAAATGTCCTCCAGCGGCTTGCCGTCAAGTTGCTCGGCGATCAGGCCGAGCAGGACCGTATTGGTGTTGGAATAGGTGTATCCCTGATCCGGCTCGAAGTAAGGCGGCATGGGATAGGCGATGGCAAGGAGCTCGTCCGGCTCCCAGGCGCGCTCCGGTGTCTTGTCGAGAGCGTCGTTGAGAGCAAACGTCGTCGAATAGTTGAACAGCCCGCTCCGCATATTCAGCAGCATCTCGATCGTGATGTTGTCGCCGTTCGGGACCTCCGGCCGATACTTCGAAACCGGGTCGTCGAGGGCGATCTTGCCTTCCTGCACCAGTTGCAGGATCACGGTTCCGGTCCAGGTCTTGGTGTTCGAGCCGATGCGGATGTGGTCGTCGATGGTGACCGGCGTCGGATCGTCGAGGCCCCTCACCCCGTAGGTGGCGACGAACTCGCCTTCCGGCGTCCGCAACAGCATCGCAGCGCCGGGAACCAGCATCTCACCCGCCAGGGTGTCCAGGGTTGCCTGCAGGGCGCCGGCATCGATCGGCAGGACCTTCGGATCGTCGGCCAACGCAGCCCCGCCCCCCGCTGCCAACAGGGCGAACCCAAAGGCGGTCCTCATCACGGCCCCGGTCAGCGATCGAGGGATCGAAGGACAGGTGAACACATTCATCGCGATGGATCTCCTTAGGACGCGCTCCGACGCCGTCCTGTTGGTGCTCCGCGTCCACCGTCGGTAGCGCGCGAAGAACCTATCCGCCAATCGAGCACCCCACCACCCCGCAACGTTCGGGAGCCTTATCAAAGCCTTGTCGGCTCGTGGCTTGATATTGCAGGGAGTCTCGTCTAGAACATAACAAGAACATTGGGGCTACATGTCCAAACTCGCCACCCGCCTGAAATCGCAATTCGTCTGCCAGAACTGCGGGGCGGTTTCCAATCGTTGGCAGGGCCGCTGCGACGAATGCAGCGAGTGGAACTCCATGACCGAGGAAGGCTCGGCGGCCGGTGTGGCCGCGGGGCCGACGACGACCCGGCTCGGCAAGGGCCGGATCATCACGCTAACCGCGCTCTCCGGCGACAGCGACCAGGCGCCGCGCACCCGCTCCGGCATCGCCGAGTTCGATCGTGTCGCCGGCGGCGGACTGGTGCGCGGATCGACGCTCCTTGTCGGCGGCGATCCTGGCATCGGCAAGTCGACGCTGCTCCTGCAGATTGCCGGGGCGCTGGCGAATGCCGGCCAGCCGGTTGTCTACATCTCCGGCGAGGAAGCCGTCGCTCAGATCAGGCTGCGCGCCGATCGGCTGGGGCTTGCGGAAGCGCCGGTGCGCCTCGCCGCCGAAACCAGTGTCGAGGATATCCTCGCCACGCTGGCCGACGACAGGCCGCCCGCCCTCCTGGTCGTCGATTCGATCCAGACGCTATGGACCGCGCAGGCCGACTCTGCGCCAGGCACCGTCACGCAGGTCCGTGCGTCGGCGCAGGCGCTCATCCGCTACGCCAAGCAGACCGGCGCGGCCGTCGTCTTCGTCGGCCACGTGACCAAGGACGGGCAGATCGCCGGCCCCCGCGTACTGGAACATATGGTCGACGCCGTCCTCTATTTCGAAGGCGAGGGCGGCCATCATTTCCGCATCCTGCG
>DASWJZ010000137.1:0-23759 GCA_036396875.1 Propylenella sp.
TGTTGATGAGCTGGAACAAGCTCGGCGCAGACGTCGACCTTCGCCTCAGGCCGCCGTCCTGCGCAGGGAATGCGACCTGGCACTGCACGGAGGATGTCTATTACTTCAACACCAACCCGAACTGGGGCGACCCGAACAGCGCCGACGACGATCCGCTGCTCTACCGGGACTGCGTCACGACCTGCACGAGCGAGCAGATCACGGTGGACACGATTCCCGACCCGGGGACCTATCGGGTGATCGCGCACTATTATCGCGACCACGGGCTCGGCGCGACGCACGTGACGATGGAGGTGTTCCGCCGCGCCAAGCGGGTGTTCGAGGGCGGCATCAACCTGTCGAATGTCGGCGATACGCCGACCGGTGGCGACGTCTGGTTCGCCTACGACATCGTCATCCCGGCACCTCTCGCGGCGCCGCAGATCGTCGAAGTGAATCGGGTGGTGCGCGGTAGCGGAAGCCCGGGCCGCGCGCCGACGAAGGATTGATGCGGAATAGCGTGGCAGTGTGGGCGCAGCGGCTGCCGGTTCTGGCCGCCGCGCTTGCGCTTCAGTTGACGGGACCGCCGGCGGCGGCCCAGGACGGCGCGGAAACCTTCGTCCGCGTCGTCAAGCGCGAGATATCCGGAAAGACCGGCGAGCCCGTCCGCAGCGTCGAGATATTCGGTGACGGCGCGATCCTTCTGAAGGACGCGGCGGGCGAGGTTGGCGCACGCGCGCGCCTCGCCGAAGCCGATCTTCTCGAGATCGAGCGCCTGCTCGCGGACCCGGAGTTCGCCGCCGCCACGCCGGTGTGCGGCCGGCCGCTCGGCGCCGATCTCCCCGAGGCGGAGCTACTCGTTCAGCACGAGTGGAAGACGATGATCCTCCGACTCGCGCCCCACTGCCGGCTGCCGCCGCCGGCGGACCGTCTGCTCTCGCTGATCGAGCGCGCGGAGCGCAAGTACCTCTCCGCCGAAGGGGGAGGCTAAAGCGCGGCACTCCTGATATGAGAGGGCGCGATGCCGGACGCCCCCTCCCCGCTCCTCGCGCCGATCTTCGCTTCCGCGGCGGTCGCGGAAGCGTTCTCGGACCGCGCGCTGCTGCAGGCGATGCTCGATTTCGAGGCGGCGCTGGCGGCGGCGGAGGCCGAGGCCGGAATCATCCCGAAAGAGGCGGCGGGGCCGATCGCCTCGGCCTGCGACGCGACCCTCTACGACATCGCCGCGCTCGGGCGCGAGGCGGCGCTCGCCGGCAACCCCGCGATCCCGCTGGTGGCGGCGCTGACCGCCAAGGTGAACGAGGCGGCGCGCGGCTTCGTGCATATGGGCGCGACCAGCCAGGATGCGATCGACACCGCCTTGATGCTGCAGGCGCGGCGCGCGCTCGAAACCATGCGCGGCGATCTCCGCGCCACGATGCAGGCGCTGGCCGAACTGATCGGCCGCCACCGCGGGACATTGATGCCGGGGCGCACGCTGATGCAGCAGGCGCTGCCGATCACCTTCGCCTTCAAGGCGGCCGTCTGGCTCTCCGCGCTCACGGGGGCGTCCGCCCGTCTCAAGCGCGCCGCGACCGAGTCTTTGGCGCTGCAGTTCGGCGGCGCGGCCGGCACGCTCGCGGCGCTCGGCGACAGGGGCCTTGCCGTGCGCGCCGCCCTCGCCAAGCGGCTCGGGCTCGGGCAAGCGCCGGTGACGTGGCACGCCGAGCGGGGAAAAATTCTCGACATCGCCGCGGCGCTGGCCGGAGTTTCGGGCGCCGCCGCCAAGATTGCGACCGACGTGATGCTTCTCATGCAGACGGAAGTCGCCGAGGCCTTCGAGCCGGCGGCGCCCGGCAAGGGCGGCTCCTCGACCATGCCGCACAAGCGCAATCCTGTCGGCGCCGCGGCGATCCGCGCCAATCACCGCCGCGTTGCAGGACTGATGGCGACGCTTGTGATGAGCCTCGAGCAGGAACACGAGCGCGGGGCGGGCGGCTGGGCGGCGGAATGGGAGACGCTGCGCGACCTCTTCGTGCTCGCGGCCGGCAGCCTGGAGCGCTTGCGCACGCTGCTGCAGGGCGTGGAAATCGACCCTGCGCGCATGCGGGCGAATCTCGACGCGGCGCTCGGCCTGCCGCTCGCG
Organism: Propylenella sp.; assembly: GCA_036396875.1. Classification (GTDB taxonomy): domain Bacteria; phylum Pseudomonadota; class Alphaproteobacteria; order Rhizobiales; family Afifellaceae; genus DASWJZ01. The sequence continues at coordinate 2,105 of DASWJZ010000137.1, forward strand.
GAGAGCCTGACGATGGCGCTTGCAGCGAAGATCGGCCGCGCCGAGGCGCATCACCGGGTGGAGGCCGCCTCGAAGCTCGCACGCGCGAGCGGCCGACCGCTCGCCGACATCGCCAGGAGCGAGCCGGCCATTGCCGGAAATATCGGCGCCGACGAAATTGACCGGGCCCTCGACCCCGCGCGCTATCTCGGCAGCGCTGACGCGATGATCGATGCGGCGCTCGACATGGCGAAACGCGATATGGAGGAAGGTGATGCCGGCGGCCAGGACGAATGACGGTGTGCGCATCAACTACGAGATCGAAGGCCGCGAGGACGGCCCGCCGCTCGTCTTCTCCAATTCGCTCGGGACCAACCTCCACATGTGGGACCGCCAGGCGGAGGCGGCTGCCGGGCTCGGCTTCCGCGTCATCCGCTACGACCAGCGCGGCCACGGCGGCTCGGACGCCCCGGCCGGCGAATATACCCTGGAGCGGCTCGCCCAGGACGTGATCGACCTGCTCGACGCGCTCGACATTGAGACCGCCGCGTTCTGCGGCCTGTCGATGGGCGGGATGACGGGATTGCAACTCGCCATGCGCAACCGGCGCCGCTTCTCGCGCATGGCGCTCTGCAACACCAGCGCCTTCATGCCGCCGCGCGACATGTGGGAGGCGCGCGTCAAGGCGGTCGCGGACGGCGGCATGCAGGCGGTTTCGGACGGCATCGTGGAACGCTGGTTCACGCCGGAGTTCCGCGCGCGCGAGACGGCGGAGGTGGAGCGCGTCCGCGCCATGATCCACGCGACGCCGCCCGCCGGCTACATGGGCTGCTGCGCCGCCATCCGGGACATGGACCTGCGCGACCGGCTGGGCGTGATCGAGACGCCGGTGCTTGTCGTCATCGGCGCCCACGACCCGGCGACCACGCCCGAGCGCGGCAAATATATCGTCGAGCATATTCCCGGCGCGCAGAAGGCGGTGCTCGAGGCGGCGCACCTTTCGAATGTCGAACGTCCAGAGGACTTCAACCGGATCGTGCTCGGCTATCTGACCGGAGGGAGCGCGTGAGCAACGCCTATGAGCGTGGCATGAAGGTGCGCCGGGCGGTCCTCGGCGATGCGCATGTCGACCGGGCGACCGCCGGCGTCGGCGAATTCAGCCGCGAATTTCAGGACCTGATCACGCGATACGCCTGGGGCGAGATCTGGGCGCGGCCCGGGCTCGACCGCCGGACGCGATCGTGCATGGTGCTGACCGCCCTGATGGCGCTCGGCCATTGGGACGAGTTCCGCCTGCATGTCGGGGCGGCGCTCAACAACGGACTGACGCCGGATGAAATCAAGGAAGTGATCCTGCAGGCGGCGATCTATTGCGGCGTGCCGGCCGCGAACCACGCCTTCAAGGAGGCGGCCGCGATCGTTTCGGAGCGCGGCGCGGCCCGGCCGCCGCGATGAGCAGCGCCGTCTCTTCCGACCCCTGGCCGGAGGCGCCGGTCGACGGCTGGCTGGACACCTGCGCCACCATCCACATGTGGTCGCAGATGGTCGGCAAGGTGCGACTTGCACGCGCGCCCGTGCAGAACCATTGGTGGCACGTGGCGCTCTATCTCACCGCGCGAGGCCTGACGACCTCCGCCATCCCGGACGGGACCCGCACATTCCAGATCGACTTCGACTTCCTCGATCATCGCCTCGCCATCGCGACGAGCGACGGCAATCTCGAGACGATTCCGCTCGTCTCGCAATCGATCTCCGACTTCTACGACGAGTTCACGGCGCGCCTCGCCGCCCTCGGCGTCACCGTCCACATCTGGCCGGTCCCGGTCGAGCTGGTCGAAGCCATCCCCTTTGGCGAGAACAGGAGCGTGTCGGAATATCAACCTGAGATCGCCGAGCGGCTCTGGCGCATTCTGTCGATCGCCGACATGGCGTTGAAGCGGTTTTTTAGCGGTTTTCTCGGCAAGGCGAGCCCGGCGCACTTCTTCTGGGGGAGCTTCGATCTCGCCATGACGCGCTTCTCGGGCCGGCCGGCGCCCAAGCATCCGGGCGGCATTCCGAACGTTGCGGACTGGGTCACGCGCGAGGCCTACTCGCACGAATTATGGAGTTGCGGCTTCTGGCCCGGAACGAGGGACGGTTTCGAGCGGCCGGCCTTCTACGCCTACGCCTATCCCGAGCCGCCGGATTTCTCCGCCGCCCCGACGCTGCCGAAGGAGGCGCGCTACAGCGCGGACCTCAGGCTGTTTCTGCTGCCCTACGACGATCTGCGGCGGCATGCCGAACCGGCGCAGGCGGTCGGCGATTTCCTGCATTCCACCTATGAGGCCGCCGCCGATCTCGGCCGTTGGGATCGAGAATGCCTCGAACGCTGACGAGGGCCGCTCGGGGCGCCGGCCATTTGCGGCGCCCGTTGTGCCTTCACCGGCGCCTTGCTACACCTAGTCGCCGCGGGGGTGAGTTCCGGGCCCGCCCGGCACGAGCAAACTGAACGGGACTTCCGAGGGGGATCGGAGTCGGATGGAATACTTCCTCCAGCAGCTCATCAACGGGCTGGCCCTGGGCTCGATCTACGGCCTGATCGCCATCGGCTACACGATGGTCTACGGCATCATCGGCATGATCAACTTCGCGCACGGCGACATTTTCATGATCGGCGCGTTCATTGCGCTGATGATGATCCTGGCGCTCGGACTGACCGCATCGGCCGGCCTCGCCTTCATGCTTCTGGCGCTGCTGATCGTGCTGATCATTGCGATGGCGTTCACGTCGGTCTGGGGCTGGACGGTGGAACGCCTCGCCTACCGGCCGCTCCGCGGCTCCTTCCGCCTGGCGCCGCTGATCACTGCGATCGGCATGTCGATCGTGCTGCAGAACTTCGTGCAGGTGACGCAGGGCGCTCGCGTGAAGCCGTTGCAGCCGATCATCTCGGGCGGCTTCAAGATCGCCGGCGGCGGCGAGGGCGGCGGCATCGTGGTGCAGCTGTCCTACATGCAGATCATCATCATCGTCACGACGTTCGTCCTCATGGCCGGCTTTACGCTGCTGATCGCGAAGACCTCGCTTGGCCGCGCGCAGCGCGCCTGCGAGCAGGACCAGAAGATGGCGGCGCTGCTCGGCATCGATGTCGACCGCACCATCTCGCTGACCTTCGTCATGGGCGCGGGCCTCGCCGCCGTCGCCGGCCTTATGTACCTGCTCTACTATGGGGTCATCGACTTCTACATCGGCTTCCTCGCCGGCGTGAAAGCCTTCACCGCGGCCGTGCTCGGCGGCATCGGCTCGCTGCCCGGCGCGATGCTGGGCGGCATCCTGATCGGCCTGATCGAGACCTTCTGGTCCGGCTATTTCACCGTCGAGTACAAGGACGTGGCTGCGTTCTCGATCCTCGCCATCGTGCTGATTTTCCTGCCGTCCGGCCTGCTCGGCCGCCCCGACGTAGAGAAGGTATAGGGCATGGCAGACGAGGCGGTCGGTAGCGTCGCCAGCACGAAGGCGCTCGGAGAGCAGCGCGACGTCGAAGCCTGGCGAGCGGCCGCCGCCGGAGAGCCGCCCGTCCACGCCGTGCCGAAGCAGGGCGGCGGGATATTGATGGAGTCCCTGAAAGACGCCGCGCTGGTCGCGCTGATCACGACCGCGCTCGGCTTTTTCTTCCTCGGCCTGCGGACCGAATTGGGCGTCGGCGCCCTGGAGATGACGGCGCGCTGGCGCTTTCTCATCATTGCCGTCGCCATCGTCTTTGCCGGCCGCCTGCTGCTCAATCTTCTGATCTTCCGCAGCCCGCACCCGATCTCGCTCGGCATCGGCAGGCTGGCGCCGTCCATCCAGACGCTCGACACCCTCGGCCGTATCGCGGGCCCGGTGCTTCTGCTCTTCGCGCTTGCCCTTCCCTTCCTGGTGTTGGAGTTCACGCCGGCCCGCGGACGGCAGTTCATCGACCTGGCGATTCTGATTCTCACCTACATCATGCTCGGCTGGGGCCTGAACATCGTCGTCGGCCTCGCCGGCCTGCTCGACCTCGGCTATGTCGCGTTCTACGCGGTCGGCGCGTATTCGTTCGCCCTTCTCGCCCAGTATACCGGGTTCGGCTTCTGGGTCTGCCTGCCGCTCGCCGGCATGCTGGCTGCCTTCTGGGGCATCATCCTCGGGTTCCCCGTGCTCCGGCTGCGCGGCGACTATCTTGCCATCGTGACGCTTGCCTTCGGCGAGATGGTCCGCATCATTCTCATCAACTGGCAGGAATTCACCGGCGGCCCAAACGGCATTTCCGGCATCCCGAAACCGTCGCTCTTCGGCCTGGAGTTCACCCGCGACGAGGGCGGCGTCGCCGCGTTCTTCGGCCTTGAATATGCAAGCGTCCACCGCTTTATCTGGCTCTACTACATCATCCTCGCACTGGCGCTTCTCACCAATTTCGTCACCCACCGGCTGCGCCGGCTGCCGATCGGCCGCGCCTGGGAGGCGCTGCGCGAAGATGAGATCGCGTGCCGCTCGCTCGGCATCAACACCCGCAACACGAAGCTGACCGCCTTCGCCATCGGCGCGATGTTCGGCGGCTTCGCCGGCTCCTTCTTCGCCACGCGGCAGGGCTTCATCTCGCCGGAGAGCTTCACCTTCATCGAGTCGGCCATCATCCTCGCCATCGTCGTGCTCGGCGGGCTCGGCTCGCAGATCGGCGTCGTCTGCGCGGCCATCGTCATGATCGGCGGCATCGAGGTCCTGCGGAACCTCGATTTCCTGAAGGACATCTTCGGGCCGACCTTCGAGCCGACCCACTACCGCATGCTGATCTTCGGGCTTGCGATGGTGGTTATCATGGTCTGGAAGCCGCGCGGGCTGATTTCGAGCCGCGTCCCCTCGATCGCGCTCCGCGAGAAGAAGCGGATCGGGGCCGACCTTGTCGCCCAGGGCGAGGGCCGTTGATGGCCGCCGGGTCGCCGTCGCCGCCCCGCTGGGAAAGCAGTCCGATCCTGAAGGTCGAGCACCTGACCATGCGTTTCGGCGGCCTGGTGGCCGTCGGCGATCTGTCCTTCAGCGCCGGGCGCGGAGACATCACCGCCCTGATCGGTCCGAACGGCGCCGGCAAGACCACAGTCTTCAACTGCGTGACCGGCTTCTACAAGCCGACCGAGGGGCGCATCATCATGCTCCACGGCAGCGGCCTTGGCCCCGACGCAGTTCGTAAGCTCACCGGCTCCGGGCACCATTGGACGGCTGAGGGCGCGGACGCCGTATTCCTGCTCGAGCGCATGCCGGACCACGAAATCGCCTGGCGCGCCAAGATCGCACGCACGTTCCAGAACATCCGGCTCTTCGGCGGGATGACCGTCCTGGAAAATCTGCTCGTCGCGCAGCACAACGAGTTGATGATCGCCTCCTCCTACACGGTCGGCGGCATCCTCATGCTGCCGAGCTATCATCGCGCACGCGATGCCGCCGTGGAGCGGGCAGTCTACTGGCTGGAGCGCATCGATCTCGCCGATCGCGCCGACGATCCGGCGGCCGACCTTCCTTACGGCGCGCAGCGGCGCCTCGAGATCACCCGGGCCATGTGCACCAATCCGCAGCTTCTCTGCCTCGACGAGCCCGCCGCCGGGCTCAATGCGCGGGAATCCGCCGAACTTAACGAACTCCTGCGCTTCATCCGCGACGAGCATGGCGTCTCGGTGCTGCTGATCGAGCACGACATGGGCGTGGTGATGGAGATTTCCGACCATATTGTCGTCCTCGACTACGGCGTGAAGATCTCCGACGGCGCCGCAGCCCATGTCCGCAACGACCCGAAAGTGATCGCCGCCTATCTCGGCGTCGAGGACGAGGAGGTCGGTGAGGTCGAGAAGAGGCTGGAAACCCTGGAGGGCGCGGAATGAGCGGCGGCGGCAATGGCGCCGCGCCGCTTCTGTCGGTGCGCGGCGTCAAGACCTACTACGGGAATATCATCGCCCTGCGCGGCGTCGACATCGACGTCCAGGAAGGCCAGATCGTCGCCCTGATCGGCGCCAACGGCGCCGGGAAGTCGACCCTGATGATGACCATCTGCGGCAATCCGCGCGCCCGCGAAGGAACGATCCGCTTCGACGGCGAGGAAATCACGAACCTGCCGACCCACCTCATCATGTCGCGGTCGATCGCCCAGTCCCCGGAAGGGCGCCGCATCTTCCCGCGCATGACCGTGCTGGAGAATCTCCAGATGGGCGCGGCCATTACGAAGGGCGACACGTTCGATCATGACCTCGAGCGCGTCTTCACCCTCTTTCCCCGGCTCAAGGAGCGCCAGCACCAGCGCGGCGGAACGCTTTCCGGCGGCGAGCAGCAGATGCTCGCCATCGCCCGCGCCCTGATGAGCCGTCCACGGCTGTTGCTGCTTGACGAGCCGTCGCTGGGACTGGCCCCGCTGGTCGTCAAACAGATCTTTGCGGTGATCCGCGACCTGAACAGGAATGAGGGGCTGACCGTCTTTCTGGTCGAGCAGAATGCCTTCCATGCGCTACGGCTTGCCGATCGCGCCTATGTGCTGGTGAACGGCGAGGTGACGATGTCCGGCACGGGCGCCGAGCTTCTTGCCAAGGAGGAAGTCCGCGCCGCATACTTGGAAGGCGGGCGTCACTAAGGGTGGTTCGATGGCAATCTGGGAAGTTTCGCTCGTCGACTTTCTGCTGGTGACCGTCTTTCTCGGCGGCGGGGCAGCCTGGCTGACCGGCCGTGCGACCGCCCTCACCTGGTCGTCTTGGAGCGTGCTCGTCGTCTATATCGTGCTGCTCACGGCCGCGACGCGGTTCATTCATTTCAGCCTGTTCCACGGCTCGTTCTACCTGCCGTTCGGCTCTTTGCCGGCAGCGCTTTACTTTTCGCTCGTCGATTTCGTGATCCTGATGGCCGCCGCCGCCGCCGGCCGGCAGCTGAAGCGGGCAGCCCAGATGCGCACGCAATACGGCTTCCTGTTCCACGCCTCCGGCCCGTTCGGCTGGCGCGAACGCGCGTGAACCACGAGAGCGGATTGCCGCTCATTGCCGTTCCTTTCGGCGAAGAAATGCGCTAAATGCAAGCCAGGTGGGGCATTTGAGCCCTGATCCGACAGGAAAGGCCCGCTCAAGACAGTCGAGGCGGGTCGAAACTTCAAGAAAGAGGGAGACATCATGAAGAAGCTTTTACTGACGAGCGCGGCGATGTCGTTTGCGCTGACGGGGGCGGCATGGGCCGACATCACGATCGCCACCGCCGGTCCAATGACCGGACAATACGCTTCGTTCGGCGCGCAGATGAAAGCGGGCGCTGAAATGGCGGTTGAAGACCTCAACGCCGCTGGCGGCGTGAACGGCGAGCAGCTCGTCCTGCGGATCGGCGATGACGCCTGCGACCCGAAGCAGGCGGTGGCCGTCGCCAACCAGTTCGCCGGCGAGGGCGTGGCCTTCGTGGCCGGGCATTTCTGCTCCGGCTCGTCGATCCCGGCCTCGGCGGTCTACAACGACGAGAGCATCGTTCAGATTTCGCCGGCCTCCACGAACCCCGCCTTCACCGAGGAGCGCCCGGGCCCCGGCGTCTTCCGCGTCTGCGGCCGCGACGATCAGCAGGGTCAAGTCGCCGGCACCTATCTGGCCGAGAAGTTCGCCGACCAGAACGTCGCCATCATCGACGACAAGACCGCCTATGGCGCGGGGCTCGCGCGCGAGACGCAGGCCGCCATGGAAGCGGCCGGCAAGCAGGCCACGCTCGTCGAGTCGTACACGGCGGGCGAGAAGGACTACACCGCGCTCGTATCGAAGCTGAAGCAGGCGGAGATCGACGTTCTCTATGTCGGCGGCTACCACACCGAAGCCGGCCTGATGAAGCGCCAGATGGTCGAGCAGGGCATGGATACGATCCTCGTCTCCGGCGATGCACTGGTGACCGACGAGTACTGGGCGATCACCGGCCCGGCCGGCGAAGGCACGCTGATGACCTTCTCGCCGGATCCGCGGAAGGCCCCCGGCGCCGCCGAGTTGGTGGAGAAGTTCCGCGCCAAGGGCATCGAGCCGGAAGGCTATGTGCTTTACACCTACGCCGCCATCCAGACCTGGGCTGACGCGGTGGAGAGCGCCGGCTCGACCGAATTCGACGCCGTTGTCGGCGCGCTGAACGACGGGACGTTCGAGACCGTTCTCGGCACGCTCGAATTCGACGACGTTGGCGACGTCTCGCTGCCCGGCTACGTCTTCTACGAGTGGACGGACGGCAAGTACGACGAAATGTCGGCCATGTAGGCCGGCTTTGCAGGTTCCGTCCGGCGCTCAATGGGCGCCGAGGCGGGAAGCTCCAGTCCCATCTTGCCCCGGCGCGTCGCGCCGGGGCTTTTACATTCATCGCGCCGAGGCTGGCATCGGGGGCGGCCACGGGTTTAAGGAACTGAGCAGCTCGCTGACTCATTCCGGTATTCGCGCACCGCCGGCGTCCCGCCGCATCAGGCGTTCGCGATAGGGAGAATCAAGAAATGGAGCTGACCATTACCGCCGCGACGATCCAGCCGCTGATCGCGCTCATCGCCGGCGTCCTGATCCTGATCGTGCCGCGCATCCTCAATTACGTTGTCGCGCTGTATCTGATCCTTGTCGGCCTGTTCGGGCTCTTTCCAAACCTGTTTGCGTGAGCGGCTTTCCGGGGCTGAGGATCGGCCATGCGGCGGATGCCGGCCTGAAGTCGGGCGTCACCGTCTTCCTGCCGGACGAGCCGGCGGTTGCCGCCGTGCATGTTTCCGGCGGCGCGCCGGCGAGCCGGGAAACGGACCTGCTGCGGCCGGGCAATCTGGTGGAACGCGTCGACGCGGTCGTGCTGTCCGGCGGCTCGGCTTTCGGGCTTGCGGCAGCGGATGGCGCGGCGGCATGGCTGATCCGCCGCAACCGGGGATTCGCGGTCGGCGCGGCCCGGGTGCCGATCGTGCCGGGCTCGGCGCTCTTCGATCTCGCCAATGGCGGGGCGAAGGAGCCCATTGCGGAGGCGCGAGCCGACTCGATCTACCGCGCCCTAGGTCTTTCCGCCTGCGAGGCGGCGGGGGCGCCAGGCGAAGGCGGCAGCGTCGGTGCCGGCGCGGGAGCGACGACCGCCGATCTGAAAGGCGGCTTCGGGGTGGCGGAATCCACGCTCGCCGACGGCACGCGGCTTGCCGCGTTCGCCGCGGTCAACGCGCTCGGGCGGGTCACGCTCGGCACGACGCCGCACTTCCGCGCCGCGCCGTTCGAACGGAACCGGGAATTCGGCGGCCTGGGGCTTCCGGAATCGCTGCCGGCGGACGCCGCCGATATGGTCGTCAAGAGCACCGAACCGCTTGCGAGCACCACGCTCGCACTCATCGCCACCGACTGCGCCCTGTCGCGATCCGACGCGCGGCGCGTAGCCGTCGCTGCCCACGACGGCATTGCGCTCGCCGTCTTCCCGGCGCACACGCCGTTCGACGGCGATACCGTCTACGCCATGGCGACCGCCCAGCGCGGCGCGCCCGCCGGCCCGCATGCTCTCCTGTCGCTTTGCGCCGCGGCTGCAGCGACGCTTGCCCGGGCAATCGCCAAAGCGGTTTACACTGCCGAGTCGTCCGACAGCGATCTGCTTCCGACTTGGCGCGCACGCTACGGCATGCGCCGTCCCGATGACCTCTGACGGCACGCTCGATCCCGCCGACATCCGAATCCTGCGGGCACTGCAGAAGGACGCCTCGCGCTCGATCGCCGATGTAGCGCGGGAAGCGGGCATGAGCCAGACAGCGGCGTGGCGTCGGATCCGGCGGCTCAAGGACAGCAACGCGATCCGCGCGATCGTCGCCCTCGTCGACCGCAACAAAGTCGGGCTCTCCTTCGTCGCCTATGCGTTCGTAAAACTCGGCCTTCCGAGCCGCAAGAACATGGAGAACTTCGACCGTCTGGTGAATCTGTGGCCGGAAGTCCTTCTCTGCGAGCGGATTACCGGAGCGGCTGACTACCTGCTCAAGGTGATCACCGAAGACATCGAGTCGTACGATCGCTTCCTGCGCCTGAAGCTGCTCGACAACGACCTGGTGACGGACGTCCAGTCCCGCATCGTGGTCGCCACGATCAAGGACACCCCGGCGCTGCCCATAGACGAACCATGAAGCGTCCCGGGCCGAACGCCCTCGGAATCCCACACCATGCCACCGTTGATGGGCCCTGCCCGGCTCTGCTATGCGGCGCTGTCCCCGACCCACGGAGAACCGGATGATTCCGCGCTACAGCCGCCCGGAGATGGCCGCCATCTGGTCTCCGGAGACGAAATACCGCATCTGGTTCGAGATCGAGGCGCACGCCCTCGATGCGATGGCCGATCTCGGCCTGGTGCCGAAGGAAGCCGCTGCGAAGGTGTGGGAGAAGGGGCGCGACGCCGTCTTCGACCTCGCCCGAATCGACGCCATCGAGGCCGAGGTGAAGCACGATGTCATCGCCTTCCTGACGCACCTCGCCGAGATCGTCGGCCCGGAGGCGCGCTTCGTGCATCAGGGGATGACGTCCTCCGACGTGCTTGACACCTGCTTCGCCGTTCAGCTGACCCGTTCCGCCGACATTCTCGTCGCCGATGTCGACGCCCTCCTCGCCGCGCTGAAGCGGCGCGCCTTCGAGCATAGGAACACGCCCACGGTCGGGCGCTCGCACGGCATCCATGCCGAGCCGACAACGCTCGGGTTGAAATTCGCCTTCGCCTTTGCCGAGTTCAGCCGGTCCCGTGACCGGCTTCTGCGGGCGCGCGAGGAGGTCGCGACCTGTGCCATCTCGGGCGCCGTCGGCACGTTCGCCAATATCGACCCGCGCGTGGAGGAGCACGTGGCGCGCGCCATGTCTCTCCGCCTGGAGCCGGTGTCGACGCAGGTCGTACCGCGCGACCGGCACGCCATGTTTTTCGCCACGCTCGCCGTCGTCGCATCCTCCGTCGAGCGTCTCGCCACCGAAATCCGCCACCTGCAGCGCACCGAGGTCGGCGAGGCGGAGGAGTATTTCTCGCCCGGCCAGAAAGGCTCCTCGGCCATGCCGCACAAGCGCAATCCGGTGCTGTCGGAGAACCTGACCGGGCTGGCGCGGATGGTCCGCGCCTATGCGCTGCCCGCCATGGAGGATGTCGCGCTCTGGCATGAACGCGACATTTCCCATTCATCGGTGGAGCGGATGATCGGCCCCGACGCGACCGTGACGCTCGATTTCATGCTGGCCCGGCTGACCGGCGTCATCGAGAAACTGGTGGTCTATCCCGAAGCCATGCAGCGGAACCTCGACCGGCTCGGCGGTCTCCTCCATTCGCAACGCGTCCTCCTCGCCCTGACGCAGGCGGGGCTGAGGCGCGAGGACGCCTATGCGCTGGTCCAGAAAAACGCCATGCGGGCCTGGGAGAGCGGCGCCGATTTTCTCGGCGAGCTCATCGCCGACCCCGCCGTGCGCGCCGCGCTATCCGAAGAGGAACTTCGGGCGCAGTTTGACCTCGGCCATCACGTGAAGCACGTCGATACGATTTTCCGCCGGGTGTTCGGGGAGAGCTGACCCGCAATTTGCGCCGCCCATCGCAACCCGGGCGATGAGGCAATGCGCGGCGTCGCCTCTATGCCGTCATTTTGTCGGCGCAATTTTCGCCTGCGAAGGAATTATTCCTCGCTGGGAACGAAGGACAGGGCAACACCGTTTCTCGGCCGGAATGTTGCACCGGAAAGGAACTCCGCATGGTGAACGTAGATAACAGGGGCAATCCGCGCGGGCCACGCGGATCGAACAACACGCTCTATTTCATCGTAGGCGCGCTGGTGATCGCCGTGCTCATCATCGGCTGGTTCGTCTATGGCGGAGACGAACCGGACACCACCGACGTCGATATCACGACCGAAGAGCCCGCTCCCGCGCCCGAGCCCGCCCCGGCCCCGGAGCCCGCGCCGGAGCCTGCACCGGAACCTGAGCCCGAGCCCGCGCCCGAACCGGCGCCTGAGCCGGCACCGGAGCCCGCGCCCGAACCGGCGCCCGAGCCGGCGCAGTAGCGCCTCATCGTCCTATCTATGAGCGGCGCCGCTGAAAAGCGGCGCCGTTTTCTTTGCCGGATCGTTCGCCGGCTTGGAACGTCGCCGGGCGCGGCTCGTTTGGCTTTCGTGCCGATAGGAGATTTCCATGGCCGATCCCGCACGCCGCCCGATCGACGACACGACCCAGCCGCCAGGTGTCGAAGGCGAAGGACTCGATCCCTATCCGACCTATCGGGACGGCCCCTCTGTTCCGCATCGGGCCACGGCTTCCAAGCCGACCGATGTCGCGATTCCACGCTCGCGGCGCACCTATGGCTTTCCGATGCTCATCGGGCTCGTCGTATTTGGGATCATCGTGCTGATCTATGTCGCATTCGCGTTCATCGAGATGGTTCGCACCACCGACGAAGCCCTGTCGCCGGGCGACCCGGCCGCGCCGGCCGCCAGTTCGACGGCCGCGCCGGAAACCGCGCCTTCTGAAGCAGCGGCCGATTCGGGGCCCGAGTTCGACACCGACGTTGAGCTCGACACGCGAGTCGGTCCGGGCGAGGTCGGGGAGACGCCCGGGGCGATCGATGTTCCGGGCGGCGCCACCACCGAGCCGACGGATTCAAGCCCCGGGCGATAGGGAGCGCTCTATCCCTTCGACGCCTGCAGAAGGGCCGCCGCGCCGGCAGTGAGGTAGCCGAAATCGCTGCCGAGCGCGATCAGCCGGAACCCCATGTCCCGAAATTTTCGGGCGGCCTCGCCGGTGATCGCAAGGGTGCAGGGTATCTTGCCGGCCTTGCGCGTTCTTTCGGCGACGTCGGCGGCGCCTTTCAGCATGTCGCCGTTGCCCGGATCGATCCGCTTCCCGCCCGACCAGGCAATCGAAAAATCGGACGGGCCCACGAAGACGCCGTCGATCCCCGGAAGACCCAGAATCTCGTCCAGCACGGCAAGCGCCGCGCGGGTCTCGATCATCGCGATCGCCAGCGTGTCGCCGTTGGCGGCCTCAAGATAGGCTTGCGGATCCTTTTCCCCCCGCAATCCGAGCACCCGCGTCGGACCCCAGGAGCGCTCCCCGACCGGCGGAAACTTCATCGCGGCGGCAAAGAGCCGCGCATCGGCGAGCGAATTCACCATCGGCGCGATCACCGCCGCGGCGCCGAAATCAAGCGCCCTGCTCGCCATGTCGAAGCGGCCGACCGGAATCCTGACGATCGCGGGCTTGCCCGCAAGCATCACGGCCGGCACGCCGCGCATCACGCTTTCCGTCGAGTGGCAGCCATGTTGCATGTCGAGCGTCACGGCGTCGAAGCCGGCCCGCGCGAGAAACTCCGCTACCAGCGGATCCGGAATCGCAGACCACGCAGTGTAGAGCGTTTCTCCCGCGTCAAGACGTTTGCGAAGGGTCATAGGGGCCGTTTCGCCCTCAGACGCCGGACTCGATCTGGGCGACGGCCTCCGCCATCAGTTCCTCCATCGTGCGGCGGATCTGATGATCGGACTGCTGTACGCCGGCGGCGTCGAGGTCGGCGCGAACCTTGCGGAACACGTCTTCGTCCCCCGCTTCCTCCATGTCCGCGCGGATCACCTCGCGCGCATAGCTTTCCGCGTCGTCGCCGCTCTTGCCGAGCTTTTCGGCCACCCAGAGACCGAGCAGCCTGTTCCGCCGCGCGTTTGCCTTGAAGCGAAGCTCCTCGTCGCGGGCAAACCTGCTCTCGAAGGCGTCCTTCCGCTTGTCGAACGTCGTCATCAACTCCTCCTCGGAACCGCGTCGGCTTCCCTAACCGGGCAGCGCCAGTAGTGCAACGGCGCTGCCGGCACTCCTAGCGGGCGAAAACGCCTTGGTTGTGTCGGAGGGGCCTTTCCGTTAGGTTCCGCGCGCGGCATGGGTTGGCGCTGACCCCGCGCCTTGCCTATCCCGCCCGAAGGCCACATATCCTGACCGATGAAAGCCATGAATCGCCGCCGCCGCATCTACGAGGGCAAGGCCAAAATCCTCTATGAGGGCCCCGAACCGGGCACTCTGATCCAGCATTTCAAGGACGACGCCACCGCCTTCAACGCCAAGAAGCACGAGATCGTCGACGGCAAGGGCGTTCTTAACAACCGGATTTCGGAGTATATCTTCAACCAATTGAACGGAATGGGAATTCCAACCCATTTCATCCGCGCGCTCAACATGCGCGAGCAACTTATCCGAGAGGTAGAGATCATTCCTCTGGAAGTGGTTGTGCGCAATGTCGCGGCAGGGTCGCTGGCCGAGCGGCTCGGGATGGAGGAGGGAACGGCGCTCCCCCGCTCGATCATCGAGTTCTACTACAAGAACGATAAGCTCAACGACCCGATGGTGTCGGAAGAGCATGTCACGGCGTTCGGCTGGGCGAGCCCGCCGGAGATCGACGACATCATGTCGCTCGCCATCCGCGTCAACGACTTCCTGTCCGGCCTTTTTCTGGGCGTCGGCATCCGGCTGATCGATTTCAAGATGGAGTGCGGGCGGCTGTGGGAGAACGACCTGATGCGGATCGTCGTCGCCGACGAGATCTCGCCTGATTCCTGCCGGCTCTGGGACATTTCCACCAACGATAAGCTGGACAAGGACCGCTTCCGCCGGGATTTGGGCGGCATGCTGGAGGCCTATCAGGAGGTGGCGCGCCGGCTCGGCATCCTGAACGAGAACGAGAAGACGAAGACCGGCCCGGTGCTGGTGAAGTAGCGCAAGACCCGGGCAAAGCTCGATGAAGGCGCGCATCTTCGTCACGCTGAAGGACGGCGTGCTCGACCCGCAGGGCCAGGCGATCGAGGGCGCGCTCGGCGCGCTCGGCTTCGACGGCGTCGCCTCGGTCCGCCAGGGCAAGCTCTTCGACATTGAGCTTGCCGACGCGCGTGACGCGGAATCGCGTCTCAACGATATGTGCGCAAAACTCCTCGCCAACACGGTGATCGAGGATTTTCGCGTCGAGGTACAGGACGACGCATGAAGGCGGCCATCGTCCTTTTTCCCGGCACCAACCGCGAGCGCGACATGGCGGCGGCGCTGCGGCGCGCCACCGGACGCGAGGCGGAGATCGTGTGGCACGGCGACACGGCGCTGCCGGACGTCGACCTGATCGTGCTGCCGGGCGGCTTCTCCTTCGGCGACTATCTTCGCTCGGGCGCCATCGCGGCGCGATCGCCGATCATGCCGGAGGTAGTGAAACGGGCGAAGGACGGCGTGCTCGTGCTCGGCGTCTGCAACGGCTTTCAGACGCTCTGCGAGGTGGGGCTGCTGCCCGGCGTCCTGATGCGCAACGCCTCGCTGAAGTTCGTCTGCCGCGAGGTGACGCTCGAGGTCGCCAACACGCAGACCCCCTTCACCCGCGCCTACCGGCCGCGGCAGCTGATCCGCTGCCCCGTCGCCCATGCCGACGGCAACTATTTTTGCAACGAGGCGACGCTCGATCGGCTGGAGAGCGAAGGCCGCGTCATCTTCCGTTACGCCGCGGGCACCAATCCGAACGGCTCCCGCCACGACATAGCCGGAATCCTGAACGAAGGCGGCAACGTGCTCGGCATGATGCCGCACCCGGAGGACCTCACCGATGCCGCGCAAGGTGGCACCGACGGTCTTCCCCTGTTCGAAAGCCTGATGCGAGAATCGATGGAACGAGCGGCATGAGAGCGCGTGGAGAACGGCGTGGGCGCCCTGCCCTCTCCCTTGTCAGGCGGGCCACCGCACATGGCCTTACCCCCAAGGGCTTGTCACACTCGGGCTTGACCCGAGTGCCCAGAAGCCGCGGAATTCTGGGCCCTCGGGTCGATCTCCGCTCGCCCGAGGGTGACGCGGCAAAGCGAACCCTCCTCCTGTGCGCCAGTCTTCTGCTCGCCGCCTGCCAGACCGTCCCGGAGAACTACATCCAGTATCACGCCGGCCAGGACGCACTGACGATCGCGGAGCGGATCGCCAACCATGTCGGCACATGCTGGTTCGATGGGAAGCACAAGGCTTTTGCCGAGTATTCCTACGCGCCCGAACTGTCCTCTCCGAGCCGGCCGCGCGTCCTCATCGTCGACAGGGCCGATCCGCAGGGTCTTCCGCAGCTCGTCATCGAGGTCATCAAGGCGAAGCGCGGCTCCGACGTGCGGCTGTTCGGCCCGCTGATGGCCACGGACGACGCCGACGACATCCAGGACGACTTGCGACGCTGGACCGGCGGCGCCAGGGAATGCTGAGCGTCGATGCGATCACGCCGGACCTCGTAGCCGCGCACGGCCTGAAAGCCGAAGAATACCAGCGCATCCTCGATCTGATCGGTCGCGAGCCGACTCTCACCGAGCTCGGCATCTTTTCGGCGATGTGGAACGAGCA
This sequence comes from Propylenella sp., assembly GCA_036396875.1. Lineage (GTDB taxonomy): Bacteria > Pseudomonadota > Alphaproteobacteria > Rhizobiales > Afifellaceae > DASWJZ01. The sequence continues at coordinate 18,391 of DASWJZ010000137.1, forward strand.
CTGCTCCTACAAATCGTCGAAGAAATGGCTGCGGACGCTGCCCACTACCGGACGCGTGGTGATCCAGGGCCCCGGCGAGAACGCCGGCGTCATCGACATCGGCGAGGGCCTCGTCGCCGTGTTCAAGATGGAGAGCCACAACCACCCGTCCTATATCGAGCCCTATCAGGGCGCGGCGACCGGCGTCGGCGGCATCCTGCGCGACGTTTTCACCATGGGCGCGCGGCCGATTGCAGCGCTGAACGCGCTGCGCTTCGGCGATCCGAACCATCCGCGCACGCGCCATCTGGTGGCCGGCGTCGTCGCCGGCATCGGCGGCTACGGCAATTCATTCGGCGTGCCGACGGTCGGCGGCGAGGTGAATTTCCACCGCCGCTATAACGGCAACTGTCTGGTCAACGCCTTTGCGCTCGGCATCGCGGAGAAGAATGCGATCTTCTACTCCAGGGCGGAAGGAATCGGCCTGCCTGTCGTTTATCTCGGCGCCAAGACCGGCCGCGACGGCGTCGGCGGGGCGACCATGGCGTCGGCCGAGTTCGACGAGACGATCGAGGCGAAGCGCCCCACCGTCCAGGTCGGCGACCCGTTCACTGAAAAGCGGCTCCTGGAAGCCTGCCTGGAGCTGATGGCCTCGGGCGCCGTCGTCGCCATCCAGGACATGGGCGCGGCGGGTTTGACCTGCTCGGCGGTCGAGATGGGGGCGAAAGGCAATCTCGGCATCGCGCTCGATCTCGACAGGGTGCCGACGCGCGAGCCGGGCATGACCGCCTACGAGATGATGCTGTCGGAGAGCCAGGAGCGCATGCTGATGGTGCTCCGGCCGGAGAAGCATGGCGAGGCGGAGGCCATCTTCAAGAAATGGGGCCTCGATTTCGCCGATGTCGGGCGCACCACCGACGATCTCCGCTTTCGCATCAGACGGCTGGGCGAGGAAGTCGCGAACCTGCCGATCAAGGAGCTGGGCGACGAGGCGCCGGAATACGACCGGCCATGGGCGGCCCCGAAGCCGCCCGCCCCGCTCGATCCCGAGAGCGTGCCGCGGGACGGCGACGCGGCCGATGCGCTGCTGACTCTGATCGGCTCGCCCGACCTATCCTCCCGCCGCTGGGTGTTCGAGCAGTACGACTATCTGGTGCAGGGGAACACCGTGCAAAAGCCGGGCGGCGACGCCGCGGTTGTGCGCATCGACGGCAGCGACAGGGCGCTCGCGATGTCGGTCGACGTGACCCCCCGTTACGTCGACGCCGATCCTTTCGAGGGCGGCAAACAGGCCGTCGCCGAATGCTGGCGCAACCTGACTGCCGTCGGCGCGTCGCCGCTCGCGGTGACCGACAACCTGAATTTCGGCAACCCCGAGAAGCCGCAGGTGATGGGGCAGCTCGTCCGCGCGATCGCCGGGCTCGGCGAGGCCTGCCGCGCACTCGACTTCCCGATCGTCTCCGGCAACGTGTCGCTCTACAACGAGACGAACGGCGAGGCGATCCCGCCGACGCCGGCGATCGGCGGTGTCGGACTGCTCGCGGATTGGCGGCGGAGCGCGACGCTCGCCTTCAAGGCGGCGGGCGAAGCGATCCTGCTCGCCGGCGCGCCGCCGGGCTGGGGCACATGGCTCGGCCAGTCGCTCTATCTCCGCGATGTGCTCGGCCGGGAGGAGGGTCCCCCGCCGCCGGTCGACCTCGCGCATGAGAAGCGCGTCGGCGATTTCGTCCGCGCGCTGGTCCGGGACGGGCTTGTGACCGCCGTGCACGACCTCTCCGACGGGGGCCTTGCCGTGGCATTGGCCGAAATGGCGATGGCCTCGGGGCTTGGCGCGGCGATCGGCCAACCTGAGAATCCCGTCGCCGCCTTCTTCGGCGAGGATCAGGGCCGTTATCTTGTCACGACGCCATCGCACCGCCGCGACGAGATAACGGCGCGCGCCGAGGGCGCCGGCGTCCCGCTGGCGGCACTCGGCATGACAGGCGGCGCCGCGCTGAACCTGGGGAAGGCCCGCCCAACCCCGATTGCGGCCCTGAAGGAGCTGCATGAAGGCTGGTTCCCGCATTTCATGGCGGAGCCGACGGCATCCGTGGCCGGCAGGGCCGGCAGGACAGCGGATTGACCTCGGGATTTGCCGCGCCCACATTGGAGCCGGCGCCCGGGACGCGATTCCGGGCGCTCCGGAGCGACGCCATGCCGATGAGTGCAAGCGACATTGAGCGCCTGATCAGGGCCGCCCTGCCGGATGCGCAGATTTCGATCCGTGAGCTTGCCGCCGACGGCGACCATTATGCCGCCGAAGTCGTGTCGGAGCGGTTTCGCGGCAAGAGCCGTGTGCAGCAGCACCAGATGGTGTATGAGGCGCTGAAAGGGAACATGGGCGGCGCGCTGCACGCTCTGGCGCTGCAGACGAGTGCGCCGGACTGAGGCTCGGGGTGCCGCATGGCCGAAACATCGCCGATCTGACGCGCGCATGTGCGCCAAGTCGAGTAACCCGATCTGGTATGCATGAAGGTGAGTGACATGACAGCGATACGCGACTGGATCGACGGTCAGGTGAAATCGAACGACGTCGTGCTCTTCATGAAGGGCACGCCGACTTTTCCGCAGTGCGGCTTTTCGGGTCAGGTCGTTCAGATCCTCGATTATCTCGGCGTCCAGTATTCGGGCGTGAACGTGCTGGAATCGGACGATCTCCGGCAGGGGATCAAGGAGTATTCGAACTGGCCGACCGTCCCGCAGCTCTATGTGAAGGGCGAGTTCGTCGGCGGCGCCGATATCGTGCGGGAGATGTTCCAGGCGGGCGAATTGAAGAGCCTGTTCGAGGACAAGGGCGTCGCAGCGGCCGCGTAGCGGACGCCTTCCGATGCCCGGTTGGTGGAAGAGCGGCATCGAGTCGATCGGAGCGCTCGAAGCCAAGGACATGCTCGACCGCGGCGAGGCGGTCATCGTCGACGTGCGCGAGCCGGCTGAGTTACAGGCGACCGGCAAGGTGCCTGGCGCGTTGAACATCCCGCGCGGGGCAATCGAAGCGCAGGCGCAATCGGCAGCGCCGGATTTTGCGCCGATGCTGCCGAAGGACAAGGCCATCATCCTCTATTGCGGCTCGGGGAAGCGGTCGGACGCCGCCGGCAGAATCCTGCGCGATCTCGGCTACGAGAAGGTGCTCAATCTCGGTGGCCTGAAGGATTGGGCCGAGGCGGGCCTGCCGGTGGATCCGGGCGGGAGCTGAGCTTCCCGCCAAGGCGTGGCATCTTTCACTTTACCCGCCTCCTGCAGCGTCCCCAGTGGCGTCACGCGAGGACTTGATGAACGAGAAGCCGGCGGATCCGCCCGCGAAGCGGCTTCCCTACGCCGAATTCGTCGCCATGGTGGCGCTTCTCATGGCGCTCAACGCCATGGCGATCGACATCATCTTGCCGGCGCTGCAAGAGATGGGCGAAAGTCTGGCGGTTGCCGACGAGAATGCGCGGCAGCTGCCGCTCACCGCCTACATCATCCTGTTCGGCCTTTCCCAGCTCGTCTACGGGCCGCTCTCCGACCGGTTCGGCCGGCGCCCGGTCCTGCTCTTCGGTCTCGCCGTCTATTCGCTCGCCTGCCTGGCCGCGGCCGCCGCCGGCAGCTTCGCCGTCCTCCTCGCAATGCGCGCGGTACAGGGGATCGGCGCGGGAGCGACGCGGGTAATCGCTGTTTCGGTGATCCGCGACACCTACGGGGGACGCAAGATGGCGAGCGTCATGTCCCTCGCCATGATGGTTTTCATGGCGGTTCCGATCGTTGCCCCGACGCTTGGCCAGGGCCTCCTGATGGTCGCCGGCTGGCGGGCGATCCTGGTGGCGATCGCCGCCTTCGGGATGGCGATGATGGCGTGGTGCTTCCTCCGGCTCCCGGAAACGCTCGCTGCCGAGCACCGCCGCTCATTGGAGCTGCCCAGCGTCCTTCAGGCGTTCCGCATCGTGCTGACCAACCGGGTGGCAGCCGGCTATGCCATCGCGACGGCTCTCGCCTTCGGCTGCCTGTTCGGCTTCCTGAACTCCGCCCAGCAGATCTATCAGGAGGTCTATGGCCTCGGCAGCCTGTTTCCGATCGCCTTTTCGAGCGGCGCGGTCTTCATCGCCGTCGCGTCTTTCACGAATTCAAGGCTGGTGGAGCGATTCGGCATGCGGCGCCTCTCGCATGGCGCGCTCGCCGCATTCACGCTGGTGTCGGCATTGCTTTCGCTGATTTCGCTGGTCGATCAGGGCCACGTGCCGTTCTGGATTTTCTACGGGCTGACGCTGGTCGCGTTCTGCATGTTCGGTTTCATCGGGGCGAATTTCAACGCGCTTGCGATGGATCCGCTTGGCAAGGTCGCCGGAACGGCATCATCCGTGATCGGATTCCTGCAGACATTTCTGGGCGGGGTCATCGGAGCATTCGTGGGCCAGACGTATGACGGAACGGTGCTGCCGCTGGCGTTGAGCTTTGTCGCTTTGTCGCTGGCGAGCTTCGCCGTGATCGTGCTCACCGAGCCGAAGCGGTTGTTCGGCCGACCGGGCTAGGCACATGTTCGAGAGGCGGCTTCGAGAGGCGGCGGCCTTGTGATGCCGCCGCTCAGCGCCCTTTCGCCGCGTCCTCGATGGCGCGGCCGGTCTGGTGCACATCCCGGCCGATGCCGCGGATGGTGTTCTCGCAGGCGGCGAGGCTGAGACCCATGGCCGCGAGCACGGCCAACAGCACCGCGCGGCGAAGCATTGTCATGACTCCCTCCAGGATTCGGGTGCGAATGTAATCTGGCCAGGGCGGTCAGGAAATGCCATATGCGGGCGGAAATGGACGCTGTGAATGACAAACGTCCCGCCAGCCGGCTCGAAGAGCGACGCGGCGGCCGAGAAGTCCGCGGGGAAGCCGGCGCGCCTGAAAGGGTGCTGGTGATCGCCTGCGGCGCGCTGGCGCGAGAAATTTCGGCATTGATCGAGGCGAACGGCTTCCGCCATATCGATCTCACGTGCCTGCCGGCGATCTGGCACAACCGGCCCGAAAAGATCGCCGGCGGCGTCCGCGCCCTGATCCGCGAAAACCGCGGCCGCTACGCCAGCATCGCCGTCGCTTACGCCGAATGTGGAACACGGGGCGACCTTGACAAGCTCTGCGCGGAGGAAGGCGTCGCGCGCATTCCTGGCCCGCATTGCTACGCCTTTTATTCCGGCACCGAGGCGTTTTTGGCGCGCGGCGATGCCGACATGGACGCCTTCTTCCTCACCGATTTCATCGCCCGCCAGTTCGAAAGCTTCGTGATCGAGCCGCTCGGCCTCGACCGGCATCCGGAGCTGCGCGACCTCTATTTCGGCAATTACCGCCGGCTCGTCTACCTCGCCCAGGCAGAGGACGTGGCGCTCGAGGCGAAGGCG